>NZ_JBEXJN010000038.1:0-95548 GCF_040609115.1 Lentzea sp. NPDC004782
CCGCAGCTCACCCAAACCCAAGACACACAACAAGAAACGGGCCGCCGCTGACACGACGGCCCGCTAAGGAAACTCACCTGACGTTAAAACACCAGGTGGACAAAAGCGCCGTTCATCGTGTCAGGCTAGACGCCCATGGGGTGCCAGACGGTCTTCGTTTCGAGGTAGGCGCGCAGGCGCGACAGGTCCGGCGTGACGGCGAAGTCCTCGCCGGCCCTGTTGCGCAGCACGCGCTTCACCGTGCCGGCCGCCGACCGCTCCAGGTCTGCGCGCAACGACTCCGGCGCACCGGTGAGGTCGAGCGCGTTCACGTCGGCGTGCGACGCGAGCCACGGTGCGATCTCCGCGGTGCGGCCGGTGATGATGTTGACGACACCTCCGGGCACGTCGCTGGTGGCGAGCACCTCGGACAGCGTGATCGCGGGCAGCGGCCGTTCCTGCGAGGTGATGACCACCGCGGTGTTGCCCGAGGCGATCACCGGCGCGATCACGGACACCAGGCCCAGCAACGACGACTGCTGCGGCGCGAGCACCGCGACGACACCCGTCGGTTCCGGCGTGGAGAACGAGAAGTACGGCCCGGCAACGGGGTTCGACGACCCCAGCACGGCCGCGATCTTGTCCGTCCAGCCCGCGTACCAGACCCAGCGGTCGATCGCGGTGTCCACAAGGGACTGCGCCTTCTTCACCGGCACGCCCTCGGAGGCCGCGACCTCGCTGATGAACTGCTCGCGGCGGCCCTCCAGCACCTCGGCCACCCGGTACAGCACCTGGCCGCGGTTGTAGGCCGTGGCACCCGACCAGCCGGGGAAAGCCTTGCGGGCGGCGGAAACCGCGTCACGGGCGTCCTTGCGGGAGCCCTGCGCGGCGTTGGCGAGGAAGGCGCCCTTCGAGTCGGTCACCGGGTAGCTGCGGCCCGACTCGGACCGCGGGAACGCGCCGCCGATGTAGAGCTTGTAGGTCTTCGCGACCGAGACGCGATCAGACATCGAGGTAGGCCTCCAGACCGGTGCGGCCGCCCTCACGGCCGAAGCCCGACTCCTGGTACCCGCCGAACGGTGCGGCCGGGTCGAAGCGGTTGAACGTGTTGGACCACACCACGCCGGCGCGCATCCGTTGCGCCATCCAGAGAATCCGCGAGCCCTTCTCCGTCCAGACGCCCGCGGACAGGCCGTACGGGGTGTTGTTCGCCTTGGCCACGGCCTCGTCGGGCGTGCGGAACGTCAGCACCGACAGCACCGGGCCGAAGATCTCCTCGCGGGCGATCCGCATCGCCTGCGACACGTTGGAGAACACCGTCGGGGCGAAGAAGAAACCCTTGTCCGGCAACGGGCACGACGACGTCCACCGCTGGGCGCCCTCGGCCTCGCCCGACTCGGCCAGCTCCTTGATCTTGGTGAGCTGCTCGCGCGAGTTGATCGCGCCGACGTCGGTGTTCTTGTCCAGCGGGTCGCCGACGCGCAGCGTGTTCACCCGCGCGTGCAGCTTCTCCAGCAGCTCGTCCGCGACGGACTCCTGCACCAGCAGGCGCGATCCGGCGCAGCAGACGTGGCCCTGGTTGAAGAAGATGCCGTTGACGATGCCCTCGACGGCCTGGTCGAGCGGCGCGTCGTCGAACACGATGTTCGCCGCCTTGCCACCCAGCTCCAGCGTGAGCTTCTTGTTCGTGCCCGCCAGCTGCCGCTGGATGATCTTGCCGACGTCGGTGGACCCGGTGAACGCCACCTTGTCGACGTCACCGTGCCCGACGAGCGCCGCGCCGACGTCACCGGCGCCGGGGATGATGTTGACGACACCCGGCGGCAGGTCGCACTGCTGGATGATCTCCGCCAGCACCAGCGCCGTCAGCGGCGTGGTCTCGGCGGGCTTGAGCACGACGGTGTTGCCGCACGCCAGCGCGGGCGCGATCTTCCACGCGGCCATCAGCAGCGGGAAGTTCCACGGGATCACCTGTCCCGCGACGCCCAGCGGCTTCGGGTCCGGCCCGTAGCCCGCGTAACCGAGCTTGTCCGCCCAGCCCGCGTGGTAGAAGAAGTGCGCCGCCGCCGTGGGCACGTCGACGTCGCGCGACTCCTTGATCGGCTTGCCGTTGTCGAGCGACTCCAGCACCGCGAGCTCACGGGCGCGCTCCTGGATCTGCCGCGCGATCCGGTAGATGTACTTGGCGCGCTCGCTGCCGGGCATCTTCGACCACACGCGGTCGTAGGCCCTGCGCGCGGCCTTGACCGCGGTGTCCACATCGGACTGCGACGCGGTCGAGACCTCCGCCAGCACCTCCTCGGTGGCCGGGTTGATGGTCTTGAGCGGCTCGCCGGTGCCCTCGACGAACTTGCCGTCGACGAACATCCGGTAGTTCGGCTTGAGGTTCGCGATGTCCCGCGACTCGGGCGCGGGGGCGTATTCCCACATGTCTTCAGTCCACCGTCACGTAGTCCGGGCCGCTGTAGTGGCCGTCCAACTGGGTCCGCCGCTGCATGAGCAGGTCGTTCAGCAACGTCGACGCGCCGAACCTGAACAGGTGCGGGTCGAGCCACTCGGGTCCGGCCACCTCGTGCACGGCCACGAGGTACTTGATCGCGTCCTTGGTGCTGCGGATGCCGCCCGCGGGCTTCACGCCGCGCAGCTCTCCGGTCTGGTTCTTCCAGTCCCTGACCGCCTGCAGCATCACGTGCGTGACCGGCAGCGTCGCGGCGGGCTGCACCTTGCCGGTCGACGTCTTGATGAAGTCGCCACCGGCCAGCAGCGCGAGCCAGGACGCCCGGCGGACGTTGTCGTACGTCACGAGCTCGCCGGTCTCCAGGATGACCTTGAGGTGCGCGTCCCCGCAGGCCTCCTTCACCTTGACGATCTCCTCGAACACCGCGCCGTAGCGGCCGCTCAGGAACGCACCCCGGTCGATCACCATGTCGACCTCGGTCGCGCCCTGCTCGACGGCGAACCGGGTGTCGGCCAGCTTGATCTCCATCGTGCTGCGGCCGCTGGGGAACGCCGTCGCGACGCTGGCGATGTTGATGCCGGTGCCCTTGAGCTCGTCCGCGGCCGTCTTGACCATGTCCGGGTAGACGCACACCGCCGCGACCCGCGGCACGTCCGGCCGCTCGGGGTCGGGACGCTTGGCCTTGGCGGCGAGCGAACGCACCTTGCCGTGCGTGTCCGCGCCTTCCAGCGTGGTCAGGTCGACCATGCTGATCGCCAGGTCGATGGCGTGCAGCTTGGCGGCCTTCTTGATGCTCCGCGTGCCGAGGCCCGCGGCTCGTTGCTCGACGCCGACCTGGTCGACGCCGGGGAGCCCGTGCAGGAACCGCCGCAGCGACGATTCGTCGCGCACGGCGTCAGCCAGGGCCGACGGCAGTGTCGTTGGAGCAGCCATGACCGCGAGTCTAAGCGGAATGGGACGCCCGTCCTAAGTGAAGCCGTTTGTGCTGGTCAGACGCCCTGTCGCCGCAGCTGGGCGCGGTACAGCGGCACCGTCGTCTCGTCCAGTTCCGGCGCGTCCTGCGTCGCGCTGCCGGTGCGCTTGAGCTTCTGCCACGGCAGCACCGCCCCGGCCAGTGCGGTGATCACGGACTGGATGACGACCAGGTACATGAGCTGCCGGTAGACGACAGGTTGCAGCGCGACGGCCCACAACGGCCGCAGCCGTTCGCCGTCGAGCCGGAACGCGATCACCGCGGGAACCAGCTGCAGCGCCAGGAAACCGAGCCAGGCGAGCGCGCCGCGGCCGGGATCGGTCCACAGGCTCAGCAGCGCGAACACGTCGATCGCGGGCGACAGCACCGGCAACGCCACCTGGTACAGGAAGAGGTACGGCAGCGCGCGGCGGCCGAGCTTGCCGCCCATGCCCCGGTCGAAGATCGCGCCGCGGTGCTTCCACATCGCCTGCAACGTGCCGTAGCACCAGCGGTAGCGCTGCCGCCACAGCTGGCCGAGGCTCGCCGGCGCCTCGGTCCACGCCCGCGCGTCCTCCTGGTAGACCACCGACCAGCCGGCCCGTTCCAGCGCCATCGTCAGGTCGGTGTCCTCGGCCAGCGTGTCCTCCGGCACGCCACCGACCTCGCGCAACGCGCTGACCCGGAACCCGCCGACCGCGCCGGGCACGGTCGGCATGCACTGCATGACGTCGTACATCCGCCGGTCGAGGTTGAATCCGATCACGTACTCGATGTGCTGCCAGCGGCCGAGGAGCCCGGACCTGTTGCCCACCTTGGCGTTGCCCGACACCGCGCCCACCGCGGGGTCGGCGAACTGCTGCACGAGGTTGGCGACGGTCTCCGGTTCCAGCACGGTGTCGCCGTCGACCATCACGACGAGCTCGGTGCGGGTGTGCCGCAGTCCGGTGTTCAACGCGGCCGCCTTGCCCGCGTTGCGCTGGCGCACCAGCGAGACGTTCGGCAGGTGCAGGCTCCTGACCACCTCGGACGTGCGGTCGGTCGAGCCGTCGTCGATCACGATCACCTGCACCGGGTTGGTGCTCGCGAGGATCGTGCGCAGTGTCGCCTCGATGCCGGCTTCCTCGTTGTAGGCGGGCACCAGCACCGTCACCAGCTGCGGGCGCAGCCGCGGCGCGTGCTTGCCGGGCTTGCGCCGCGCGTGGATCGCCGTCGTCACCAGCAGCACCGCGGCGCGGGCGAGCGCCAGCACGCTGGAGATCACGACGAGCCACGTCAGCAGCTCCGTGACGAACCTGGAGAACCGCACGGCCAGCGACACGGCCGTGCCCTCCGCGCGTTCGGTCGCGGTCGCCTGCCGGACGGCGTTGCGGACCCCGAAGGCCTCGCCGGTCGTCTGGAACGCGAACCCGCGCTCCTTCAGGCTCGGGATCAGCTTCTCCAGTGCCGCAACGGTTTGCGACCGGTCACCACCGCCGTCGTGCATCAGCACCACGGCGCCCTTGGCGTCCTTCGGCGTGGCGTTCGCGATGATCGCGTCGGTGCCGGGCCTGCGCCAGTCCTCGCTGTCGAGGTCGGAGAGCACCACCAGGTCGCCGGCCGCGGTGATCCGCTCGATGCCGACCAGGTCCTCGTCGTCGACCGCGTCCGGCTGGTTCGAGTACGGCGGCCGCACCAGCTGACTGGACTTCCCGGTGCCGCTCGCCACGACGAGTCCGGTCTGCCCGAGCTCCAGCCGGGTGCGCGTCTCGCCGACCTTGCCCAGGTCGACGTGGGTGAAGGTGTGCAGTCCCACCTCGTGGCCCTCGGCGTCGATGCGCGCCAGCACGTCCTGGTGCTGCGCCGCGGACGCGCCGGTGACGAAGAACGTGGCCTTGACACCGTTGCGCCGCAACACGTCGAGGATCTTCGGCGTCCACTCGGGATCCGGCCCGTCGTCGAACGTCAGCACCACCGTGCGGTCCGGCGTCTTCCGCGAGCTGAGCCCCGATCCGGTGTTGCCGATCAGCGGCCCGCCCTGGTGCACCGAGTCCGGCACCGTCGTCGCGGGTCCCGCGGTGGGCGCGGCGCCCTGGCCGACCCGTCCGACCACGAACGTGTCCAGCAGCAACGCGCAGAGCAGGATCACCATGCCGAGCGCCAGCAGCACCCAGTGGGCGCGCGGTTGCGGCCTCACGGCTTGCCCTGCCCGGGGCTGGTCGGCCGGTTCGACGCACCCGGCGGATCCGTGCGCTTGTTGCCGTTCTCCGCCGTCGTGGTGGTGGTAGTGGTGGTCGTCGTGGTGGCCGCGGTCGTCACCGGATGTGTCGTCGTGGTGACTCGGGGCGTGGTGGTTTCGTTGCGTGGCAACGATGTTGCTTCCGGTGACGACGACGGGCTGTCCGACGTCGTGATGACCGCGGGCTCCGCGGCCTTGGGAATCGGCAGCAGCGTCGTCGGGTTCACCGGGCCACCGGCGAGCGCCACGACGAGAAGCACCAGGTAGGCGAGCACACCGGCGGCGAACGTGGCGATGGCGATGCGCATCACCTTGCGGCGGCGGCCGCTCGGATCAACGAACACGGGTCTGTCAGAGGGAGTCGTCATGACCTTCGCGGGTGGACGGCATGGGGTCGCAGGAGGGTAACCCCCTGCCCCGTCCAGCGGAAGTCGTTCGTCAGCGCGACAGTCCGGCCCGATCTCAGTCGAGCAGTTCGCGCAGCACCTGGGACTTCTTTTTCTTCGGTCCCTTCACCTCGACGCCGCCCATGATCGCGAGCCCGGTGATGCGCACCGTCGGCGCACCCGGGATGTGCGGCCGCGCCGGCGCCCGGTTCTCGAACGCGCCCATGAAGCCGAAACCGTCGACCTTCACGTTGATGTCGTCCGGCACGCGGATGTCGACACCGCCCCAGAACGCGAAGACGCTGATGGTGACTTCGGCCTCGGCGAAGTTCGCGTTGGTCAGGTCCAGGTCGATGCCGCCCATGACCGCGACGGCGTTGTGCAGCCGAGGGACCACCCACTGGCCCTTGCGGTCGACGCCGGACCAGAACGCGACGGATGTCGCGCTGCCGGGTTCGCCGCCGATGCGGTTGCTCACGGCCTGTTGGTACTGCGGCACGACCGGAGGCTGGGGCAGGCCGCTCAGCACCAGGTCCGCGGTGATGGGCGCGAGCTCGCCGTAGGTCTTCGCGGCGTAGACGGCCGCGAGCCGTTCGTCCAGCTCGTGGATGTCGAGGCGGCCCTCGGCGGTCGCTTTGTGCAGCACCTGGGCGATCCGTTCCCGGTCCGCGTCGGAGGCGCGCAGGTGGCTCTGGTCAGCGGGTACCAGCTCGTCGCTCACCCGATCGAGTCTAGAGCGGTCACCTGCGGTTCGGTGCGCACTTCACCGTGATCGCGAAGGCCAGCACGAGCAGAGCTCCGAGCGCCGAGGCGAGCGCAGGGCTGTAGCCCCACATCATCGGCAGCACCCCGATCACCACGGCGAGTGATGCCGACACGCCCAGGATGAGCAGCGGCGACTCGCACAGCTGCTGGACGGGCTTCTGCTCGATCGTCACCGTTCGCTCCTCCGCGTCTCAACTGGTTGAGAGACATTTCGGAGTCGCTTTGCCGGTTCTTCACTCCCGGATCGGGTGGTGTCAGGCGGTCGGCTGACGCAGCGGCAGTCCGGCCGCCCGGTAGATCGAGTCGATCACGGTCATGTTCTTCACGGCGTCGTCCGCGGTCGTCGGGAACGGCTTGCCGTGCAGCACCGCGTCGGTGAACGCGTCGAGCTGGTAGGCGTAGGTCGGGCGCCGGCCGAACGTCTCGGCGGAGCTCCTGTCCTTGAGCCGCAACGACAACCGGTGGAACACGTGCGGCCCGAGCGGGTTGAGGACGCTCAGCGTGCCGTTCTCGCCGACGGCCTTCATCGAGATCTTGAGCACCGTCGACGACCACAGCGACGCGTGCACGGAACCCGTGTGGCCGGAGGGGAAGCGCAACTCGGCACGCATCGCCCTGTCGATGGACGGGCCTTGCCGCAACGCCCGCGCCGACCGCACCTCGGGTTCTTCACCGCCCAGCAGGCGCGCCATGTGCACCGCGTAGCAGCCGGCGTCCATCATCGCGCCGCCCGCGAGCGAGTAGTCGTAGCGGATGTTCGAGAACATCGGCAGCGGGAAGCAGAGCGAGGCCTCCACGTGCCGCAACGGACCCAGCACGCCGGAGCGCATGATCTCGTCCACGCGCTGCGCCAGCGGGTGGTACCGGTAGTGGAACGCCTCCATCACCACCAGGCCGGAAGCGTTTGCGGCGGCCGCGACGGTGGCGGCCTCGGCGGCGTTGGCGGTGAACGGCTTCTCGCACAGCACGTGCTTGCCGGCCTCCAGCGCGGCCAGCGTCCACCTGCCGTGCAGGCCGTTCGGCAGCGGGTTGTAGACGGCGTCGACGGCGGGATCCGCGAGCAGGTCCTCGTAGGAACCGTGCACGCGCGCGATGCCGTGCTTGCCGGCGAAGGCCTGGGCTCGCTGCGGCGATCGCGCGGCCACCGCCACGACTTCGGCGACGGTCGAGGAGCGGGCCGGGCGGATGACAGCGGGCGGCGCGATCATGGCCGCGCCGAGCACTCCGATGCGCACGTGGTCTGTCACCCGGCCGACCCTACACCTCTTCAGTTAACAGCGTTCACTCGGTCAGGTCCGTGGCACGGCACGGGAAGAACGGGATCTTCTCGATCGGTGCCGGGCCGGACCAGCGCCACGACTCCATCTGGCGGCGGGAGCGCCTGCCGAAGAACGCCCGCCACAGCTCGTAGCCCTCGACCTCCAGCGTGATCGGGCCGTCGCCGAACTCGCCGAAGTCCGTCTTCGCGGTGATCTCCGGCAGGCGGCGCACGGACATCCACGTCAGCGTGGGCTGCCACACCGCGTCCGGCAGGCGTTCGCGACCGAGTGCCCCGCGCAGGTCGGCCTCGTGCGTGATCGCGTCCATGGCCAGCTGGAACGGGATCTGCTCCAGCTCGTCGATGCGGTCGCCGTCGGCGTTCCACTGCTCCAGGAGCTCGACGACGGAGAGGTGCTCGCGTTCGGCGACGTGCCGCGCGGTCCACTCTTCCGACGGCGCGCCCTCCATCCGTCCGGTGGTGAAGTCCGAGGCCCCGCCCGCGAGGTGCGCGATCAGCTGGTGCACGGTCCACTCAGGACAGGCGGGCACCGTGCGGGCCAGTTCCTCCGCACTCAGTCCCATCGCGAGCCCGACCGTGCGCTGACGGGACTCCCGGTAGATCTCTTCGAACACCCCTAGCTCCTCCCAGCGGTTACGGTGTCGAGCATGGACGTTCTCGTCGTCGATCATCCACTCGCCAAGGCGAGACTCACAACCATGCGCGACGCGCGCACGGACAACGCCGCTTTCCGCGCCGCGTTGCAGGAACTCACCGTCATGCTGGTCTACGAAGCCATGCGTGAGGCGCCCCTGACGGAGGACCGGACGCACACCCCGGTCGCCCGCACCACCGGCTACCGGCTGTCGAACCCGCCGCTGCTCGTGCCGGTGCTGCGGGCCGGGCTGGGCATGGCGGACCAGGCGCACAAGCTGATCCCGGACGCCCAGATGGGTTTCGTGGGGCTGGCGCGCGACGAGGAGACGTTGCAGCCGACGCCGTACATGGAGTCGCTGCCGGAGGACCTCGCCGGACGCCCGGTGTTCGTGCTCGACCCGATGCTCGCGACCGGTGGCTCGATGGCGTACACGATCCGGTTGCTGACCCAGCGCGGCGCGACGGACGTGACGGCGGTGTGCGTGCTGGCGGCGCCCGAGGGCATCAACCACCTCGAGGACTCGAAGCTGCCGGTGCGGCTCGTCACCGCTTCGGTGGACGAGCGGTTGAACGACTCCGGCTACATCGTGCCTGGCCTGGGCGATGCCGGTGACCGTCTGTACGGGGCGGTTTAGGACATACCTCCGATCGGCCGTAGCAGTGGTCTAGACCTCAGAGCTAACGTGCTCTGGACCACACCGCCGCTGCCGCGAACGGATTGAGGAGAACCATGTCCAGACGGAGATGGGGTGTCGCCGCACTCGCGGTCGGCGCCCTGTCCGCGTCGCTGGCACACGCGCCCGCGAACGCCGACGTCGAGACCAGTGGGCACCACGGGTACTCGAAGACCCGCACGGTCGGGTACTTCATCCAGTGGGGCGTGTACGGCCGCAACTTCCGGGTCAAGAACCTCGTCGACAGCGGGGCCGCCGCGCGGCTCACGCACCTCAACTACGCGTTCGGTTTCCTCGACGAGTCGGGCAAGTGCGTCAGCGCCGACCCGTGGGCCGACTGGCAGATGCCCTACACCGCCGAGCAGTCCGTGAACGGCAAGGCCGACGAGCCCGGGCAGCTCGCGGGCAACCTGAACCAGCTCCGGCAGCTCAAAGCCAAGTACCCCAAGCTGAGGATCAACATCTCGCTCGGTGGCTGGACGGGCTCGCGTTACTTCTCCAACGCCGCGCTGACGCCCGAGTCGCGCGCCGCGAGCGTGAAGTCGTGCGTCGACATGTGGATCAACGGCAACCTGCCCGGCCTGCCCGAAGGTGCCGCCAAGGGCATCTTCGACGGCGTCGACATCGACTGGGAATGGCCTGCGAGCAACGGAAACACGGAGCCGCCCAACGTCGTGCGTCCCGAGGACAAGCAGAACTTCACCAAGCTGCTCGCCGAGTACCGCAGGCAGCTGGGCTGGAACCGCGACCTGACCGCGTTCCTCCCCGCCGACCCGGTGCAGGTCGACCGCGGCTTCGAGGCGGCGAAGGTGTTCTGCTACCTCACTTTCGGCACGCTGCAGGGCTACGACTACCACGGCGCGTGGGAGCCGCCGGCGAACCAGCAGTCAGCGCTGCGCGTGCCCCAAGGCGACCCGTCGCCGTCCGAGTTCAGCTCCCAGGTGACGGTCGACGCGTGGCTCTCGCGGGGTGCGCCGCGCTCGAAGACCGTGCTCGGTGTGCCGTTCTACGGCCGCGGCTGGACCGGCGTCGCACCCGGCACGCGCAACGGGCTGTTCGGCACGGGCACGCCGGCGCCGGCCACGTACGAGGCGGGCTACGAGGACTTCCACGCGCTCAAGCCGAAGCTGGCCGAACCCAAGTACAAGCTCTACCGCGACGAGCGCGCCGGCTTCGCGTGGATCTACGACGGCACGACGTGGTGGACCTACGACGACGCGGTGGAGATGAAGCGCAAGGCTCGCTTCATCAACGACCGTCGTCTGGGCGGAGCGATGATCTGGTCGCTCGACGGTGACACCGCCGACGCCGAACTGATCAAGGCCCTGCACGGTGCCTTGAAGTAGACGGACTGTCCGGATCGGACAGTTCAGCGGGTCCGGGGAGGTTTCGCGGCGGCCGCCTCCCCGGATTCCGCCAGCCAGCCCCTGCCGTGCGCGCGCAACGCCAGCTCGTAGGTGGCGGCGGCGTCGATGCCGGGCGGCAGGTTGCCGCCCAGCTCCAGGCTCACCAGGCCGTGCGCGATGCCCCACATCGACATCGCGATCTGCTCCGGGTCCTCGTCGAGGAACACCTCCTGCTCGACCGCCCGCCGCACCGCGGTGATCACCGGTGCGAACGTCCTGCCCGCCGCGCGGCTCATCGCCTTCGTCGGCTCGACGACCTTCGAGTAGAGCACCGAGTAGAACTGCGGGTCCGCGAGCGCGCTGCGCCGGTACGCCAGTCCGATCTGGACCAGGTCCTCCGCGGGGTCGGCGGTGACCGGCACCGCCGCGAGGTGCGCGCCGAACCGGTTGAACGCCTCGTCGTAGAGCGCTTCGAGCAGCGCCGGCTTGCCGCCGAAGAGGGAATAGACCGCCGTGGTCGAGGTGTTGACGTCGGTGGCGACCCTGCGCAGGCTCACCGCCTCGGGACCTTCGGTGCTGAGCAGCTCGCCCGCCCGTTCGAGCAGACGCCGTCGCAGAGCGTCGTCGTGGGTCTTGGGCCGGGGCATCACGCAATCCTAACGGCCGCTGGTCTGAGTGGTATCACATTGGTACCGTCGCTGGCATGGCGATGACCTTGCGGTTGACCGAAGAGGAGAACCTGCGGCTCGCTGAACTGGCGCAGGCCGAGGGTCGCTCCAAGCAGGAGGTCGTGCGTCTCGCGATCGCGGACCGCTACCAGCGCATGCAGCAGGAGGAGAAGCTCGGCGAGGTGCTCGGGCGGGTCCTGCCGAAGTACCGAGGTCTTTTGGATAGGCTCGGATCTTCCTGAAACTGTCAGACCTCTGTGATCAACTGGGTGCCGTGATCTCCTACCTCGACGCCGGGGACCTCTTAGTGCTGGCCACGGCCGTGACCGGCGGCGACCTCGTCGTCCGGGACATCGGCCTGCTGGACACGGCGGCCTACCGTCCTCGCGCCACCGTGCTCGGCGTGGAGGCTTACGACACGCTGTGGTTGAAGTCCTCCGCTTTACTCGACTCGATCGTGCGAACCCGGCCCCTGGTCGAGGGAAACTGGCGGCTCGGCTGGGTCTCCGCCGTCACGATGTGTGACATCAACGGGTACTGGATCGACGCGGACGAGGACGACGCGCTCGGACTCGTGCGCGCCCTCGGTCGTGACAAGATCGACGTCCCGGAGATGGCGGGCCATCTCGAAGCGTGGGGACTCCCGAAGGATTCCGCTTGACCTAGAGCGCGCTCTAGGTCATAGCGTCGAGCTCGTGAGTTACTCGATAGCCCAGGCCGCGCAGCGCAGTGGGTTGTCCATCGACACCTTGCGCTACTACGAACGAATCGGGCTCGTCGACCCGCCCGCGCGTGACTCGGGTGGTCGCCGCAGCTACTCGGAGGAGGACCTCGGCTGGCTGGCCTTCGTGACGCGCCTGCGCACGACCGGCATGCCGATCCGCATGATGCGCGAGTTCGCGCAGCTCAGGCACCGCGGCGACCTGACCGCGGGCCGCCGCAAGCAGATCCTCGTCGAGCACCGCAACGACGTCCGCTCCCGCATCGCGGAGCTGCAGACGTGCCTGGAGGTGCTCGACTACAAGATCGACCACTACGCGGTGGTCGAGCGTGACTTGGAGGCGACGGCGTGAGCCGTTTCTTGGGACAGCTGGAAGTCGGGCCGCAGGGGCTCGGCTGCATGGGGATGTCGGAGTTCTACGGCGCCGGCGACGAGGCGGAGTCGATCGCGGTGATCCACCGGGCCCTGGAGCTCGGCGTGACGCTGCTCGACACCGCCGACATGTACGGCCCGCACGTCAACGAGGAGCTGGTGGGCCGGGCGATCGCGGGCCGTCGTTCGGACGTCGTCCTGGCCACGAAGTTCGGCATCGTGCGCGAGCCGGGCGGCACCCGCAGCGTCCGCGGTGACCGCGAGTACGTCCGGTCCTCGGTCGAGGGTTCCCTGCGCAGGCTCGGCACCGACGTGATCGACCTGTACTACCTGCACCGGGTGCCCGCGGACACGCCGATCGAGGAGACGGTCGGCGCGATGGCCGAGCTGGTCACCGAGGGCAAGGTGCGGTTCCTCGGCCTGTCCGAGGCCGGCGCCGAGACCCTCCGCCGGGCACACGCCGTGCACCCGATCACCGCGCTGCAGAGCGAGTGGTCGCTGTGGTCGCGCGACATCGAGGCCGAGATCGTGCCGACCGCCCGCGAGCTGGGCATCGGCCTGGTGCCGTACTCGCCGCTGGGCCGCGGCGTCCTGACCGGCCGCTTCACCTCGGCCGCCGACTTCGGCGAGGGCGACTTCCGCGGCGTCGCGCAGCCGCGGTTCACCGGCGCGAACCTCGACACGAACCTGAAGATGGTCGAGGAGCTGCGCGCGCTGGCCGCCGAGCGCGGCGTGACCGCGGGCCAGCTGGCGCTGGCGTGGGTGCAGCACCGGGGCGACGACGTCGTGCCGATCCCGGGCACCAAGCGGATCAAGTACCTGGAGGAGAACGTCGCGGCGGCGTCCTTGTCGCTGTCCGCCGACGACCTGGCCGCGATCGAGGCCGCGGTGCCCGCGTCGGCGGTGGCCGGTGACCGCTACCCGGACATGAGCGCAGTGGGCCGCTAGAACATACGTTCGAGGATATCCCCAGGGTTGTCCACAGGTTGGGGACAAGAACCTGTGGACAACCCTGGGTTCATGTGGACAACTGGGCCGCGACCGTGGCGCCGAGCTCCCAGCACGCCTCCAGCTCGGCCTTCCCCGGCTCACCCGTGACCACCACGTGCTGGGCCGCCTTCTCCCACCCCAGCCCGGTCGTGGCCGTCTCCACGCTGCGCACCGCACCCGTCGTGTCGTTGTTGCCGTGCACGTAAAGCCCGAACGGCCTGCCGCGCGTGGAGTCGAGACACGGGTAGTAGACGGTGTCGAAGAAGTGCTTCAACGCACCTGATACCGCGAAGAAGTAGTGTTGTGTGGAGTCGGCTGGTTCGCCGACGACTGGTGTTCGGCGGTCGCTGCTGGGTGTGCCCGTCTACACGACCAAGTACGTCCCGGCGACTGACGCCGTGGTCTACGACCCGTCAACGATCTGGGCTGTCGTCCGGAAGTCGGCGGCGTTCCGCATCTCCGATCAGACGGCGTTCTTCAACGACGGTCTTGGCGTTCGCTGCATCCTCCGCGCGACGATCGCGCCTGTGCAGCCAAAGGCGATCTGCCGTCTGGCTGGCATCGCTGCTCCGTGAGCGGGGGAGCCGGTCCAGAAGTTCAGGACCACCGCTCTGCCTGAACACCCCGTCCCCTCTTCTCACGCGCCCTGAGTGCGAGCGCGATTTTTCCCGTGCGTCACAGCAGGTTCCGGCCGTTGCGCGAGTGATTCCGCAGGTCGTGAACAGGTCGTTAAGACGCGCTGAGGGCATCGGAACGCTCGTGAACAGGCAGTAAGCAGCAAGGAAGCGCTGCCCTTGGCTCTTGAACTGGAACGCCGTGACCAACTGGCCACGGTTCGTCTCCACGTTGGCGACAGCGGCCCCGTGCTCCGGGGTACCGCCATCGTCTACAACTCGCTCTCCTCCGATCTCGGAGGCTTCCGCGAGATCATCACGCCTGGCGCTGGCCGCAGGGCACTCAACTCCGGACGCATCGTCGCGACCTTCAACCACAACCCCCATGCTCCGCTCGCGCGCCAAGGTGCGGGGCTGAACCTGTTTGAGGATGAGCGCGGCGTGCACTACACGATCGCTCTCCCAGATACCCAGGTCGGTAGAGACGTAGCCGAGCTGGTCGGGAGAGGCGTCCTCGCAGGTTCCTCGTTCACGTTCCACTCCGCTCGTGAGCACTGGACACGCGACGCGGACGGCAACCACGTCCGCACCCTCTCCGGGTTCGAAGTGGTGGAGCTGGGACCGGTGCTCACGCCCGCGTACGGCGAGACCACTGTTGCGATGCGCAGTCTTGCCCGAGTGGGCCGGGCGCGAGAATTCGTCCCGCTGATCTACCTGCTTTAGAAAGCGCAGCTGAGCCCTCCGTGCGACATTGTTCGCGCGGAGGGATTTTTTGTGTCCAACTTCGTTGAGTGCGCTACTGTGTATGCATGGAGTTCCTGAAAGTCGCGGGCAAGACAATTCAGCGGCCGTCGTTCGAGGAAGAAGACCTTGCGGACGAAGTGGCCGCGTTCCGTGGTGACTTCGAGCTCGAAACAGTTCGGGTCCAGCAGGGTGATCAGTCGGGCGTCGCTGGGGAGGGATCCATTTCTGTCGCGCTCGTGGCGGATGTAGACCTGTCCGAGTCGCGCCTTGCTCCGCTCGAACTTTCGGATGTCAGGTTCGAAGAAGTGAACTTGGCGAACGCGGTTCTTGCTGACGTGACCGCGCGGAGGGTGGACTTCCTTCGCTGTCAGGCGATCGGGCTTCGAGTCTCATTGGGACAAGCTTGGGATATCTACGCGGAGGACTGCCGGTTCGACTACGCGACCTTCAGGATTGATCAGGTCAAGAACGCGGTCATATTCCGTCGATGCTCATTTCGTGAAGCCGTGTTCGCTGGAGATCTTTCCAACGTGGTTTTTGATGAATGCGAGATGCCTCAAGTTGAGTTTGAGGCCACTCGCGCGGGTGGTTGCGACCTCACGACCTCCAGGCTTAGCGATGTCAGCGGGCTGTTGACGCTGCGAGGCGCGAGGATCGAAGCCGTGCAGGCCAGCTTCCTCGGTGCGCAGTTCGCCAAGGAGGCTGGCCTGACCGTCGCGGGCTAGCTATTTCTTGTCCCAGTTGTCCCACGTGGGCCGATTGTCGAAGCCGCCGCCTCCGGTCACGTTGTCCCACGTGGGGTCATTGTCAAAAGCGTTGATCCGCGTAGGTAGCTGACCGGTCCTGGTCAGCAGGTCCACGAGCATCGTTCGACACTCCAGGATCCTGGTCTCCAGTAGCTGTTGATTGGTCAAGGCGCAGCACTCCCTCCAGTAGCGAAATCTTGCTGTTCCGGCAGTAGTTGGTCGTAGTTCCGTCCATGCGGCCGTGCTCGAAGTAACGGTTCGCCGGATGCCCGCCACCACAGAAGTCGAAGTACTGGCATGTGAGCTGGCAGGTCTTGACTCCCTGGGAAAACTCGGAGATCCAGGAGTCTTCGGTTGCCGATCGCGCGATGATCTCGTTCAGTGTGCTTTGCAGTACGTTTCCGCTGGAGAATGTGCCGCGCTTCGAGTTGAAGCCTGCGAGTTCAGGCGAGATCAGGGTTACCGAGCCGTCGTAGCCAACAGTCGGCAGGGGATCGAACAGTGCGCCATCGCGGTGCGTGGCGCTGTCACGCCTAAGCACCGCACCTGCATAGCTGAGAGCCCGCTCAAGCTCTCGGACGCGGACAGCGGGGTTCTCGCGCCAACTCGCCGCGAGCGTCGTCCAGAAGTCAGTTACGACGTCTTGGCGGTGGGCGTTGGTGGAGACGTTGACGCCTTCCTGCTCTTCGATGTTGACGCCGAGATGCGCGATTCCGCACTCCACAGCGAAGGCGTAGAGCCTGCGGGCACGCTCGGGCGTGGGATCGGACACCACCGCGATGGCGTGCACCTCGTGACCGTGAGCGCGGAGAAGTTCTATGCCGCGCAATGCCTTCGCCTGCGTGGGCAGCTGCCGTCGGTCTACACGGCTCGCGTTGTCGGCGGGCGGGCCGTCGATGCTGACGCCCACGTGTACGTCCCGCTCTGCGAAGAACTCACACCAGGCCTCGTCGATCAGCGTCGCGTTCGTCTGAACCACGTGTTTCACGTCGATCCCCGCGAACGCGTCCATCAGCCGCCCGAGGTGGGCGCGACCGGTCGCCAGCGGCTCTCCGCCGTGCCAGCACACTTCGACCGTGCCGGACGTTGCCCACGGGCGGACTGATTCGGCTACGGCTTGTGCGACCGCGAGCGCCATGGTGTTCCGCTCGTGCCGGAACGGCAGGTAGCAGTAGGTGCAGTCAAGATTGCACAGCGTCTCCGGCTGCATGATGACCGAGGTCGGCCGAAGGAAGAGTTGCTGATCCATGATTCCCCCTCGTTCGTGACTTGGTCCGAGCGCTATCGGCGCCTCGGTCGCCGCCTCCACCACGTCCACGGGAAGCGATAAACGAACGGCCATCGGTCTTTGAGCTGATCCCAGATGACGACGCCGATGATGAAGGCGAACGAGAGTGCGGCGAGGATCGCGCCGATGGTCTGTTCCAAGCCCCAGTTCATGCCGACACCACTCCTCGGGCGGTGGGCATCTCGGGCCACGTGAGCGCGATCCGGGCGACTACCTCAGCAACTGACCCGTAGGTCTGCAACGCCACAGAACTGCCGACCATGCGGACTGCTTCGCACTCGTCCGGCCCGACGACGCGGACCAGGTCGCGGATGTCCACCTTGAGTTGGCGGATGTAGACCAGGCTCTCCGGCTCAGCGTCGAACTCGCCGAGCCGTCGACCCACGAACCCCATCGCTGTCAGTCGGCTCACCGCGACCGACTCAGGCGAGAACGGGTTGTAGATCGTGCTCATGGCGGGTGAACCTCCCCGGTGGATCTGGCTGCCTTCTGTTCCTACCGGGATCAAACGGTGTTTATGCTGATCAACGCGTTTACAAGAGTTGACAACGCGGACCAGGAGCGGGCGTGTCGGAGCTGAGTGATGCCCTCAGGGCAGCGCGCGAGGCGGCCGGACTCAGCCTGTCCCGGATGTCTCAGCTCACCCACTACAGCAAGCCGTACCTGAGCCTGATCGAGAACGGCAAGCGCCGGCTGCTCCCGGACGACGTCACCGCCTACGAACAGGCTCTTGGCGTGCCGCTGGGCAGCGATCCTGTGCGCCGTGCGCACGAGTGGCTTGTCTCGGATTCTCCGATTGCCGTGCAGAGCCGTTCCGGCCGCAGGGTTGGTGACTCCCTTGCGGACGCCGTAGAGGCTCGTGTGGTCGAGCTGCGGCACCTGGACGACGTGGTTGGAAGTACGGACCTGTTGCCCGCTGTGCGGCAGGAGCTTTCCGAGACGGAGTCGTTGGTACGTAACGGTTCCTACTCCGAAGTCACGGGGCGGAGGTTGCTGACCGCGACGGGTGAACTCGCCCAACTCGGTGGGTGGGTCGCATCGGACGCGGGGAAGTACGCGGAGGCTCAGCGGCTCTACCTCGGTGGGGTGTCCGCGGCTTCCGAGGCGGGCAACGATTCCCTTGGCGCACAACTCTTTTCCTCACTGAGCTACCAGATCGCGAACGTGGCCGACCCGCACGATGCGCTGTTGCTGGCGCGGTCTGCGGTGAAGGGTGCACGAGATGCCACGCCTGTGGTTCGGGCGCTGCTGTTGGAGCGGGTGGCGTGGGCGAGTGCCAAGACGAAGGACCACGACGGAACGCGCCGTGTGCTCGATGCCGTGGACGACGCGTACGAACAGCGGTCGCCTGGCATTGAAGAGCCTGAGTGGGTTTATTGGCTCAACAGAGCCGAAATCGACGTGATGGCCGGGCGCTGCATGATCGAGCTGGGCGACCCCGGCAAGGCTGAACCGCTGTTGTCGGCGGCCGTCGCCACCTACCCGGAGGAGCACTCACGCGAAGTGGCGCTCTACCTCTCGTGGCTCGCGGAGTCGTACGCACGAGTCGGTGCGCTCGACGCCGCGCGAGACACGCTCGGTCGGGCCAGAGGATTCGCATCGCGAATGCCATCCGCGAGGACGGATGACCGCTTCAGCCTCCTGGAGAGCCTGCTGCGGCCGTGACGGTCACGGTGCGCCCGGCTTGGTTATGGCTACCACTGATGCCGCTCGATCTCTTTGGAGAACTTGTTCGCGGGCAGGCCGAGATCGTTTCTGACTGACCGAACTAGCTCGTTCCGTGCTTCAGTCATCCCTTCGAGATACTGCACGATCATGCCACTCTTGTTGTTGGCTCCGCCTGCTGGCCGCGCTGTCCAAGTTGCAGAACGTACGATTCCTCGGATTTTGAATGCTGCTTCTACACTCTTGCTGCCAACCACAAGCTCCAGTTCTGAGATGCGCGCAAGAAGCATGTTGTCTAGGTCGGTGACCTCGTCATGTGCGGCTGACTGCCGCGCCCTGGCTTCAGTCTCTCCGGTTTCTCCTTGGTGTAGCCGAAGCTCGTACTCGGCTGTAACCTTCGACAGTTCGTGCATCTTGACGATTATTAGGTCAAGGTGGTCGAGGAATTTAGCGACTTTTTCAACAGTTGTCGTTCGTTTCCACTGACTCTTTTGGGTCCTGCTAGCGATGATTGCCGATGTAGCGGCTCCACCGAGTGAGAAGAAGGCGGCAGTGAATGCGGCGACGGTGGTTAGCGTGTCAGCAGCCATCGCGTCATGTTGTCATCTGAAGGTCCGCTTCTTCGGCAGGCACGCTGGTGCTGCTAGCTGGAGAGGTGGGCTGCCACAGTCGCTCCAAGTTCCCAGCAAGCGCGTAGGTCGTCCTTCGAAGGCTCACCGGTCACGCTGACGTTCGGAGTCACCTTCTCCCACGCCAAGCCCGTGGTGATCGACTCGATGCCGCGAATCGCTCCGGTCATGTCGTTGTTGCCGTGGACGTACAGGCCGAACGGGCGTCCTCGCGTGGCGTCCAAGCACGGGTAGTAGGCGAGGTCGAAAAACACCTTGAGCGCGCCGCTCATCATCCCCAGGTTGGCAGGTGTCCCGAGGATGTAGCCGTCCGCTTCGAGTGCGTCCGATACGGACGCTGACAGGGCTGGTCGACGTACGACCTCCACGCCTTCGATCTCTGGGGTCGTCGCTCCATCTACGACTGCCTCGAACATCGCCTGCATGTTTGGCGACGGCGTGTGGTAGATGATCAGCAGGCGCGGCATGTGCTCACGCTGACGGGTGAATCGTAGATCCGCAACTGCGATGAGCACTGACATCAGGCGGCTCTGTCAATAGAGTCACCCGTGCGAAGAGCGCCAGAATCAACTGGAGCGGCGCGAGCCTTCTCGGACTTACCACCCGACGTGAGCAGAGGGCAGCGTTGTCCTGGCCACGCTCTTGGTGATTGATGAACTGCATACGGCCTCACAACGACCCGCTGTGCTCACCGGTGGGCTTCTTCGTTGTGGAGTCGTCATGTCAGTGTGGTGGGCTGCGGCAGCCGTGGCGGTACCGGCCATGTCTCGGCTTGTCTGGCGTTGGATCGAGCTGCGCTTTCTCCATCGCGTCTACGAGCGCGGGGGCGCGAAGGACCTCAAGGTCGCCGCCGAAGCACTGCGGATGACTCGATCTAGGACCCCTGCCACGAAGCTCCCAAGAGGTCGTGACCAGGGCGAACGGTGAATGCTATTTCGTCGCGTTGCCACCGCTCATGTAACCGAGGTTCGCGGGCGTGCCGAGCAGGTAGCCGTCGGCCTCCAGCACATCCACAGCGGTTGTGGACAACGCGGCCCGCCGGACCACGTCGACACCCTCGATCTCGGGCGTGGTCGCACCGGCGACGACCGCCTCGAACATCGCCTGCAGGGCGGGCGACGGGGTGTGGTGGACGATCAGCAGCCTCATGAGGCCCCTTAGTACCACTCGCCGTCGGGATCGGTCGTCCTCCAGGTCACGCCGCGTGTACTCCACGAGCGGCACCATGGACGACCATGACCCGCGCCTCCTACGACATCGTTGCCGCCAGCTACGCCCGCCTCATCCCGGACGCGCACGACGGCCGCCCGCTCGACGCCGCGATCATGCGGGCGTTCGCGGAGCTGGCGGAAGGCCCGGTCGGCGACCTCGGCTGCGGCACCGGGCGGATCACCCAGCACCTGCACGAGCTCGGCCTCGACGCGTTCGGCGTCGACCTGTCCGGCGGCATGCTCGAACAGGCGCGAAAGCTCTACCCGCACCTGAACTTCGACCAGGGCGACATCACGAACCTGGATCTCGAAGACGACAGCCTCGGCGGCGCGGTCGTCTGGTACTCCACGGTCCACATGCCGGCGGAAACCGTGCCGTGGCAGGAGTTCCACCGGGTCGTCAAACCCGGCGGGTACCTGTTGCACGCCTTCAAGCTGGGGGATCGGAAGCGGCACCTCAGCCACGCGTACGGACACGACGTGGATCTCGACGTGTACTGGCACGACATCGACGAAACCGTGCGCAACGCCACCGAAGCCGGGTTCAACGAAGTGGCACGGCTGCAACGTCAGAAGGGTGCAGACGAAGGCGGACCGCAGGCGTTTCTGTTGCTCCGGAAGCGGAACCCCGAGGTTCGTGAGACGTCCTAGTGGGTGTACACAGGAGGGACCATGAAGACCACCGCCCTTATGACAACCAGTCCTCGTCAGCGTCGCATCACCTGGGGTTTCGGCCTTGCGATCGCCATCGGGATGATCGGGATCGGGCCCCTCTTCGCGTCGCTGTGGCCGGGGTTCGACCACAGCCCGTGGGACGTCAACACGATGTTGCTCGGACTCGGCGTGGGGCTTTGCACGATCGCGTACATCTTCGGGCGGATCGCCGTCGCGGCGGTCACCGAGGGGCGCCGCAGGGCGGTCGCCCCGCCGACCAGCAGAGCTTTCTGGGTGGCCGGCGGGGGCTTCGCGCTCGCCGTGGTCTGCCTGATGATCGCCGTGTCGGGCTGACCGTCTAGCTGACCAGTTCGGTAACCCTTTCCCGCAGCACGTCGAGCCGTCGCCGAGCTGACTCACGGGCGGACTCCAGTCCGTCCGTGACCGGCTCGACGACTTCCAGGTACGCCTTGAGCTTCGGTTCGGTGCCGGACGGGCGCACGATCACGCGCACGCCGTCGGCCGTCCAGCGCAGCACGTCCGCGCCGGGCAGCAGGTCCTCCGAGGCGAAGTCGTCGGGAGGCGTGGCGCGCAACCGGGCCATCGTGGCGCCGATCAGCGACAAGTCGGTGTACCGCAAGGAGACCTGGTCGGTCAGGTGCAGGCCGTGGTCGAGCGCGAGCTGGTCCAGCGCGTCCAGCAACGTGCGGCCGGAGGCCTTCAGACCGGCGGCCAGGTCCGCGGCCACGACGGCGGCCGAGATGCCGTCCTTGTCCGCCACGAACTCCGGGTCGACGCAGTTGCCGAGTGCCTCCTCGTAGGCGAAGACCAGGCCTTCGCCGGCCCGTGCCAGCCACTTGAAGCCGGTCAACGTCTCCGCGTACCGGGCACCGTGCGCGGCAGCGATCGACTTCAGCAAAGAAGAAGACACGATCGTCGTTGCCACCAAAGGGTCCGCGGACTCGGTGGTCGACAGCACCAGCGACCCGAGCAGCACGCCGGTCTCGTCGCCGCGCAACATCCGCCACGACGAGCCGTCGCGAACACCCAGCGCGCACCGGTCGGCGTCCGGGTCCAAAGCGATCGCGAGGTCCGCTTCCACCGACGCCGCAAGGGAAAGCAGCTCGTCGGACGCGCCGGGCTCCTCGGGGTTCGGGAACACCACGGTCGGGAAGTCCGGGTCCGGCACCGCCTGCGACCGCACCACGTGCACGTCGGTGAAACCCGCGCGCCGCAACGCTTCCACGGCAAACGCGCCACCCACGCCGTGCATCGGCGTCAACGCGATCTTCAGTCCACGCGCGTTCTGGCGGGGCAACGACGCCACCCGCTCCAGGTAGGCGTCGATGTCGGCCTCGGGCACGACCGAACAGCGGCCGGACCTGGGCACCGACACGGCCGCGGGAACGGCTTCGATCGCCTTCTCGATCTCCCCGTCCGACGGCGGCACGATCTGCGAACCACCGGCCAGGTAGAGCTTGTACCCGTTGTCCGCGGGCGGGTTGTGCGACGCGGTGATCTGGATCCCGGCCACCGCGCCGTGCTTGCGCACCAGGAACGCCAGCACCGGCGTCGGCAACGGCCCGGGCAGCATCCGCACGTCGAAGCCCGCGGCCGCCATCACCTCGGCGGCGGCGGTGGCGAACTCCTCCGACCCGTGCCGGGCGTCGCGCCCGACGAACACCAGCCCGGACGTCCCGAGCCACGACGCCAGCCCGGCGGTCGTGCGGACCACCGTGGCCACGTTCATGCCGTTCGTGCCCGCCCGGACCGGTCCGCGCAGCCCGGCGGTGCCGAACGTCAGCGGCCCGGCCATCCGGTCCTGGAGGTCCTCCACCGCGGCGGGGTCGCCACCCATCGCGCGCGCCAGCACGCCCTGCAACTCGGTCCGAGTCGCGTCGGAGGGGTCGTCGGCGATCCACCGGAACGTCGCGTCACGCAGTGCCGGCGTCAAACTCATGCCCGGTCCACCAGCTCGCGCAGCAGGGTGCCCATGCGTTCTGCGGCGGCGGCACCGGCGTCCAGCACCTCCTGGTGGTTCAGCGGCTCGCCGGTGATGCCCGCCGCGAGGTTCGTGACCAGCGACAGCCCGAACACCTCGACACCCTCGGCGCGTGCGGCGATGGCCTCGTGCACGGTCGACATGCCGACCAGGTCCGCGCCCATCGTGCGCAGCATCCGGATCTCGGCGGGCGTCTCGAAGTGCGGGCCGGGCAGCCCCGCGTACACGCCCTCTTCCAGCGACGGGTCGATCTCCTGCGCCAGCTTGCGCAGCCGCGGCGAGTACAGGTCCGTGAGGTCCACGAACCGCGCGCCGACCAGCGGCGACAGCGAGGTCAGGTTGAGGTGGTCGGAGATCAGCACGGGCTGCCCGACCGACATGCCCTGCCGCAGGCCACCGGCGGCGTTGGTCAGCACGATCGTCGACACGCCCGCGGCCGCGGCGGTGCGCACGCCGTGGACGACCTTCTGGACGCCCTTGCCCTCGTAGCCGTGGGTGCGGCCGAGCACGACGAGGACCTTCTTGCCGCCCACCTCGACCGAACGGATGGTGCCGCCGTGGCCGAGCGCGGTCGGCGCCTCGAAGCCCTCCAGCTCACCGACGGGGATTTCGGTGATCGGCTCACCGATCACGTCGGCGGCGGGCCGCCAGCCGGAGCCGAGCACGATCGCGATGTCGTGCTTCGCCACGCCGGTGCGGCTCTGGATCTGTTCCGCGGCCTTGCCGGCCAGCTCTTCTGGAGTCACCGCGAGAGCTTAAACCGGGGCGAACGTGGAGGCGATCGCGTCGAACAGCCGCACGCGTGCCTCGTCCTCCTGCTCTGTGGGCACCACCACTTCCACCACCCACAGGTCGTTGCCGAACGGCAGCACGCGGGAGAAGTGCGACCTCCTCAGCGCGTTGGCTTCGTCACCCTCCACCGTCTTGTAGATGAACTGGATGCTGTCCTCGGTGCGCGGCCCCGCGAGGTTCGGCGTCAGCACCTTGTCGCCGCCGAAGAACCGGTTCGGCCACCGCGCCTGGACGCTGGCCGTGTAGGCGCCGATGGACCGCTTCGGGTAGAAGTCGGGGAACCGCTGCACCGTGACCTCGTACGCACCGGTGTCCGACACGAAGTGCACGACCGAGGACGCGGGCATCAGCTTGTCGGCCGCGCGTTGCTCGGCGTAGGTCGACCAGCTCGCCTCGACGTTCAGCTTGAACTTCCCGCCCTGGTCGCCGATCGCCGTCACGGCGGACGCGGTGCGCGGCTCCAGCGTCGCGGACGTGGGCAGGGTCGGCAGCGTCTGCACCGTCTGCTGCGTGGGTGGCAGCACCGACGCCCCGGCCGCCAGCCGGATCAGAGCGAATCCGCCACCCGACCCCGCCACGAACAGCAACAGTGCCGCGACCAGCAGAAACACCGTGGCAACCGGACCTCGCCGACGCTGCGGCGCGATCGGCTTGGTGATCATGAACGGCAGCGGTCCCGGATCCTCGGCCAGCGGCGCGTCCGGTTCGATCTTCGGCTTCGGCCGCACGACCACGGGCAGCGGCACTGCCTCGCGCACCTCGAACGCGTCGGTGCCGGGCTCGGGCAGCAGCTGGTAGACCTTCCGCCGCACGTCGACCAGCGACATGCGTTCCGACGGCTCCTTCTGCATCAACCCGCTGATCACGGGCGCGAGTCGCCCGGCGCCCGCGGGCACCGGCACCTCGCCGTTGATCACGGCGTTGATCGTCTGCATGACGTTCTTGCCCACGTACGGCGGCTCACCGGCCATCGCGGACCACATCGTCGCGCCCAGCGACCACCGGTCGGCCGCCTCGGAAACGTCACCGCCCTGGGCGACCTCGGGCGCGATGTAGGCGGGCGTGCCGAGCGTGATGCCGCGCGCGGTCATGGTGGCCTCGGCGACGTTGCGCGCGATGCCGAAGTCCGTGAGCTTCACCCGCCCGTCGTCGGCGATCAGCACGTTGCCCGGCTTCACGTCCCGGTGCGTGATCCCGGCCCGGTGCGCCGCCGCCAGCGCCGCCGCGACCGCGTCCAGCACCGCCGCGCCCTGCTTCTCGGTGAGGCAGCCCTGCTCCTGCAGCACCTCGCCCAGGCTGCGCGACGGCACCAGCTCCATCACCACGTACGGGTCGCCGTCGTGCTGGACGACGTCGTAGAGCGTCACGAGGTTCGGGTGGGAGAGCGCGGCGATGGCCCGTGCCTCGCGCATCGTCCGTTCCCGCAGTTCGTCGGCGGCGCCATCGGGCATGCCGGGGGTGTGCAGGATGCCCTTCACGGCGACCTGCCTGCCCAGCACCTCGTCGTGCGCGGCCCACACAGTGCCCATCGAGCCCTGACCCAGCACGTGCAGCAGGCGGTACCGGTCCGCGATCAGGCGCTTCAGGTCACCTTCGTCCACGCTCCGATTCTTCCTGACACACTGAAGCGAGCCCCACTGCATCGTTAACGGCGGTGAACCTCACATAGCCGTGCCGGTACTGGTCGGTAACACTGCAACGCATGATGGAGTTGGCCTTGCCCGCCGAATTCCGCCCGAACGAGTTCCCCGCAGCGACGCGGGAACAGTGGCGCGAGATGGTCGACGCCGTCCTGAGCAAGACCGGCGCGAGCTTCGAGTCGCTGATCACGAAGACGTACGACGGCATCGAGCTGCAGCCGCTGTACACCCTCGACGACGCGCTGCCGGTGCCGTACGCGCTCGCGCCCGTCAAGCAGGGCTGGGACGTTCGCCAGCGCCACTCCGTGCCCGACCCGGTCGCGCTGATGAACGACCTGGAGGGCGGCGTCACGTCCCTGTGGCTCGCGGTCCCGGCGTCCTCGCTGGAACGGTTGCTCGACGGCGTCTACCTCGACCTCGCACCGATCGTGCTCGACGGGGACGTCGAGGCCGCGCGCACGATGCTGCGGATCTACGACCAGGCGCCGCTGCTGGCCGACGAGGTGCGCGGCAACCTCGCCCTCACCCCTTCCGGTGATGCTCTCGACGTCATCAGGCGGGCCAGCGAGCAGTTCCCGAACCTGCGGACCGTCGTCGTCGACGCGCTGCCGTTCCACGACGCGGGCGGTTCGGACTCCGAGGAGCTCGGCGCCTCGATCGCCCTGGCCGTCTCGCACCTGCGGGCGCTGACCGATGCCGGGCTCGGGATCGCGCAGGCGTTCGCGCAGCTGGAGTTCCGCTACGCCGCGACCGCCGACCAGTTCATGACCATCGCCAAGCTGCGCGCCGCGCGCCGGCTGTGGGCGCGGGTCGCCGAGGTGTCCGGTGCGGACGTGCCGCAGGTGCAGCACGCGGTGACGTCCAGCGCGATGATGACCCGCCGCGACCCGTGGGTGAACATGCTGCGCACCACGGTGGCGACGCTGGCCGCCGGCCTCGGTGGCGCCGACTCGGTGACGGTGCAGCCGTTCGACGCGGCGATCGGCCTGCCGGACGAGTTCGCCCGCCGGATCGCGCGCAACACGCAGAACCTGCTGCTGGAGGAGTCGCACCTCGGCGAGGTGATCGACCCCGCGGCCGGGTCCTGGTACGTGGAGAAGCTGACCGACGAGCTGGCCGCTGCCGCGTGGTCGTGGTTCCAGGAGATCGAACGCGCCGGTGGGTTCTTCGCCGCGCGGGAGCTGGTCGCCTCCCGGATCGCGGCGACGTGGGCTGCGCGCTCGGCTCGGCTCGCCGACCGGAGCGACCCGATCACGGGCGTCAGCGAGTTCCCGAACCTGGCCGAGAAGCCGGTCGTCCGCGAACCCCTGGTCCGGGAGCCTGCCGCTGCCGGGCCTGTCGCTGCCGGGCACGCCTCCGGAATCGATTCGGATTCGCAGGCCCCCAGGGGGGATGCACCCCCCATCCCAATCCTCCCAAGCGGGTCTGACAGTTTCGGCCTGCCGCGGGTCCGGTACGCCCAGGCCTTCGAGGAGCTGCGCGACCTCGCCGACGCACAGCCCGAACGGCCGCAGGTCTTCCTCGCCACCCTCGGCCCGGTCGCGGCCCACACCGCCCGCGCCACCTTCGCCGCCAACCTCTTCAACGCCGGCGGTTTCGCCACCCCGAACGCGGGCCCGACCAAGTCCGCGGAGGACGTGGTCGAGAAGTTCAAGGCGTCCGGAGCCAGGATCGCGGTCATCTGCGGCAGCGACACCAGCTACGCCGACCAGGCCGTTCCGACGGAAGAAGCCCTGCGCAAAGCGGGCGCAGAACGGGTACTCCTGGCGGGCGGGAAGACCGATGCGAACGTGGACGGCTTCGTGTACCTGGGCTGCCCCGCGCTGGAAATCCTCAACGACACCTTCGACCTCCTGGGAGTGGAGCGATGATCCCCAACTTCGCGGACATCGACCTCGGCCCGCTCCCGTCGGCGAAGTACGAGGCCGACCTGCCGGTGTGGGAGACGCCGGAGGGCATCGCGGTCAAGCCGGTGTATGGACCGTCCGATGTGGACGGACTGGACTTCCTGCGGACCTACCCCGGCATCGCGCCGTTCCTCCGGGGCCCGTACCCGACGATGTACGTCAACCAGCCGTGGACGATCCGGCAGTACGCGGGCTTCTCGACGGCCGAGGAGTCGAACGCCTTCTACCGCCGCAACCTCGCGGCCGGTCAGAAGGGGCTGAGCGTCGCCTTCGACCTCGCCACCCACCGCGGCTACGACTCGGACCACCCGCGCGTGGCCGGTGACGTCGGCATGGCGGGCGTGGCGATCGACTCGATCTACGACATGCGCACGCTGTTCGACGGCATCCCGCTGGACAAGATGTCCGTGTCGATGACGATGAACGGCGCGGTGCTGCCGATCCTCGCCCTGTTCGTCGTGGCGGCGGAGGAGCAGGGGGTGAAGCCGGAGCAGCTCATGGGGACCATCCAGAACGACATCCTCAAGGAGTTCATGGTCCGCAACACCTACATCTACCCGCCGCAGCCGTCGATGCGGATCATCTCCGACATCTTCAGCTTCACCTCCCAGCACATGCCGAAGTTCAACTCCATCTCGATCTCCGGCTACCACATGCAGGAGGCCGGGGCGACGGCTGACCTGGAGCTGGCCTACACGCTCGCGGACGGCGTCGAGTACATCCGCGCGGGCAAGGCGGCAGGCCTGGACGTGGACGCGTTCGCGCCGCGGCTCAGCTTCTTCTGGGCGATCGGCATGAACTTCTTCATGGAGATCGCCAAGATGCGGGCCGCGCGCCTGCTCTGGGCGAAGCTCGTGCAGACGTTCGAACCGAAGTCCGCGAAGTCCCTCAGCCTGCGCACCCACTGCCAGACGAGCGGGTGGTCGCTCACCGCGCAGGACGTGTTCAACAACGTCGCGCGCACGTGCGTCGAGGCGATGGCGGCGACGCAGGGCCACACGCAGTCGTTGCACACCAACGCGCTCGACGAGGCGCTCGCGCTGCCCACCGACTTCTCCGCGCGCATCGCCCGGAACACCCAGCTGCTGCTGCAGCAGGAGTCCGGCACCACGCGTGTCATCGACCCGTGGGGCGGCAGCGCGTACGTCGAGCGCCTCACCAACGAGCTCGCGAAGAAGGCCTGGGAGCACATCACCGAGGTCGAGAAGGCGGGCGGCATGGCCCGCGCGATCGACGAGGGCATCCCCAAGCTGCGCATCGAGGAGGCCGCCGCTCGCACGCAGGCGCGCATCGACTCCGGTCGGCAGCCCGTCATCGGCGTCAACAAGTACCTGGTGGCCAACGACGAGCAGATCGAGGTCCTCAAGGTCGACAACGCCGGCGTGCGCGCACAGCAGCTCGAAAAGCTCCGCAGGCTCAGGGAGGAGCGCGACCAGTCCGCTGTGGACAGTGCACTCCAGCAGCTGACCAACGCCGCGACCGGCGGCGGCAACCTGCTGGAGCTGGCGATCAACGCCGCCCGCGTCAAGGCGACCGTCGGTGAGATCTCCGAGTCGCTCGGCAAGGTGTGGGGCCGGCACAGCGCGCAGATCCGCACCATCACCGGTGTCTACCGCCAGGAGGTCGGCCAAGTGTCCAACGTGGACGCCTGCCGCGAGGTCGTCGAGGCGTTCGCGGAGGAAGAGGGACGCCGTCCGCGCATCCTGGTCGCCAAGATGGGGCAGGACGGGCACGACCGCGGCCAGAAGGTGATCGCGACGGCGTTCGCGGACCTCGGCTTCGACGTCGACGTCGGCCCGCTGTTCCAGACGCCGGAGGAGGTCGCGCGCCAGGCCGTCGAGGCCGACGTGCACATCGTCGGCGTGTCGTCGCTGGCCGCGGGTCACCTCACGCTCGTGCCCGCGCTCAGGGAGGAGCTCGCCAAGCTCGACCGCGCGGACATCATGATCGTCGTCGGTGGCGTGATCCCGCCGCAGGACTTCGACGAGCTGTACGCGGCGGGCGCTTCGGCGATCTTCCCGCCCGGCACGGTGATCGCGGACGCGGCCAAGGACCTTCTGGTGAAACTCGCAGGCCAGCTCGGGCACCATGGGTAGGGTGATCGACGTCGCCGAGCTCACCGAAGGCGTCCTCGAAGGCAATCGAGGCGTCCTGGCGAGGGCGATCACGCTCGTCGAGTCCACGCGAGCGGACCACCGCGCGAAGGCGCAGGAGCTGCTGATCGAGCTGCTGCCCAAGTCGGGCAACGCCATCCGGGTCGGCATCACCGGCGTTCCCGGCGTGGGCAAGTCGACGTTCATCGACGCGCTGGGCACCATGCTCACCGAGAAGGGCCACCGGGTGGCGGTGCTCGCCGTCGACCCGTCGTCCACCCGCACCGGCGGCAGCATCCTGGGCGACAAGACGCGCATGGCCCGGCTGTCGGTCAACCAGGAGGCGTTCATCAGGCCCTCGCCGACGTCCGGCACGCTCGGCGGCGTCGCGCAGGCCACCCGCGAGACGATCGTGCTGGTCGAGGCGGCCGGGTTCGACGTGGTGCTGGTCGAGACGGTCGGCGTCGGGCAGTCGGAGGTGGCCGTCGCGAACATGACGGACTGCTCGCTGTTCCTGACCCTGGCGCGCACCGGCGACCAGCTGCAGGGCATCAAGAAGGGCATCCTGGAGCTCGCGGACGTGATCGCGGTCAACAAGGCCGACGGCGAGCACGAGCTGGACGCCCGCAAGGCCGCGCGGGAGCTGGCCGGAGCCCTCAGACTGCTCCGTCCGCCGGACGCGTTGTGGCACCCGCCGGTGCTGACGTGTTCCGGACTCACCGGGGCCGGGCTGGAAGAGCTGTGGTCCCGCGTGCTGGAACACCAGTCCACTTTGAGGGACGCCGGTGAACTGGACGAACGCCGTCGGCGTCAGCAGGTCGAGTGGACTTGGATGATGGTCCACGACGAACTGTGGCGGCAGGTGCGGGAAAGCACGAAGGTGCGCGCGCTCGCGCCCTCCCTGGAGGAGAAGGTCAGGTCGGGAGAGCTGACCGCGACGCTGGCCGCGGAGCAGCTTTTGCAGGCGTTTCAATCGGACGCTCGGTAGCGCTGTAACTAGTTTGGGTGACCTTCGATCGTGGTATTCGAGGTAGAGTTCAGGCCATGTCGAGGTTGCTGCTGGCCTGCGTGTTCGCGCTGATGAGCGTTCTCGGGATCGCCGGGGTGGCGTCCGCGCAAGAGGCGCCGAACGCGCCGGTGGCGGCAGCTGCGCAGACGGTGAATCCGGGTCCGAGCGTGAACGCGCCGCAGGAACCGGCGCCTGAAGTACGCCAGGAGACCAAGCGCAAGCTGTGGATCGGCGGGATCGCGCTGGTCCTGTTCGTGCTGGTCTACTACCGCAACAAGAAGCGGTGGGCGAAGTGGCGCAAGGAGCGGGCGGCCAAGAAGGGCTAGTCGTTAACACTGGACGACGTGTCCCACGTGGTGGGACGTAATAGTCAAAATTAAGCGTGCTTGCCGACCATTTGCGTCATCGTTGATCGGTCAGACCGATAACTCGCTCGCCGCTCGGCGCAGCGCTGCGACCGGCCAGCCGGTTGATCATCATCAGCGCACCGCGCCTCACAGGTGGTGATGCAGGATGGTGAGCAAATGAGTACCGACTTGAAGATCAGCACACGCTCGACCGTCGAGCGGTACTCCGACGCGCTGCTGGACCTCTCGCACTCCCTGCACGCCGAGCCTGAGCTGGCGTTTCAGGAGCACCGCAGCGTCGAGAAGATCACCTCCCTGCTGGCCCGCGAGGGTTTCAAGATCGACCGCGGGGTGGCCGACCTCGACACGGCGTTCGTCGCCACCTACGGCGACGGCGAGCTGGTGCTGGGACTTTGCGCCGAGTACGACGCGTTGCCCGAGGTCGGACACGCGTGCGGGCACAACGTCATCGCCGCCGCTTCGGTCGGTACCGCACTCGCTCTGCGTGACATCGCAGACCGACTGGGTATCACCGTGAAGGTGATCGGCACTCCGGCGGAAGAGGTCGGCGGCGGCAAGGTGCTCCTGCTCGAACGGGGCGTGTTCGACGATGTCTCGTTCTCGATGATGGTGCACCCCGCGCCGTACGAGTCGTGCGCCGCGAAGTCGCTCGCCATCACCGACCTCGAAGTGCACTACACGGGCAAGCCGTCGCACGCGGCCGCCGCCCCGCACCTCGGCATCAACGCCGCGGACGCGGTGACGGTCGCGCAGATCTCGATCAGCCTGCTGCGGCAGCACCTGGAGCCCGGCCAGATGGTGACGGGGATCGTCACCAACGGCGGCACCGTGCCGAACGTAATACCCGCCCGCGCCTCGGCGATGTTCGATGTGAGGGCGGAGAACCTGGAATCGTTGCAGCGCCTGGAGAACCGGATCCGGGACTGTTTCCGAGCCGGCGCGCTCGCGACCGGCTGCACCCATGAGGTCGTGCAGGTCTCACCGATCTACGCCGAGCTGACTCCTGACCCGTGGCTCGCGGACGCCTACCGGCGTGCGGCCACTGAGCTGGGACGACGACCGCTCTCACCCGATCAGGAACAGCGGGAGAAGATCGGGAGCACCGACATGGGCAACGTCACAAGAGTGTTGCCCGCCATCCACCCGACCATCGCCATCGACTGCGGAGACGCGGTGAACCACCAACTAGAGTTCGCGACCGCCTGTGCCTCGGCGTCGGCCGACCGTGCGCTCCTCGACGGAGCACTTGCCATGGCCTGGACGACGATCGCGACAGCCACCGATTCCCAGCAGCGCGCACGGCTGCTGGCCCGCGGAGGTGCGGCATGACGGTTCTGGACTCACGTCCTTCCGGCTCTTCCTCCGTGCAGACGTCCACCGAGATGCTCGTCGACCCCACCGGGGTGAGCATGTCACCTGTGGATGATCTGGGAGAGGGCCGCGGCCCCGCCTGGCTCGACGACTGGCTGAAGGCGCACGCCTCCGACGTCGTCGCCTGGCGCCGCCACATCCACGCGAACCCGGAGCTGTCCCGGCGCGAGTACAACACGACCGAGCTCGTGGCCAAACTGCTGCGCGAGGTCGGCCTCAAGCCCCGCGTGCTGCCCGGCGGCACGGGCCTGATCTGCGACATCGGCAACGGTCCTCGCTGCGTGGCCCTCCGCGCGGACATGGACGCGTTGCCGCTGCACGAGAACACCGGCCTGCCGTTCTCGTCCACTGTGGACGGTGTGTCGCACGCGTGCGGTCACGACGCCCACACGACGGTCCTGCTCGGCGCGGCTCTCGCGCTCGCGTCGGCGACCGAGCTGCCCGGCCGCGTCCGCCTGGTCTTCCAGCCTGCCGAGGAGGTCATGCCCGGCGGCGCGCTCGACGTGCTCGCGGCCGGTGGCCTCGACGGCGTGGAGCGGATCTTCGGCCTGCACTGCGACCCGCGCCTGCAGGTCGGTCGCATCGGCACCCGGATCGGCGCCATCACCTCCGCCTCGGACCTGCTGGAGCTGCGGCTGAACTCGCCGGGCGGCCACACCTCGCGCCCGCACCTGACCGCGGACCTCGTGCACGCGCTCGGCACGGTCATCACCGGCCTGCCGACGATGCTCTCCCGCCGCGTCGACCCCCGCTCCGGCACCGTCCTGGTGTGGGGTGCCGTCCACGCGGGTGAGGCGCCCAACGCCGTCCCGCAGGACGGTCTGCTGCGCGGCACGCTGCGCACCGGCGACCGCGACATCTGGGCCGAGCTCGAACCGCTGGTCAAGGACCTGGTCACCGGCCTGCTGGCCCCGACCGGCGTCGGTTTCGACCTGCACCACCGCCGCGGCGTGCCGCCGGTGGTCAACGAGCGCGAGTCGACCCAGATCCTGCGCGCCGGCATCGAGGCCGCGCTGGGCGACGACGCGCTCGCGGGCACCGAGCAGTCGTCCGGTGGTGAGGACTTCGGCTGGTACCTGGAGCACGTCCCCGGCTCGTTCGCGCGCCTCGGCGTGTGGAACGGCCAGGAGAAGCAGCGCGACCTGCACCAGCCGACGTTCGACCTGGACGAGCGCGCGCTTCTCGTGGGTGTCCGCGTGATGGTTCACACGGCCCTGGCAGCGCTGGCCTGAGCACCGATTCGACCGAAGGCGCGCTGTCCGAGATCGAGGCAGCGCGCCTTGCGGCGCAGCAACTGGTCGGCGAACCGTGGCTCGACGTCGTGCGGAACTGCGACATGGGCTGCCTGCACTTCGGCGCTTTTCGCGAGGTGGTCGACCACCGAGGCCAACCGCGCGAGGTCACCGAGTACGCGCTGCACGTGCAGTGCCCGTGGCGGGTGTTGCAGGGCGACCAGTACGTCGTCGGGTCGTCCGACATGTTCCGCCCGAGGCCGGGCTGGACCGGCGAAGGTGACTTCGACTGGGACGTGCAAGGCGCCAACAGGTTCGACGTCCGGGTCGCACGGCTGAACGAGCTCCTGGCCGACGGACGGGTCGCGGTGACATCTGTCGACGTCACCGCATGGGCCGACCTGACCATTTCGCTCTCGTACGGCTTCCGGATCGAGGTGCTCAGACTGACCTCTTCGGTGCGGACGGAGCTCTGGCGGTTCTTCAGGCTCCACCGTGACGAGCCGCACGTGGTCGTGTTCACACCGCCGGACTAGTGGCGCGTCTCGGAACGTTGGCGAGGTGATCCACGCTCAGCAGGACGTCGTCGGGTAACTGGTCGCCGGACGCGACACCGTGCTCGAAGTCAGCTCACCGGTTCGACCAACTGGGCCCGCGCTTCCGGTGCCGCGGCACGAACGGCGTCGGCCGCCTGGTCGTCCGGCTTGGTCTGGGACGCGCGTTCGGCGTCGACCCGCGCGTTGTAGATCTCGACCTCGCGCTTGATCGCGTCGTCGTCCCAGCCCAGCACCGGCGCGATCAGCCGCGCCACCGCCTCCGCCGACTCGACGCCGCGGTGGGCGTACTCGATGGAGATGCGGGTGCGGCGGGTCAGCACGTCCTCCAGGTGCAGCGCGCCCTCGTGCGACGCCGCGTACACGGCTTCGACCTGCAAGTAGTCCGGCGACGCTGGAATGGGCTTGAGCAGCTCCGGGTTGTCCGCGGCCAGCGACAGCACCTCGTGCACCAACGAGCCGTAGCGGTCCAGCAGGTGCCGGACGCGGTACGGGTGCAGGCCGTGCTTGGCCGCCAGCTGGTCCGCCTGGTTCACCAGCGCGTGATAGCCGTCGGCGCCGACCAGCGGCACCTTGTCCGTGATGGACGGCTGGATCCGGCCGGGCAGGTCCACGTGCGCCGCGTCGACCGCGTCCGCGCCCATCACCCGGTACGTCGTGTACTTGCCGCCCGCGATCGCGACCAGTCCGGGAGCGACCCTGGCGACCGCGTGTTCCCGCGAAAGCTTCGAGGTCGAATCGGACTCGCCTGCCAGCAACGGCCGCAAACCCGCGTACACGCCCTCGATGTCGTCGTGCGTCAACGGGGTCGCGAGCACCGAGTTGACGTGTTCGAGGATGTAGTCGATGTCGTGCTTGGTCGCCGCCGGGTGCGCCAGGTCGAGGTTCCAGTCGGTGTCGGTGGTGCCGACGATCCAGTGGTTGCGCCACGGGATCACGAACAGCACGGACTTCTCGGTGCGCAGGATCATCCCGGACTCGGCGACGATCCGGTCGCGCGGAACGACGATGTGCACGCCCTTCGACGCTCGCACCCGGAAGCGGCCGCGCGAACCGGAGAGCCGCTGCAGCTCGTCCGTCCACACACCCGTCGCGTTGATCACGGCGTGTGCCCGGACGTCGACCTCGCGACCGTCCTCGACGTCCCGCACGCGCACACCCGAGACGCGGTCTGCCTCGCGCAGGAACCCGACCACCTGGGTCGAGGTGCGCACGACGGCGCCGTAGTGCGCGGCGGTGCGGCCGACCATCATCGTGTGCCGTGCGTCGTCGGCTTGTGCGTCGTAGTAACGGATGCCGCCGATCAACGCGTCGCGCTTCAGCGCCGGAACCAGCCGGAGCGCGCCCGCGCGGGTGAGGTGCTTCTGGCCCGGCACGGACCGGGCGCCGCCCATCGTGTCGTAGAGGAACAGACCGGCCGCCGTGTACGGCCGTTCCCACAGGCGGTTCGACAGCGGGTAGAGGAAGCTCACCGGCTTCACCAGGTGCGGCGCGATGCGCGTCAGCATCAGCTCGCGTTCGCGCAGCGCCTCGCGGACCAGACCGAACTCGAGCTGCTCCAGGTACCGCAGGCCGCCGTGGAAGAGCTTGGAGGACCGGCTGGACGTGCCCGACGCCAGGTCGCGGGCCTCGACGAGCGCCACCCGCAGGCCGCGCGTCGCGGCGTCGAGTGCCGCGCCGACACCGACCACACCACCGCCGATCACCACGAGGTCGAACGTCTCGGCCCCGAGCCGCTGCCACGACTCCTCGCGCTCGGCGGGGCCCAGCCTGCCGGTGATCGGCGGGGCGGCGGGGGTTTGCGGTGCTGCAGCTGCGTTCTTGCGCGTGGCCACGACAGACGCCTCCCTGTGACGACTCGCGGATCACGTTACCTGCAGCAACGGGTGTTCGCCCACGGGCGCGAAGACCAGTTGCCAACGGCCTGAAAATGGCCCGACCAGGGGCACTTGGCGTAGACAACTGATCAGCACGGTAATAGCGTCCGAGCACGTTGTGGGCGGGCGGCGCGGCCTGACCTCCGGGTTTGCGCTCCCTCCTTGCCGCAGACTGCAGGAGGTCGACGATGAGTGCAGGCTCGATCTTCGTCTGGGAGGTGCTGGGGACCGCGGTCCTCATCCTCCTGGGCACCGGTGTCGTCGCGAACCAGGTGCTCAAGAACACGCTCGGCAACAGCACCGGCTTCCTGTTCGTCAACGTCGGCTGGGCCTTCGCCGTCTTCACCGGCGCGAGCATCGCGAACCCGAGCGGGGCGCACCTCAACCCGGCGGTGACGCTGGGCCTCGCCATCGCGGACAAGACGCCGTGGCGCGACGTTCCCGTCTACGTCCTCGGACAGATGGTCGGTGCGATCCTCGGCGCGATGCTCTGCTGGGCGACGTACAAGCTGCAGTTCGACACGCACGACGAGCCGCAGAACACGCTCGGCATCTTCTCCACCGGGCCGACCGTGCCGAACGTGCCGTGGAACCTGGTGTCCGAGATCATCGGCACGTTCGTGCTCGTCGCGTGGATCCTGCTGTCGCCGGGCGCGAAGGTGGCGACCGACGGGATCCCGCAGTTCGGCAACTCGGCGCTCGGCTACGCGGGTGTCGCGTTCGTCGTGCTGGTGATCGGTACCTCGCTCGGTGGCCCGACGGGCTACGCCATCAACCCGGCGCGCGACCTCGGCCCGCGCATCGCCTACGCGTTCCTCATGCCGATCCGCAACAAGGGCAACGCCAACTGGGCCTACTCGTGGGTCCCCGTCGTCGGCCCCCTCGTGGGTGGCGCGCTCGCCGCGCTGCTCTACCTGGTTCTCCCGGTCTGAAAGGACTTCTCGAATGACCCAGTACGTGGCCGCGATCGACCAGGGCACCACGTCGACCCGTTGCATGATCTTCGACCACTCGGGTCGGGTGGTGTCGGTCGACCAGAAGGAGCACGAGCAGATCTTCCCGAAGGCGGGCTGGGTCGAGCACGACCCGATGGAGGTCTGGCAGAACACCCGCCAGGTCGCCGCGGGCGCGCTCGCCAAGGCCGATCTGACCACTTCGGACATCGCCGCCGTCGGCATCACCAACCAGCGCGAGACCGCGGTCGTGTGGGACCGCAACACCGGCGAACCCGTCTACAACGCCATCGTCTGGCAGGACACCAGGACCGACAAGATCGTCGCCGAGCTGGGTGCTCTGGGCGGTGGGCAGGAGCGCTACCGGGCCAAGGTCGGCCTGCCGCTCGCGACCTACTTCTCCGGTCCCAAGATCCGCTGGATCCTCGACAACGTCGAAGGTGCGCGCGAACGCGCCGAAGCCGGCGACCTGCTGTTCGGCAACATGGACACGTGGGTGCTGTGGAACATGACGGGCGGGGTTGACGGCGGCGTGCACGTCACCGACCCGACGAACGCCTCGCGCACCATGCTCATGGACCTCGACACGCTGCAGTGGGACTCGTCGATCGCCGCCGACATGGGCATTCCGATGTCGATGCTGCCGGAGATCCGTTCCTCGTCGGAGGTCTACGGCCAGGTGCGCGAACGCGGCGCGCTGGCCGGGGTGCCGATCGCGGGCATCCTCGGCGACCAGCAGGCGGCGACGTTCGGCCAGGCCTGCCTCTCGCCGGGCGAGGCCAAGAACACCTACGGCACCGGCAACTTCATGCTGCTCAACACCGGTACCGAGAAGGTGATGAGCGAGAACGGGTTGCTCACCACCGTCTGCTACAAGATCGGTGACGCGGCTCCCGTGTACGCGCTGGAGGGCTCGATCGCCGTCACCGGCTCGCTGGTGCAGTGGCTGCGCGACAACCTCGGCATGATCGGCTCCGCGGCCGAGGTCGAGGAGCACGCGCGATCCGTGGAGGACAACGGTGGCGCGTACTTCGTGCCCGCGTTCTCCGGCTTGTTCGCACCGTACTGGCGTTCCGACGCCCGTGGCGCGATCGTCGGCCTGACCCGGTTCGTCAACAAGGGGCACCTCGCGCGGGCCGTGCTGGAGGCCACCGCCTTCCAGACGCGGGAGGTGCTCGACGCCATGAACGCCGACTCGGGCGTCGACCTGAAGGCGTTGAAGGTCGACGGCGGCATGGTCGTGAACGAGCTGCTGATGCAGTTCCAGGCGGACATCCTCGGCGTGCCGGTGATCCGGCCGGTCGTCGCCGAGACGACCGCGCTGGGTGCGGCCTACGCGGCCGGTCTCGCGGTCGGGTTCTGGAAGACCGAGGACGACATCCGCGAGAACTGGGCGCAGGACAAGAGGTGGGAGCCGCAGATGGACGAGGAGCGCCGCAGGTCCGAGTACGCGAACTGGAAGAAGGCCGTCACGAAGACCTTCGACTGGGTGCAGGACTGATGTTCATGAACGGCGCATTTGTCCACCTGAGGTGAACGAATGCGCCGTTCATCGACGTGGGCCGGGGCTGTGTCGACTCCTCGGGAAGCCTGCCGCTGCCTCGTCCTGATTGGGCTTCGCCGAATCAGGACGAGGCAGCGGCGTGCACGATCACGTTGTCGGGAGTGCCGCACGTGATCAGCCGCAGCCCCTGCTCGTCCGGGTCCCGCGCGACCGCCTCGGCGAAGAAGTTGTCGCGGATGATCCTCTCGCTGCGCGAGACGGTGAAGCGGGCGACCGAACCGTCCTTCTTGGACACTTCGAGGGTGTCGCCCTGCTGCAGGTCGTTCAGGCGGTAGAAGACGCCTCTGGCCTTGTTGCTCTCGATCCGGCCGACGATGATCCACTGCTTCGGGTGCGTCTGGTGCCACCCGGCCTGCATGCCCTCGTTGACCGGCGGCAGCTGGACCAGGCCCTGAGCGTCGAGGCCGAGCTGGACCAGCGACGACCGCACGCCGATGCGCTCGATCCGCAGTTCCATCGGGTCGGAGTCGCCGAGCGGCGAGACCACCGGCGGCGCAGCGGCATCGCTCGTCGCCGCCGACGGCTTCGGTGCCGGCGCCTGCGCACAGGCGGCGGTGGCCAGCGCCGCGGTCAGCACCGCGATCAAGACACGAGTCCCCACGAAGCCATTGACGCACATCTGGTGCGTTCGTTGCTCGACCAGATGAGATCCGAGGCACTTCTTCGATCATGCCGGGCCGCCGCCGGCTTGCGGGGCGTCGTCCGGCGGGCCTGGTGCGGTCCCTGGTGAGCGGCAGGTGACCGTCGCTTGTCCTTCGGCGTTCTCTTCGGACAGCGCGAAGGTGCTGGTCTCGGCTTTGCCGGTGCCGAAACCGTCAAGGCCGACGGTAACTCGGACGCTTGCGGCGAAGCGCGGCCCGTCAGCGCCAAGGCCACCAGCAGCACACCGGCGAGGACGAGTTTCACCGCGCCGCGCCAGTGGTGTGCTTGCGCTTCATCTTCTTCTCTCCAAGTGCGGTGTTACCCAGTCGAGATCGTCGTCGCATCAGCCGGCGGCCCGACTCGGTGATGGAGCCCGACAGCGAAGGATAGACCGAGAACGTCGTGGCGAGGTGCTCGGCGGTCAGCTGGTTCTGCACGGCCGGCGCGATCGGCAGGATCAGCTCGCTCGCGTTCGGCGCGACCACCACACCGCCGGTGAACTCGGACTCGGTCGCGAAGGCGTTGCCTCCGACGAGAACTTCGGCGTGACCTGATCATGGATGTCTCTCCCTCGGACATGGGTTGCTGGCGGAGAGCTCTTCTTCAGACCAGCGTCGCGTAGACGATGACGTTGTCCCGGTAGCTGTGCGCGGCCCGGTCGAAGCTGCCCCCACAGGTGATCAGCCGCAGCTCGGGTTCGGCGGTGTCGCCGTAGACGGCCTCGGTGGGGAAGCCGGACTTGGCGATCTGCTCGGTCTTGCGCACGCGGAACCTGGCCGTGGTGCCGTCCTTTCTGGGCACCTCGATCTCGTCACCCGCGACAAGCTCCTTGAGGCGGAAGAAGATTCCCGGCTTGTTCAGCCCGTCGACGTGGCCCAGCAGGATCGCCGGACCGGCCTCGCCGGGCGTGCGGGCGAGCTCGTACCACCCCGCAGCCGGTTGCGCCGCGGAACCGGACGTTTGGGCCGTGGAACCGGTCGGGGGCGCCGTCTGCGGGTCTGCCGCGAGTGGTGCGGCACAGGCGCCGAGAAGCGCCAGTGCCGCCACGACCGCGATGGCGAGTCGCTGCATCAGGCCGTGCCTCCGCCGCCGGTCCGCGGCGCGCCCTTCGCCTTCGCCACGAACTGCTCGAACTCCCCGACCTCGCCGTGGCCGACCCGCTGGGTTCCGCGCTGGACCAGCACGACGTCACCACCTCGGTCTGGTCGAGCGAGTAGGTGCCGGGCGTTTCGATGACCGCGAAGGCCTGGCTCTCCCGTGCGCCCGCGGCATGTGCGAATGCGAACGCGGCTCCGTGCGCGACGACGGTTGCGGAAACACGCTTCATTTCTGTTTCTCCCCCAGATCTGACTTGCACCCCGAACACGCCCCGCAGGGCGTCTCGGTTGCCAGGGGAGTGCGGTGTTACCTAGTCGAGATCGTCGTGCCGCATCAGCTGGCGGCCTGACTCGGTGATGGAGCCCGACAGCGAAGGGTAGACCGAGAACGTCGTGGCGAGGTGCTCGACGGTCAGCTGGTTCTGCACGGCCAGCGCGATCGGCAGGATCAACTCGCTCGCGTTCGGCGCGACCACCACACCGCCGATGACGACACCGGTCGCGGGGCGGCAGAACAGCTTCACGAAGCCCCGGCGCAGGCCCTCCATCTTGGCCCGCGGGTTCGTGGCGAGCGGCAGCATGATCGTGCGCGCGGGCACCTCACCCGAGTCGATCGCCTGCTGGCTGATGCCGACGCTCGCGATCTCGGGGTTGGTGAAGACGTTCGCGGCGACGGTCTTGAGCTTGATCGGGCTGACGCCCTCGCCCAGCGCGTGCCACATGGCGATGCGGCCCTGCATGGCGGCCACGGACGCGAGCAGCAGCACACCGGTGCAGTCGCCGGCCGCGTAGACGCCGCTGACGTTGGTCCGGCTGACCCGGTCGACCGGGATGTACCCGCCGCGCCCGAGCTCGATGCCGATCTTGTCCAGGCCGATGTCGGCGGTGTTCGGCACCGAACCGACCGTCATCAGCGCGTGGGATGCCTCGATCGTGCGACCGTCTTCCAGGTGGATCAGCACACCGTCACCGGTGTTCTCGACCCGGTCCGCGCGGGCGTGCTTGACGACGGCCGTGCCGCGCTCGGCGAACACGTCCTCCAGCACCGCGGCCGCGTCGGCGTCCTCGTGGGGCAGCACCCGGTCCCTGGACGAGACCATGGTCACCTTCACGCCCATCTCGGTGTAGGCGGAGGCGAACTCGACACCCGTCACACCCGAACCGATGACCGCGAGGTGCTCGGGCAGTTCGGGCAGGTCGTAGATCTGCCGCCAGGTGAGGACCCGCTTGCCGTCCGGCTCCGCGCCGTCGAGGACCCGCGGCGTGGCGCCCGTTGCGATGAGCACCACATCGGCGTTGAGGGTCTCTTCCTCGCCGCCTGCGCCGATGGCGACGACCTGGTGCTGGGCGAGCCCGCGCGAGCCGTCCGCGAACCTGGCGCGCCCGTTGATCAGCCGCACGCCCTCGCGCTGCAGCCGCGCCCGGACGTCCGCGGACTGCGCGAGCGCGAGGCCCTTCACCCGTCCGTGGACCACCGGCAGGTCGACCGCGGCCTGGTCGTTGTTGGTCTGAATGCCCAGCTCACCGGCGTTGCGGAAGGCGCTGCGGGCACCCGCGGAGGCGATGAAGGTCTTGGACGGAACGCAGTCGTACAGGACGCACGCGCCACCGGCGCCGTCGTTCTCCACCACGGTCACGTCGGCGCCGTGTTGCGCCGCGACCAGGGCTGCCTCGTAACCTGCGGGTCCGCCGCCCATGATGACGATGCGGGTCACGATCAGTTCCCTTCTGCGCGCTTGCTGGCCGGCACAACCGTACGCGTTGGCCGAATCGCCCGTGTCGTCAGTACCGAAAGCTGATCGCCGGGTCGCTACGCTGTCGGACGTGCCGCTCTATGCCGCGTACGGGTCGAACATGGATCCGAACCAGATGATGGAGCGAGCCCCGTACTCCCCGCTCGCGGGGACCGGCTGGCTCGTGGGTTGGCGCCTGACCTTCGGCGGCGAGGATCTCGGCTGGGAGGGCGCGCTCGCGACGATCGTCGAAGATCCCGACGCGCAGACGTTCTGCGTGCTCTACGACGTCTCGCCCCGCGACGAGTCGCGCCTCGACCGCTGGGAGGGGGCGCTCGGCCTCTACAAGAAGATCCGGCTGCGGGTGCAGACCCTGGAGGGGTCCGTGGTGGCCTGGCTGTACGTGCTGGACGCGTACGAGGGCGGGCTGCCGTCGGCTCGGTACATCGGGGTGGTCGCGGACGCGGCCGAGGCTGCCGGGGCGCCCGATGACTACGTGAACGACCTGCGGACGCGACCTTGCCAGGGCATCGGGCCCTGAGTTCTCCGGCTCGCGCTCACGACCGCCGGCTGGTGGATGAAGGGCTCCTTCATCCACCTGTGGTCGATGAAGGAGCCCTTCATCGACCGCGACGAGCGGGCGGGGTCGCGCCGGAAGCGTTGCCGGGCGGGTGCGTGTGACCGCATGTACGCGGTCTAAGAACCCGCCGCCTCCTCCAGCAGTTCCACCAGGTGGTGGTGCAGGCGGCGGTAGTCCACGGGCGTGATGGTCGACCACGGCGGCTGGCCCGGCGTGGCGCGGCGCATCTGCAGGTAGCGGCCCTTCGGGGTGTCGTAGAAGGCGACGACGCGATCCGGGCGGACGCGTTTGCCCCACTTGTCGCGGGCGGCGGCGCCGAACTGGCCTCGGTTCGAGACGTCACGGACCATTTCGGCCAGGGTGTCGGCGTCCGCAGGGCGGATCACGCCGCGCAGGGCTGCTGCCAGGTCTTCCGGCGTGGCCGCTGAGGCGGCTGCCGCGTCGAGGTCCGCGGAGGGGAGGGTGATGGAGTGGCCCTCGCCTGCCGGGGCCGCCGGGAGGGCGGTGAGGGCCTCGCGCGGCAGGCCGCCGGCTTCGGCCGGGCGCAGGACCAGTTGGCCGCTGTCCAGGACGGCCAGGACGCCTGCCTGGCCCTTGCCTGCGGCGAGGACGCGGACGCTGCGTTCGTGCAGCCACAGGCGGCCGTCGACTTCCTGCTGCGGGCGGTTCAGGACGTGCAGCAGGTCTTCCAGGGTCGGGTCCAGGGAACGCGGGCCGCCCAGGCCTCGTGCGCCGAGCTGACGCCAGACCTGGTCCTCGACGGCCCTGCGTTCCTCGCGGGTCTTGCCCGGTGACGGGACCTTGAGCACCAGGGGCATCGTCTCCAGCCCCAGGTGTTCCCAGAGGACGTCGAACTCCAGCGTGGAGATGATCACCGGGTCGCGCGTGTCGCTCGTCCCCATGTCCAGGCCCAGCACAGTCATCAGTCGGTCGTGCTCTCCCCGATCACGGGCAGCGAGTAGCTGCCCACGCCGTAGATGTCGTCGCGTTCGCGCAGGTAGTCGGCGGCCTTGTGCTCCAGGTCCTCCTCTTCCTCGCCCTGGCGCGGGCCGCCCATGCCGCCGAACGGGTCGTACTGCTGCGACATCGGCACGGCCCGGCGGTGCACCTGGTCGCCATCGGACGCGGCCGCGCCGACCGTGCCCAACGGGCCCATGGCGGAACCGGCGGACGAACCCACACCGGCGGGGCCGCCGTGGTTCATCATCTGGCCCACCGCGGCCGACGACGCGGCGGTCGCGCCCTCCTCCATCTCCTTGGACGAGGAGGAACCGGAACGGCCGGAGCGCGGGCCCGGCACGCCGACGCCCGCGGTGCCCGTGGTGGACGGGCCGGACGTGCCTGCGGACGAGAGCGAGGTCGTCGAGCCCTTCGACGAGGACGACGAACCGGCCGGCACCGACGTGCCGGAGGTGCGCGTCGAGGAGCCGGGAGGCGCCTGCGTGCCACCACGAGGCGGGGGAGCGGCGGAGACCCGCGAACCCGTGCCCGTGCGACTGCGCGTGACGCTGCCACCGGTGGTGCCCTGCGGACCGACGATCCAGGTGCCGGGCGTGCCCACCTGGGCGCCGCCGCCGTGCGTCACGCCGGTGGTGCTGATCTGCAGCTGCGGCGGCTGGCTGAACTGGCCCAGGGTCGAGGTGTTCGCGGTCGTGGACGACGCGTAGGTGGACATGACCTCACGGGCGCGGCGCTCGGCCGCGTCCTGGGCCGCCTCCTGCTTCTCGTGGTCGGTCTGGCCGACGAAGAGGTGCGTGAGGCCGGTGATCAGGGCGCCCGGCTGCTCCGAGGTCACCTCGACCGGGGCCGGCATGTCCGCGCGGGCCTTCGAGATGTTGTTCGCCTGCAGTTCCGCCGAGCAGCGCATGACGTCGGCGCCGGTGCGGGCGCTGTCGGCCCAGGCCGCGATCGGGTTCAGGCCGGCCTGCGCCATCTCGGCGGCCTTGCCGGTCCACTTCGCGCCGGACAGCGTGATGCCCTTGTGCAGGTCGTCGTTGATCTCGGTCAACGCGGTCGACACGCCCTGCCAGCGCTCCATCGACGCGAACGACGCGGACGGGCCGGGGCCGGCGTGGATGCGTTCGTACAGCTCCTTGTGGCTGTAGCCCTCCCAGCGGTGGTCTGCCATCTTCAGCACCCGCTCTTGTTCATCATGCCGGTGTTGTCGCCCTCGACCACCCGGTACTGCCGCTCGATCTGGTTCAGGTTGTCCATCGCGGTCTTGAGCTGGCGCTGGTAGTTCAGCAACGCCTGCAGCGCCGAGTCGTTGTCGGTGATCGACCTGTCGTTGAACTTCTCGGCCGCCTCCTGGCTGACCGGGTCACCCGCCCACGGGCGGACGCGGAACTCGGTGATCGCCATCTCGATCTGCTTGTCGAGCTTGGTCAGCGCGGCGGAGAAGGTGTTGCGCAACGCCGGGATCGCCTCCGGTTCCACGCTCAGTTCGTGGCTGACGGGTGGCGAGGTGTCGGCCCCGCTGCGTCCCCCTGGCGGCATGGTGCGACCTCCGGCGGTTGTGCGTACAAGCGCTTCGTCACTCTAACCACCGAAGGTGACGCTGTGGAGTGCGATCAGTGACTTCCGCCCGTGTGGGTCAGCGCTTCTGGAGCAAACTGGCCATGGCCGCCTCGGCCACCCGCTGTGCGCCCAGGCAAAGATGATCTTGTTGCACCGCAGTGGAATTCCCGCCGTCGCGGAACATGACGTCGAGGAACTGGCCGTCCGCCACGTCGATCTCCACGTTGCAGACGTCGTCGATGCCGGGTGTGCGGACAGTAATCGCCGCGAAACCCTCGATCGTGCTGACCTTGTAGTCCACCTGGGCGTTCTCGGAGAGCCACACCTCGGCCCCGGACGCCAGCACCAGCGCGAGCCGCGCCACGTTGCCGCTGGTCGTGCTGCGCATCGTGCACGCCTTCGCACCGCCGAAGCTCGTCTCGACGTACGCGCTGGGCGGGTTGTCCAGGCTCAGCGAGGTGCGCTGGTCAGGCGTCAGCACGGCGCACGGGTCGACGTCGTCGAGAGGCACGGCGCGCGGTCGCTGCGGGAAGTCCAGGTGCGAGGCCGTGGTCGACGGCGTCGAGGGAGGTGTTGGTGGCGTGCTGCCCAGGGAGCTGTGGGCGGGTCCGGCCGTGCACCCGGCCAGCGCCACCGCGACGATGAGGAGCGCCGTGGTCCGCATGGCCGGTCACCGTAGCTGCTCGGGGTGGGGGTCTGTCGCCAGCCGCGCCCACAGCAGCTCGTCAACGCGCTGGTCATCGATGATCGTCTCGTCGCGAAGTCGACCCTCCAGGGTGAATCCGCACTTCTCCGCGACGCGCTGTGACGCCGTGTTGAACACCGAGTGCTTGTAGACGACCCGGTGCAGGTCCATCGCACCGAACGCCCAGCCCAGCACGGCGTTGAGCGCGGTCGGCAGCACGCCCTTGCCTCGGTGCGCCGGGTGGGTCCAGCAGGTCACCTCGGCCGATCCGAACTGGAGGTCGAGGTTGTTGAGGATGATCCCGGCGACCAGGTCCGCGGTGACCGCCTCGCACACAGCCCACGACCAGCGGTAGTTCTTCGCCCAGCCGCTGGTCATCAGCATGATGAACAGCTCGGCGGTCGCGGGGCTGTCGACGGTCAGGCGGTTCATGTACCGCTTGGTCTCGGGATCCGCGTAGATCTCGACCAGCGCCGGCACGTCGTTGACGCGGTCGTCGTTGCGGAAGGCGCGCAGGTAGTACTCGCCTGCGTTGATCTCGACTGGCTCCACGGCAATGAGGCTAACCGCCGCAGCGGCCGCGCCTAGGGCTCGCCGGTGAAACCTTCGTGCCGTTCCGCCACCTCGTCGAGCCGGTCGCGGTGCGCGGACGCGGGCGTGCCGTCCGGTGCCGTGGTGAGCTCGATCACCCAGTCCACGTCCTCGGCGTCGTCCTCGCCCGCCAGCATGTCGCGGTGCACCGCGCACGGTCCCCAGCCGTCCGCGAGCAGCTCCTGCGCCAGCTCCTCGGCCTCGTCGCGGTCGGGCAGGATCAGCAGCACGGTCGGCGGGATCAGCCCGCGCACCGCCAAAGCCGTCCGCAACGCCGCCGTGTCCGGCACGTGCACGCCGTCCAGTCCCGCCTCGCGGGCGGCCGAGACGTTCTCCTCGGTGTCGTCGCAGAACACCGCGGTCTGGTGGCCGAGCTCGTCCAGCACCCGCCGGAAGATCACCGGATCGGGTTTCGCGACCCCGAGCCGCGCCGAGTTGAAGATCGCGTCGAACTCGGCGTCCAGGCCGAGCCGGGCGAGGTCCGCCTCCAGCCGCGTGGTCGCGTTGGACAGCAACGCCACGAAGCAGTGCCTGCGCGCGGCCCGCACCAACGTCAGCGCCTCGGTGATCACCTCACCTGGCGTGGCCTCGAAGCCCGGGCCGACCTCCTGCCGCCACTGCTCGTCGGTGATCTCACCGGTGACGGCGCGGTGCAGCAGCGTCGGTTCGAAGGCGATCTCGGCGATCTCGGGCGGCAGGGGCGGCAACGCGCGCAGCACCCCGTCGAGATCGAGCAGCAGCAACGGTTTCAGCGCCGGCGTCCGTTCCACTGGCCCCACAGGACCGCCGCGAGGGGGATGAGCGCGAAGATCAGCGGGTTCCTGACCACCGTGAAGAACAGGATCACCGCGGCGATGCCGACCACGGGCACGACCGCGCCCTCCCAGCGGCGTGCCGGTGCCCTGGACGGCTGGGGGAACATCGGCATCGGGGTCGCGAACTGCGGACGCGGGTCCGGCAGGTCGTAGAACAACGCCATCAACTCGCCGCGGGTCTTCGCGGTCGTGATCTTCGCGGACCGCTCGCCGTACTCCTCGATGTCGATGCGTCCCGCGCTCATGTGCTCGCCGAGCACCTCCAACGCCTGCTGGCGTTCGGTGTCACCGATGCGGATGTCCCTCGACGGGTCGCTCACGTACGCAATCGTAGGTGAGCGACCCCTGCGGTCAGTCCTTGATCTCGCAGATCACGGTGCCCTGGGTGATCGGGTCGCCGGGAGCGGCCGCGAGACCCGTCACGGTGCCCGCCTTGTGCGCCGTCACCGGGTTCTCCATCTTCATGGCCTCCAGGACCACGATCAGCTCGCCCGCCTCGACGGTCTGCCCGTCCTCGACGGCCACCTTCACGATCGTGCCCTGCATCGGCGCGGCCACCGCGTCCCCGGACACCGCGGCGGAACTGCCGCCCGCGCGCTTCGGCTTCGGCTTCCTCGCGGCGGCAGCGGCCGGACGCGCGGCACCGACGGCGAGGTCACCCGGCAGCGACACCTCCAGGCGGCGCCCGCCGACCTCGACCACCACGGTCTGCCGCGGCGTCTCCTCGCCGGCTTCCGCAGCACCGCCGGTGAACGGCGCGATCTGGTTGTCGAACTCGGTCTCGATCCACCGCGTGTGGACGGTGAAGCCCTCGGGCTTCTCGGCGGTGAACGCCGCGTCCCGCACGATCGCGCGGTGGAACGGCAGCACGGTCGCCATGCCGTCCACGACCATCTCGTCGAGCGCGCGGCGGGCACGGGCGAGCGCCTCGTCGCGGTTCTCGCCGGTGACGATCAGCTTGGCCAGCAACGAGTCGAACTGCCCGCCGATCACCGAGCCGCTCTCGACACCGGCGTCCACCCGGACACCGGGACCGGACGGCGCGACGAACGTCGTGACGGTGCCCGGCGCCGGGAGGAAGCCGCGACCGGCGTCCTCACCGTTGATGCGGAACTCGATGGAGTGCGCGCGCGGCGTCGGGTCCTCGGTGTGCTTGAGCTTCTCGCCCGCGGCGATGCGGAACTGCTCGCGCACCAGGTCGATGCCGGTCGTCTCCTCCGACACCGGGTGTTCGACCTGCAGGCGCGTGTTGACCTCCAGGAACGAGATCGACCCGTCGAGGCCGACGAGGTACTCCACCGTGCCGGCGCCGTGGTAGCCGGCCTCCTTGCAGATCGCCTTGGCGGAGCTGTGGATCGTCGCGCGCTGGTCGTCGGTCAGGAACGGCGCGGGCGCCTCCTCGACCAGCTTCTGGTGACGCCGCTGCAGCGAGCAGTCGCGGGTGCCGACGACGATCACGTTGCCGTGGGTGTCGGCGAGGACCTGCGCCTCGACGTGCCGCGGCTTGTCCAGGTACCGCTCGACGAAGCACTCGCCGCGGCCGAACGCCGTGACGGCCTCGCGGACCGCGGAGTCGAACAGCTCGGGGATCTCCTCGATCGTGCGCGCGACCTTCAGCCCGCGACCGCCACCGCCGAACGCGGCCTTGATCGCCACCGGCAGTCCGTGCTCCTGCGCGAACGCGATGATCTCGTCCGGTCCGGAGACCGGGTCCTTGGTGCCGGGCACCAGCGGCGCGCCCGCGCGCATGGCGATGTGCCGCGCGGTCACCTTGTCGCCGAGGTCGCGGATCGCCTGCGGGGTCGGGCCGATCCAGACCAGGCCCGCGTCGATCACGGCCTGCGCGAAGTCGGCGTTCTCGGACAGGAAGCCGTAACCGGGGTGTACCGAGTCGGCACCGGACTGCGCGGCGGCGGCCAGCACCTTCTCGAACGACAGGTAGCTCTCGCCCGGCGTGTTGCCGCCGAGCGCGAACGCCTCGTCCGCGAGCCGGACGAACGGTGCGTCGCGGTCGGGGTCGGCGTAGATCGCGACACTGGCCAGGCCGGCGTCACGGCAGGCGCGGATGACCCGGACGGCGATCTCACCGCGGTTGGCGATGAGGACCTTGCGCAGCGACACGGCGTCGTACCTCCTGCTGGACCGGTAATTACGGCTCTGGCTGGTGCCGCAGTCTACGGAAATCGGTGAACTCCGAGAGGGAGAGACGGCTCACTTCACATCCATCCTGAGCCCATCCGCCACAATCTGCGATGTGGGTGGGTCCAGATCGGTGCAGGTGACTGCCGTCGCGGCGGCCGCCGTGGTCGTCGCGGGGCTGGTGTTCGCCTATTTCCAGCGCCCGCACAACACCGATTCAGCCCAATCCGGTACCGACGCCGGAATGCGCTGCGGTACCACCGTCTGCCAGGTCGTGATCGGCAAGTCGGTCGGCAAGGACCTCGTCGAGCTGCTCAGCGGCACCGGCGGCGGGCGGATCAGGGTGACCGGCGAGTCCGGCCCGTTCATCTTCGAGATGACCATCGCCGAGTCCGGTGCGACGGTGAACGACAAGTCGCTGCAGTGCGCGGAGGCGGCGGTCAGCGTGTGCCTGGTGCGCGGAGCGCGCGGCAGCGAGATGCTCGGCGAGGTGCTGGTCCGCAAGAACGGCACGTGGTCGCGCGCGCAGGACAACTACCTGGCCAGCGCCGGATATCTCGGGCTGCACGACGTCAATGACGACGGCACCGCGGACATCATCGCCGCCCAGCACGCGTGCGAAGGCCAGTGCAACAACGCGTTCCTGCAGGTGTTCTCGCCGCTCGGCCCGAACCTCGGCTGCACGCAACCGGCACCGGCGCGGGAGCAGCTCGCGGGCTGGCCCACACCGGTGCCGAAGATGTCGCAGCTTCGTCCGTGCGCTGATTCCTAGGCGGTCACGAGCTCACGGTCGGCCGCAGGCTCCTCCTCGATCAGGTTCTCGCTGCGCGCCACCAGCACCGGCACGGTGATCTGGCCGGCCACGTTGGTCGCGGTGCGGATCATGTCGAGGATCGGGTCGATCGCGTAGACCACGGCCACACCGGTCGCGATGACCTGCGGCGGCAGGCCGACGACGCTCAGCGTCAGCGTGAGCATCGTGTACCAGCCGGTCGTGCCCGCGGTGGCCAGCGCGCCGAACACGGCGACGAGCACGATGCCGACGTACTGCCACACCGAGAGCTGGATGCCGAAGAGGTTCGCGATGAAGATCGTCGCGATGGCCGGGTAGACCGCGGCGCACCCGTCCATCTTGGTCGTGGTGCCCAGCGGCACGGCGAAGTTCGCGTACTCCTGCGAGACGCCGAGCTCGGTGGCCGCCTTGCGGGACAACGGAAGCGTGGCGCCGGAGGAGCGCGAGACGAACGCGAACTGGATGGCCGTGCCGGCCTTGCGGAAGAACTCGACCGGTGAGGTCCTGCCGACGAACTTCAGCAGGATCGGGTAGACGACGAACAGCACCAGCAGCGTGCCGGCGTAGACCGCGAGGATCAACGAGAACAGCGGTCGCACGAACGAGTTGCCGTACGACGCCACGGCGTTGCCGATGAGACCGAAGATGCCGATCGGCGCGAGCAGGATGATCCAGCCGACGACCTTCTGCACGATGTCGAAGAACGACCGGACCAGGTTCGTGAACGGCGCGGCCTTCTCACCGAGCGCGTAGGCGGCGAAACCGACCAGCACCGCGATGAAGACGACCTGCAGCACCTCGCCCTCGGTGAAGGCGCTGAAGATGTTGCTGGGCACCAGGTTGTCGAGCAACGCGCTCCACGAACCGGACGTGCGCTTGGCGAGCTTGTCGACCGCGCCGGCGGCGGGCTCGATGTGCACGCCCTGGCCGGGCTTGACGATCGCGCCGACCGCGAGACCGATCAGCACGGCGATGAACGACGTGGTGGCGAACCACAGGAACGTCTTGCCGCCGAGCCGGGCGGCGGTGCGGCCGCCGCCGAGGTTCCGCAGCGACGCGATGCCGACGACGATCGCGGTGAACACCAGCGGGATCACGGTCAGCTGCAGCAGCGAGGTGAAGACCGAACCGGTCTTGGCGAGCACGGGCGCGAGCCACGTGCCCTTGCCGAGCCAGCCGGCGAGCGCGCCGAGCACGAGCGCGCCGAGCACGGTCAGGCCGAAAACCTTGGGCTTGCGATAGGTCTGGACGAACGACACCGGGACATCTCCGTTTGCAGGGATGAGCGAAAGGGGGCGGGAGCGTCAGCTCCGACAGCCCGTGCTCGTCCTGCGGCCGTGGTCGATGTGCCGGCGGCGCGTCAAAAACTCGTTCATCGCACTGCCCCCAACGCGTGTGCCGGGAGCAGTCTTCCCTGATCAAGCCAAGTGTGACCAGCACTACCAGAGCGTGGACACCGCGACGCCCACCTGACCCAGCAGCCGCCGCGTGAGCGGCAGGCTGATGCCGATCACCGACGTGTGGTCGCCGTCGATGCCGTCGATGAACCAGCCGCCGAGCCCGTCGATCGTGAAGCCGCCCGCGACGTGCAACGGCTCGCCCGTCGCGATGTACGCCTCCAGCTCCTCCTCCGACGGCGTGCCGAACCGCACGGTCGTCGACTCGGCGGCGGAGGCCCTGTCGACCACCTCGCCACCGGAGACCCTGAGCACGGTGTGCCCGGTGATCAGCACGCCGCTCTTGCCCGCCACCCGCAGCCACCGCTCCCGCGCGACCTCGGCCGTGCCCGGCTTGCCCATGAGCTCGCCCTCGAACAGCAGCATCGAGTCGCAACCGACCACGACGCACTCGTCGTCGTGCTCGATCGCCTCCGCCTTCGCCGCGGACAGCGCGACGACGGTCTCCTCCGGCGTGGGGTTGGCGAGCGACGCGACGAGCGCGTCCTCGTCGACGCCGGACACGCGGACGACGGGCTCGACGCCCGCGGACCGCAGGACGCTAAGACGGGCGGGTGACTGGGAGGCCAGGATCAGACGCACGCCCGGAGTCTTGCACGCCGGTTTCGCGCTTCATCAGCACCGCCGCGGTCACGCCGACGAGGGTGGACGTGACCAGCATGAGCAACGCGCCGCGCGTGGCTGAGGTGAAGTCGCCCGTGGCGGCCAGCACGATCTGCAGCACGGCACCGGTGCCCGCGCTGCCGAGCACGCCGCCGAACTGCCGCGAGGTGTTGTAGATGCCGGCGCCCGCGCCCATCAGCCGCGGGTCGAGCGTCTTCGTGGCGATGTTGGTGAGCGGCGAGTAGACCATCCCCATGCCGCAGCCCACCACGACGAGCGCGGGCAGCAGGGTCCACGGCGATCCGCCGAGCTGCAGCGTCATCACGGTGATGCCGAGCCCGAGCATGGTGAAGCCGGTGATCGGCAGGTACTTCGCGCCCGGCCCGTTCGACCACCGTCCCGCGAAGAACGCCACCACCCCGGACGCCAGCGAGGTCGGTGCCGTGAGCAGACCGGCCTCGAACGCCGACAGCTTCGGCACGGTCTGCACGAACAGCACGAGCGGCACGAACAGCCCGGTGACCGAGAAGCCGATCATCACGTTGGCGATGTTGCCGAGCGAGAAGTTCCGGTTGCCGAAGATCCGCAACGGCAGCAGCGGCTCGCCGTTGCGCGCCGCCGCCTGCCACAGCACGAACGCCACCAGCAGCACCACACCCGCGACGATGATCTCGGCGATCGTGACCGGGCCGGCGACCCTGCCCCAGCCGTAGTGCTCGCCGTTCTGCACGCCGAACACGACCAGCCCGAGCCCGAGGCAGCACAGCACGACGCCGAGCACGTCGAACCGGTGCGACCGGCCCGGCTGCCAGTCCGGGACCCAGCGCAGCACCAGCACCGCGGCGACCACACCGATCGGCACGTTGACGAAGAAGATCCACTCCCAGCCGAGCTGCGTGACCAGCACCCCGCCGAGCAGCGGCCCGGACACCGTCGCGAACCCCGCGACCGACCCCCACACGCCGAGCGCGGCACCGCGCCGGTGCGGCGGGAACAGGTGCGTGATGAACGCCATCGTCTGCGGGGTCATGGCCGCGGCACCCAGCCCCTGCACGGCGCGGGCGGCGATGAGCAGTTCGGCGCTGCCGGACAGGCCGCAGGTCAGCGAGGCCAGCACGAAGATCGTGAGCCCGGCGAGGTAGACGCGCTTCGGCCCGAACCGGTCGCCCAGCCTGCCCGTCAGCAGCAGCGGCACCGCGAACGACAGCAGGTACGCGCTGTTGACCCAGATGATGTCGTTGAGCGACGCCCGCAGCCCCGAGATCATCGCGGGCATCGCGACGTTCACGATGGTCGTGTCCAGCAGGATCATGAAGAACCCGACGCAGAGCGCCGCAACGGCCCGCCAGGCGGTTCGAGTAGTACTACTGATGCGCGCTCGCCTCCTCCATGGGCACCCTCGACAGGGTGAAACGCTGGGTGCTTGTCCTCACCGAACGCGGTTCCGATCGCGAAGGCAAGCGCAGACGGATCGCGGCACTGCTCATCGTGCTCGGCGGCCTCGTCGGATCGTGGGCCGTCGGCAGCGTGCTCGCCAGCGACCCCATCGGGTACGGCGTGCCGATCTGGCCGTTCGCCGACCGCCTGGACCGCGCGGAGAACGCGCTGCTGGGCCAGGTCATCCCGGCGGTGCGCGACAACCTGCCCCTGAACCCCGCCGACGCGCAGGTGCTCCGCAAGACCGATGCGTACGGCAGCGTGTTCTGGACGTTGAAGCTCAAGGTCGACGGCGAAACCCGCTGCCGCGAAGTCTCCGTAGGCCTCACCATCACCAGCCGCCGCGTCCCCTGCTGACTGCTCGCACGCGGGGACGCCGCGTGTGCGAGGAGCGAACGAAAGCTCCCCGCGTGCACCTCGGATCAGCCGCCGAGTCGCCTGCTGTCGGACTGCACGTGGGGGCCCCGCGTACTCCAGGAGAGTACGAAAGCTCCCCGCGTACTCCTGGCAGCCGGGAAATGCCGAGTCGCCTGCTGACTGCGGGAACGCGGGGGCCCGGCGTTCCCCAGAAGGAAACGCGGGGCCCCCGCGTTCCCGGAATCAGGTGGGGAGGCCAGAGGCTCGCCAGGCGCCGGGGCCGTGTTGGAGCGGGCGTCGGACCTTGCGGGCGTGGTTGGCCCACTCCGAGCGGGCAGCGGGCTTGTCCTCAACGGGTGCGGCCGCGGCCAGGCCCGCGATGACCGCGGTCAGGGCCGCCAGTTCGTGGTCGTCCGGGGTGCCCTTGACCACCCGGAGCAGCGGCTTTTCCTGGGGCTGGTCGGCGCTCACAGCGGGATGTTCCCGTGCTTCTTGGGCGGCAGCGTCTCGCGCTTGTCCCGCAGCATCGACAACGCCCGCGCCACGTACCCCCGCGTGTACGACGGCGGGATCACCGAGTCGACGTACCCGCGCTCAGCCGCGACGTACGGGTTGCACAGCGCGTCCTCGTACTCCTGCTGCAGCTGCGCGCGCAGGGCGTCGACGTCCTCTCCGGCGGCGGCAGCGGCGGCGAGAGTCTTGCGGTGCACGATGTTCGCGGCACCCGACGCGCCCATGACCGCGATCTGCGCGGTCGGCCACGCCAGGTTGATGTCGGCGCCGAGGTGCTTGGAGCCCATGACGTCGTACGCGCCGCCGTACGCCTTGCGCGTGATGACGGTGACCAACGGCACCGTGGCCTCGGCGTAGGCGTAGATCAGCTTGGCGCCGCGCCGGATGATGCCGTTCCACTCCTGGTCGGTGCCGGGCAGGAAGCCGGGCACGTCGACGAACGTGAGCACCGGGATGTTGAACGCGTCGCAGGTGCGCACGAACCGGGCGGCCTTCTCGGAGGCGTCGATGTCGAGGCAACCGGCGAACTGGGTGGGCTGGTTCGCGACGACGCCGACGGAGTGGCCGTCCACACGGCCGAAGCCGACCAGGATGTTCGGCGCGAACAGCGGCTGGACCTCCAGGAAGTCGCCGTCGTCGAGCACGCGGTTGATGACCTCGTGCATGTCGTACGGCTGGTTCGCGGAGTCCGGGATGAGCGTGTCCAACGAGCGGTCCTCGTCGGTGATCGAGTCGGCGATCGATCCGGGGGCCAGCGTGCCCTCGAACGTGGGCGCGTCGCTCAAGTTGTTCGACGGCAGGTACGACAGCAGTTCCTTGACGTAGGCGATCGCGTCCTCCTCGTCGCTGCCGAGGTAGTGCGCGTTGCCGGACTTGGTGTTGTGCGTGCGGCCGCCGCCGAGCTCCTCGAACGTGACGTCCTCGCCGGTGACGGTCTTGATGACGTCCGGGCCGGTGATGAACATGTGCGACGTCTGGTCGACCATCACCACGAAGTCGGTGAGCGCCGGCGAGTAGACGTGGCCACCCGCGTTGGAGCCCATGATCAGCGAGATCTGCGGGATCACGCCGGACGCGCGGACGTTGCGGGTGAAGATCTCGCCGTAGAGGCCGAGCGAGACGACGCCCTCCTGGATGCGCGCGCCGCCGCCCTCGTTGATGCCGATGATCGGCCGGCCGGTCTTGATCGCCAGGTCCATGATCTTGACGATCTTCTCGCCGTAGACCTCGCCGAGCGAGCCGCCGAAGACCGTGACGTCCTGGGAGAACACGCACACCGGACGGCCGTCGACGGTGCCGTAGCCCGTCACCACGCCGTCGCCGTACGGGCGGTTCTTCTCCTGGCCGAAGTTGGTGGACCGGTGCCGCGCGAGCTCGTCCAGCTCGACGAACGAACCGGGGTCGAGCAGGAGGTCGATGCGCTCGCGGGCGGTCTTCTTGCCCTTCGCGTGCTGCTTTTCGACCGCGCGCTCCGACCCGGCGTGGACCGCCTCGTCGTTGCGCCGGTAGAGGTCAACGAGCTTGCCCGCGGTGGTGTGGACGTCCGGGACGTCCGCGGGGACGTTCCCGATCGGCTCGGTCGCACTGCTCATGGGCTCGCAGCCTAACGAGAGCATTGCTGAACTGCCCCGTGCAGTTGTCCAGGTCACGGCAACCTGTTGGTCATCTCAAGTCGCACGTACCCTCTCTCGTTCCAATAGCCTGGCGCGATGGACACCGCACTCGACGCCGATGCGCTGCGCGCGCGGCTGGTAGCACCCAACGGTCCGTACGCCGCGCTGGACGTCGTGGCGACCACCGCGTCCACGAACGCGGATCTCGCGAAGGCCGCTGCCGAAGGCGCCGCCGATCGCACCGTGCTGATCGCGCTGGAGCAGAGCGCCGGGCAGGGTCGCCGCGGCCGCACCTGGTCGTCGCCGCCCGGCGGGCTCTACGTCAGCGTGCTGTTCCGCCCGTCCGAGGTGCCGCCGCAGCGGTTGCCGTGGCTCAACCTGATCGCCGGTCTGGCGCTGGTCCGGGTCGCGCAGTCGGCCGGTGTCGAGGCGTCCCTGAAGTGGCCCAACGACCTGCTGCTCGGTCCGAAGGCGGAGAAGGGCGCGGGGATCCTGTCCGAGATCACCGCCGGGGTCGCGCAGGCCGTGGTGGTCGGCATCGGCCTGAACGTGGCCAAGCTGCCCGACGACGTGCAGCCGGCGCCGGGCGGTCTCGCGCCGACGTCGCTGGAGGACGTCGGTGCCTCCGAGCTGGACCGGGGCGAGCTGGCGTTCCGGCTGCTGGTCGAACTGGCCCAGCTGGAAGGCGTGTGGCGCAAGAACGGCGGCGACGCGTTCGAGTCCGGGGTGCTGGAGGAGTACCAGGAGCACTCGGCGACCGTCGGCGAGCGCGTGCGCGTGGAACTTTCAGGTGGTGTTCAGCTGCTCGGGGTCGCGCAGCGCATCGAGGCGGACGGCACGCTGGTCGTGCGCGGGACCGACGGTGTGGATCACGGCGTGTCCGCTGGTGACGTGGTGCATTTGCGCCCCGCGTGATTAGGGTTGGCCCATGGCCTATCCCGACGACCTGCTGAGCCCGAGCGAGCACGTCGTGATCCACCGGCATCCCCACTGGAAGATGCTGATCTTCCCCGTGTTCTGGTTGCTGGTGGTCGTCGCGATCGCCACCTACCTGGCCGGGCTCGTCGTGGACCAGTCGTGGGCCACCGTCGCGTGGATCGCGCTGGCCGTGGTCGGCGTCGTGCTGATCATGTGGCTGACGCTCGCCCCGCTGGTGCGCTGGCGGACCACGCACTTCATCGTCACCTCGGACCGCGTGATGGCGCGCGAGGGCGTGTTCAAGCGCACCGGCCTGGACATCCCGTTGTCGCGCATCAACAGCGTCCGGTTCGAGCACAGCCTGCTCGACCGGGTGCTGGGCTGCGGCACGCTGATCATCGAGTCGGCGTCGGACGAGCCGCTCGAGTTCGACGACATCCCGTCCGTGGAGAGGGTGCACTCGTTGCTGTACCGCGAGGTGAACGACAACCCCGACGACGACTTCCACCCGAGGACGCTCGATGGGCGCGCGTGAGGCCGGTCTGCCCGACGTGGTGCCTTCCGGTTCGCTGCCCTCGCGGGTGACGATCTGGGAGGTCGGCGCGCGGGACGGCCTGCAGAACGAGTCCGTCGTGGTGCCGGTGTCGGTGAAGCTGGAGTTCCTCTCACGGCTGGCCGGCGCCGGACTGTCCGTTTTGGAGGCGACGTCCTTCGTGCACCCCAAGTGGGTGCCGCAGCTGGCGGACGCGGCCGAGCTCCTGTCCGGTTTGGACGCCAAGCCCGGCGTGATCTACCCCGTGCTGGTGCCGAACGAGCGCGGGCTCGACCGGGCGCTGGAGGCCGGCGTCACGCACATCGCGATCTTCGCGTCGGCCACCGAGACGTTCGCGTCGAAGAACCTCAACCGGACGCTGGACTCGCAGTTCGAGATGTTCGAACCGACGGTGAAGCGGGCCCTGGCGGCCGGTCTGGACGTGCGCGGGTACGTGTCGATGTGCTTCGGTGACCCGTGGGAGGGCGCTGTTCCGCGCGCCCAGGTGGTGGCCGTCGGCGAGCGGCTGCTGGAGATGGGGTGCTCGCAGCTGTCGCTGGGCGACACCATCGGGGTGGCCACGCCGGGGCAGGTCGAGTCGCTGCTGGAGGGCTTCCGGGACGTGACTCGGCTGGCCGTGCACTTCCACGACACCTACGGGCAGGCGTTGTCGAACACCTTGGCCGCTTTGCGTTGTGGCGTCACGACTGTGGACTCCTCGGCCGGTGGGCTGGGCGGGTGCCCGTACGCGGAGTCGGCCACCGGCAACCTCGCCACCGAGGACCTGGTGTGGATGCTCGACGGGCTCGGCATCGAGACCGGGGTCGACCTGGACAAGCTCGTGGAGACCTCGGTGTGGATGGCCGAACAGCTCGGCCGGCCCAGCCCGTCCCGCGTGGTGCGGGCGCTCGCGAAGTGAAGGCTCAGCGGCCGCGCGCTGTGAACATGCCGGTGGCCACGAACTTGTAGACCAGTTCCTCGCCCCGGTGCGCGGTGCCCGCGAACTCCACCAGGCCCAGGCTCGGCCGGCTCTTCGACAGGCGGGCGTTCAGCACCTCGGCCGCGAACGTGAGCTTGTCGCCCGCGTACACGGGCGCCAGCCAGGACAGCTCGCGGCCGCCCGGCGAGCCCTGCGAGGTGGAGTCGGCCAGGACCACGTCCACCCAGCGGCGCATCCACAGCGAGGCCGTGTACCAGCCGGAGGCGGACAAACCGCCGAAAATCGAGTTCCGTCCCGCTTCCTCGTCGAGGTGGAACGGCTGCGGGTCGAACTTCTTCGCGAAGTCCACCATGTCGTCCCGGTCGACGATTACCTCGCCGAGCGGGATGATTCGGCCTGCGGGCAGATCCTCGAACGCGATCACGCGTTGATCGTACGTAACTGAATCCGCTGGGAACCGATCTAAGGGCGACGGCGTCCAAGAGCCCGAGCCCAGGGCTATGCGTGTGAGGGGGACTCGGTGGACGACCACCGTGCGCAGGTCGAGGAGCTGCTGGCCGACTACCGGCGCAGCCGCGAGCAGCTGGCGTCGGTCCAGCGCGAGCTCGCGGCCGTCTCCGGACGGGCGTCCAGTCCGGACGGGACGGTCACGGCCAGGGTCGGCACGGGCGGCAAGCTCGTGGGGCTGGAGCTGTCCGAGCTCGCCTACCGGAGGCATCGCCCCGAGCAGCTGGCCGAGCTGATCGTGCGCACGGTCGAGGCCGCTGCCGCTTCCGCCGCCGAGGACACGTACAGGACGTTGAGCACAGTGCTGCCCGCCTCGACCGATCCGGCCGCGCTGGTCGCCGGCACCGCGGACCTGCGGCCGGCCGAGTACGCGGCGGACGAGACGGAGACCGTGGACCTGGGGCGCAGCCCCGTCCGTCGCCGGGTGGACGACGACGAGGACAACGAGCAGCGGGAGAGCTGGCTCGACTCCGAGCTCATCGACAGGAGGGTCCGATGACCGGGTACGAGGTCGACCTCGAACGGCTGGACGCCGGAGCGCGGGAGCTCAAGGGCTTCGCCGGGCAGGCAGGCGAGATCGCGTCGGTGCTCGGCAGGACGCTGGCCGGGTTCGGCGCCTGCTGGGGGGACGACGCGGTCGGGCGGAGCTTCGCCGCCTCGCACGAGAAGCCTTCCGGGGAGGCGCAGGGAGCGTTGTCGGCGCTGTCGACGACGTTGGGGGAGGTGGGCGACAAGCTCGCCGCGACGGCCGAGACGTACCGGCACGTCGAGCAGAGCAACGCCTCGGCGATGAAGAGACTGGACGGCTGACATGGGCATCGAGCTTCCCGTCGAACTGACCGAGGTCGCCGCCAAGGCCGGGGTGTCGTGGCCCAAGGCGGACGAGGACGCCATGCGTTCCAGCGCCGCCGCGTGGCGCGAGGCGGGCGACAAGATCAAGGGTTTGGGCACCTCCTCCGACGGTGCCGCCAACCGCGCGCTGGCAGGCGTGACCGGTGCGACCGGCGACGCCGCGCGCGGGCGTTGGGCGAAGGTCGTGGCCCCGGACGGCGACCTGCAACGAGCCGCGCGCGGCTGCCACGCCGCCGCCGACCGGCTCGACCACGCCGCCCAGCAGGTGGGTGCGGCGAAGGTCGAGATCGTCCGCGAGCTGGTGACGCTCGCCAAGAACAACGACGCCGCCAACGCCTCGGCCAAGGCCGGCAACCCCACCGCGTTGCTCGGCCTCGACACCCTCACCCGAGGCACCGCGGCCAACGTCGCGAACCTCCACCACACGTTGTCGTCGGCCGTCCGCCTGGACAGCGGCGTGGACATGAGCCAGGCCACGCCGCCGGTGAACACCGCACCGGGCGCGCACGGCCCCGGTGGTGGCGGCGGCTTGCTGTCGCCGGTCACGAACGTCGTCGGTGGCGTGGTCGAGCCCGTCGCCCAGGTGGTCGCGCCGGTCACCGACGCGGTCGCGCCCGTCGTGCACGCGGCGACGGCTCCGGTGGTGCCTGTCGTGCACGCGGCGACGGCTCCGCACACCGTGACGGACACGGCCGCGCCTGTCGTGCACGCCGCGACGGCTCCGGTGGCGCCGGTGGTCGACGCGGCTGCTCCTGTGGTGCAGCCCGTGGCCGACGCGGTGCCCGGTGGCCGTGACGTCGTCGGTGCGGTGACCGACGGCCAGGGCCACGGCGGGAACCACAACGACGGCCCCGGTCGCTTCGACGGTCCTGCCGACGGCCCCGGTCGCGCGGACGGACCTGGTCGCGTCGAGGGCCCCGACGGCTCCGGCCGCGGCGAGGGCAAGGGACTGGTGCCCGGTCTGGTCGCCGACGTGGCCCAGACGGCCGGTCAGGTCGCCCAGCCCGTCGTGCATCAGGTGGCGGAGGCCATTCCGAGCGTTCAGGGCACCCTCGGTCCGGTCGCGGAGGGCACGACCCAGGCGTCGGCGGCCGTCCTCGACCAGCCGCTGGTCCGCGGCGGCGAGATGCACGGCCAGCCGGTCGCCGGACCTGCCGCCGCCGCACCCGCGGCTCCGGCCGCTCCGTCCGGCCCGTCCCTCGGCGGCAGCCCGCTCGGTGGCGGTGCCCCGATGGGCGGACCCGTGGGCGGCCCGGTGAGTGGCGGTGTCGGACCCGTCGGTGCTGTCGGCGGAGCCGTGGGTGGCGCTGTCGGTGGTGTCGCGTCGGCGGCGCCCGCGACGGGTTCCCAGGTCGGCGCGGTCGTGGGTCAGCAGACGCCCGGACAGCAGGGTCAGTCCGGTCCGCAGGGCGGCAAGGCCGCCGACGCCAGGCTCGGTGAGGCCAGGTCCGGCGGTCCGCAGGCCGGACCGGCGGCCAAGACGGGTGTGCCGGGCGCGGTGGCGTCGGCCGGCCAGGCGGTGGCAGGCCAGGCGAGCCAGTCCGGCAACCAGTTGCCGGGCCAGTCCGGCGGCCAGGCCGCGGGCCAGACGCCGGGCCAAGGCGGCAACCAGGCCTCCGGCCAGCCTCAGGCAGGCGCCAAGGACACCAAGGACCTGTCGAAGGAAGCCCTCGACGCCCTGAGGGACGGAGCTCCCGCCTGGAGCCCGGACGAGCGCGGCACCCACCAGTCCGGCGAGACCGTCGCCGCGACGCCCGCCCCGATGGCCGGTGCCGATCTCGGCAGCCACCAGGGCGGTGCCCTCACCGACCGCCTGGACCGCCTCGACCACCGCGACCAGGCGTTGTCCGGCGGCACCGGTGCGGCGTTCGACATCGCCCGCCACACCTACACCGCGGCCGCGGTCGGCAGCTGGTTCATGGCGATCTTCGTCGGCACCGGCCAGGCCCCGCGGCTCGCCCCGAAGCCGGCCAGGCAGCTCCCCGCGCCCGCGCCCGAGGACCCGCAGCAGGTGATCCCCAGGTTCGCCCCGCAGGACCACCCGCAGGCCGACCTGGTCGACACGTCGTTCCCGCAGGCGGCCGAGCAGTCCCAAGGCCTGGGCAAGGATCACCCGATCGTGCAGGAGTTGCTGGCGGGCTACGACCCGTTGGCGGGCATGCACGAACGCGACTGGGCGAGCCTGTTCGAGAACGAGGACGGCACCCCGCACTGGCCGGTCGAACGCGAGGGCGGCTACGAGGACAGCCGGCCGGAGATCCTCAGGGCAGGCGCCGAGATCGACCGGTTCGGCACGCCGGAAGGCCGGGTCCTGTCCGCCGCGGGCACGCCGTTCAAGGAGCGCTCGCTGCCGCCGCAGGCCGCGGACGAGGGCTACCGCCGGTACCGCGTCACCAGGGACCTGCCCGTTCACCGCACGATCAGCGCGCCGTGGTTCGGCCAGCCCGGCGGCGGCGCCCGTTACCGGACCACCTACCCCGTCGCCGACCTGGTCGCGCTCGGCTACCTCACGGAGATCACCGCATGAACGTCGAGACGCTGCCCGAGTGGCTGACCAAGATCGGCGTGCCGGACGACGTCGTCAGCATCGGCGAGGAGGCGGACCAGCGCTGGTGCCTCCTCGCCGATGAAGACGGCAAGGGCGTCGAGGTGTTCTGGCAGGAGCAGGGCAACCGGTACGACTGGGCCCGCTTCGACGACGAGAGCGTGGCGTGCCACTACCTCTTCGGACGGTTGGCGTGGGCTCAGGTCGCGCGCGGAACCCTCACCGTGCCAACAGCTTGAGCGCTGCCTCGTGCAGGTGGCCGTTCGAGGTCAGCACGTCGCCGCCGTCGTAGCGCTCCTCGCCGGACAGCGACGTGAAACGGCCGCCCGCCTCGGTCACCAGCACCTGGAACGGGGCGATGTCCCACGGGTTCGCCACGGCCTCCGGCGCGAGGTCGATGGCGCCCTCGGCGACCAGGCAGTGCTGGTAGAAGTCGCCGAACGCGCGGCTCTCCCAGGTCGCGTCGACGAGCCGCAGGAACGCCTCGCGCGAGTGGTGCTCCACCCACGTCTTCAGGTCCGTGGTGGAGATGTACGCGTCTTCGAGTTCGCGCACCCCGGACACGGAGATCGCGCGCTCACCGGAGGCGTCCGACGCGAAGGCGCCCCCGCCCGCGGCGGCCCACCAGCGGCGGCCGAGCGCGGGCGCCGACACCACGCCCACGACCGGCGTGCCGTCGACGACCAGGGCGATCAGCGTGGCCCAGATCGGCACGCCGCGCAGGAAGTTCTTCGTGCCGTCGATCGGGTCGAGCACCCAGACGCGCGAGGCGTCCAGCGTGCCGCCGCGTTCCTCGCCCATGACGACGTCGTCCGGTCGTTCGGCGGCCAGCACCGCGCGGACCGCGTCCTCGACCGCGACGTCGGCATCGGTGACGGGGGTGCGGTCCGGCTTGCGCTCGACGGCGAGGTCGTGGGCGCGGAATCGGGTCGCGGTGATCGCGTCGGCGGCGTCGGCGAGGCGGAGGGCGAGTTCGAGATCAGCATCGTGGCGTGACACGCAGCGATCGTTGCACGAATACGCTGGGGCCGTGAGCGTGGTGTTGCTGGCCGAGGACGACCCGGCCATCGCGGAACCGCTCTCCCGCGCGTTGACGCGGGAGGGCTATTCGGTGCAGGTCGTCGGTGACGGACCGAGTGCCCTGGAAGCGGCGATCGCGGGAGGGGTGGACCTCCTGGTGCTCGACCTCGGACTGCCCGGCATGGACGGTCTGGAGGTGTGCCGCCGGCTCCGGCAGAACGGCAGGGGCGTGCCCGTGCTGATGCTCACGGCGCGCGCCGACGAGGTCGACTTCGTGGTCGGGCTCGACGCGGGCGCGGACGACTACGTGGCGAAGCCGTTCCGCCTCGCCGAGCTGATGGCCCGCATCCGGGCCCTGCTCCGCCGTCGCGCACCGGGCACGCTGGAGGTCAACGGCGTGCGCGTCGACCTGGCCGCCCGCCGCGTCACGGTCGACGGCGGCGAGGTCCAGCTCGCGAACAAGGAGTTCGAGCTGCTCAAGGTGCTCATCCAGCGCGCGGGCCAGGTGGTGAGCCGCGACGAGATCCTCTCCGAGGTGTGGAACGACCCGGACATGAAGGGCAGCAAGACGCTCGACATGCACATGTCGTGGCTGCGCCGGAAACTCGGTGACGGCACCCCGAACTCGGCGGAGAAGCGCATCGCCACGGTCCGCGGCCGCGGTTTCCGCTTCAACGCTGACTGATGCGCCGCCGCATCCTGCGGGCGATCCTGCTCGCCGTCGCCGTGACCGGCATCGTGCTCGGCCTTCCGCTGGGCTACTCCGCGTTGACCCTCGTCGAGGACAACGCTCGCGGTGACCTCACCGACCGCGCCCAGGGCATCGCGACGAAGCTCGACGACCAGCTCGCCAACCGGCAGGGCCTCAACATCGAGGCCGTCCGGATCGCCATCCCGACCGGCGGACGCCTCACCGTGATCTCCGGCGGTGCCACCACCGTCACCGGACCCTCACCGGGCGAGGACCCGCTGACCGTCGAACTGCCGATCGCCCAGCAGGGCACCGTCCGGCTGGAGATCCCGTCGGACCCGATGCGCACCACCCAGGCCCAGGTGGCGGGCCTGGTGCTGCTCCTGCTCGGCCTCTCCGTGGGCACCGGCACGGTCGTCGCCCTGGTGACGGCGCAAACGCTTGCCCGTCCGCTCGGCCACGTCGCCGCCCGCGCGTCCCGCCTGGGTGCCGGTGACTTCCGCGAGGACGGCCAGCGCTACAACATCGACGAACTGGACGCGGTCTCCGAGGCCCTCGACACCTCCGCCACCGCGCTGGCCCGGCTGGTCCAGCGCGAACGCGAGCTGGTCGGTGACGTCTCCCACCAGCTCCGCAGCCGCCTCACCGCCCTCCAACTGCGTCTGGAAGCCCTCGCCGAGCACCCCGAACCCGACACGGCGGCCGAGGCCCGTGCGGCCCTCGAACAGGCCGAACGCCTCGCCGCCGTCCTCGACGAGCTCCTCGCCGCCGCTCGCGCGGCCCGAGCCGTCGGCGCCGAACCGCTGGAGCTCCGGCCGGCCCTGAACGCCATCGCCGAGGAGTGGCGCGAACAGCTGAAGAGCCAGGGCAGGGCCATCCGCGTCCGAGTGCCCGACGGCCTGCTCGCCCGCGCCACCCCGGCCCGCCTGCGCGAGGCCATCGGCGTGCTGCTCGACAACGCCCTGCGCCACGGCGAAGGCTCGGTGCTCGTGTCGGCCCGCGGCGAGGACGGCACGGTCGTGGTCGAGGTCAGCGACGGCGGCGCGGGCGTGCCGGACGAACTCGCCGCGCACATCTTCGAGCGCGGTGTGTCCGGCGGCGGTTCGACGGGCGTGGGCCTGGCGCTGGCTCGCGCGCTGGTCGACGCGGACGGCGGCCGGTTGGAGCTGTCGACGGCGCGGCCGGCGACGTTCGCGGTCTTCCTGCCGGTGCCCAAGGCTCAGGACGTGGTCGGCATCCCGTGGAAGGCGCCGGGCACGCCCCGGTAGGTCACGAGTGGCCCAGGGCCTCTTCCTCGTCCAACGGCCGCCGCCCGCGTGCGTTCTCCTCGGGGAACACCCACTTCTTGTAGCCGTACCAGCGGAAGGCCATCGCGATGAGCGTGCCGATGATCTGCGCGCTCAGGAAGTCCGAGATCTCCTCGGTCAGCCGCGACACGTGCGGTTCTTGCAGGTGGAACAGGTACCGCGCGACGTACAGCGGTGCCGAGTTCAGCACGATGCCGATGCCGTTGACCAGGAAGAACAGTGCGGCCTCGTGGTGCCGTTCACGGCCGCCGCGGGTGCGGAACGACCACTCCCGGTTGAGGACGTACGACACGATCGTGGCGACCAGGGTCGCGATGATCTTCGCGGTCACCGGGTTGTTCGGCAGGACGACGGTCTTGATCCCGAAGAACAGGACCGTGTCGATCACGAAGCAGGTGCCCCCGACCAGGGCGAACTTCACCAGCTCACGATGCTTCAGCGCGATCGACCGGATCGGCTCCGGAAACCGGGAGACCACTGTTTCGGCTAGGGACACGAGGTGAGTCTACGGAGATCGGGTGAACGCGCCGGTCAGGACGAGCGCCGGCGTCCGGGAACACCCAGCGGCGCATCGCCCAGAACTTGAAGCCGGTGGCGAGCAGCATGCCGATGATCGAGCCCGAGACGAAGTCCGCGACCTCCTCGGTCAGCGCCGAGACGAACGGCGCCTGCAGGCCGATGAGGTGCCGCGACACGTACAGCGGCAGGATGTTGATGCCCACGCCCAGGCCGCTGACCAGGAAGAACAGTGCGGCCTCGTGGTGGCGCTCGCGACCGCCGCGGGTGTGGAACGACCATTCGCGGGACAGCACGTACGAGGCGATGATCGCCACCAGCACGCCGATGACCTTCGCCGTGACGACCTTGTCGGTCAGCACGGTGAGCTTCAGCGCGTACCAGACGCCGTTGTCGATGAGGAAAGTTGTGCCGCCGACCACTGCGAAGCGGATCATCTCGCGGTGCTTGTGCAGCAGGAACTGGAGTGGTTCTGGCAACCGGCTCATGGCCCGGCGAACGACTGGCAGCACCGCGCCAGCTTACGGATCAAGGTAACGGCGCTTGCCTCCGGGTGTTACCGAACTCCACTCAGAGGCACCTGACCTGCACGTTCAGTAATGGATAAAGATCAACTTTTGATCAACTCCGGACGCACGGCCTTCCCAGCAGATCGGGGATCAACCACGGGAGCAGCCCTGGCTTGGGCTGGCACGGTTCCTCCGACCTCGGCGGCGCGGTGGGCACCGTGGTCGACGGCGGCACGGACGGCGTCGGCGAGCCGGTCGACGGCGGGAGCACCGGCGGCAGGTCCGGGGTCGGCAGCGGCAGCGGCAGTGGCGAGGTCGGGGTGCCCGGCTTCGTGGGCTCGACCGGCTTCGTCGGCTTCACCGGCGGCGTGGTCGTCGTCGGCGCGGGCACGGTGGTCGGATCCGGTGCAGGTGGCTGCGGCTTCGGCAGGTCGTCGACCGGCGGGTGGCCCGGCCACCCCTTCAAGGGCACCTTCACGGTCTTCGTCGCGCTGCCCAGCGACGCGGTGACCTCGATCGAATCCGGATGGTGCGGACGCCGGAACGCCCACACCGACATCTCGTACTCGGCGCCCTTGTCCAGTTCTGTGACGCACTGGACGGAGTGCCTGTCGGTCTGCGTGCACTCGCGGCAGAGAGTGGCCAACGTGGCGTGCTCGGACGACACCTGCACCTTGAGCGTGCCTGCGCGCGGGCCCTTGTTGTGCACCGTGACGTTGACGCGCGGGTGCCACCAGTAGACCTCGTGCCACGTCGACACGGTCAGCTCGATGTCGTCGTTGATCGGCGGCACGTTGACCTCGACGCTGACGTTGACCGAGATCGAGGCACCCGCGGAGATCGTGCCCGTGATCGTGCCGGGCTGGGCGTCCTGCGTCGCGCGCAGGCGGAAGAGGAACGTCGCCTGGCCGCCGGGCGCGATGCCCTGCGGGGTCGTGCAGGTGATCGTGCCGCTGCCGGCCGGGCAGTTGACGGTCTGGTCGGTGGACCCGTCCGGCTGCAGCAGGCGTGCGGTGAACGACGCCGGGCCGCCGGTCGAGAGCACGCCAGGGGGCAGGTTCAGCACCATGCTCGCGGGCGGGGACGCGGTGCCGCCGGTGTTGCGGACGGTGATCGGGAAGTCCTTGGGCTCCTCGCCGGGCGTGAGCGTGAACCCGCTGGGCGTCGTCGGCGTCAGCGAGGCCGGTGGCGGCGTCGGCTCGGGCGCGGGGGTCGTCGGAGGCGTGGACGGCGGCGTGGGCGTGGGGGACGGCGTCTGCGTCGGCGCGGGGGGCGTCGGCTGCTGCGGCGCCGGAGGCGGAGGCGGTGGTGGCTTCGGGGAAGGCGGCTGGACCGCGGTGATCACGGGCGGTGGCGGTTCGGCGGCCTGGACCTGCGGCGACTGCTGGTCGCCGCTGCCCGCGGTCAGCGCGATCACCACGGCGGCGGCCACGGCGGCCGCTGAGCCGCCGAGCGTGATGAGCTGGCGGGGGATCGAGGCACCGACCGCACCCGCGCCACCGGCGGCCGCTCCCGCGCCGACGACGGCCGTGGTCGTGCCCGCGACCGCCAGGTAGGTCGTGGCACCCACGCCAAGCACCAGCGGTGCGACGAAGATCCGCAGCGCGCCGTTGACGTCCGCGAGCTCGGCGGCCAGCGCACGGCAGCGGCCGCACTCGTCGAGGTGGGCCTCGACCTGCGTCGCCTCGCGCTTGGACAGGCCGCCGCGGGTCCACGCGCCGAGCCTGTCGACGGTCGCCTTGCAGCGCTCCGCGTCCGTCTCGGCCAGGTGCATCTGCAGGTACTGCTGCTTGAGGCCCTCACGGGCGCGGTAGGCGAGCGCGGACACGCCGTTGGCCGTCAGCCCGAGCAGCGGGGCGACCTCGGCGGGCGACTGGCCCTCGATCTCGGTGTGCCAGAGCACCATCTGCCAGCGTTCCGGCAGGGCGGCGAACGCGCGGGCGGCGAGCGAGCGCTCCAGCCCGGCCACCGCGGTGTCGCTGAACGCCACGGCGGGCGCGACCTCGGTCATGTCCTCGGTGAGGTCGACCTTCTTGTCGCGGCGGGTCTTGTCGTACGCGGTGTGGCGCAGGGCGGTGAGCAGGTAGGCGCGGAACGCCGAGTCGGGGCCGCGACCGGCCCGCAGCGTGTCCAGCACCTTCGCGAAGGCCTCGGACACCAGGTCGTCCGCTTCGGCCTGCGAGCGGGCCAACTGGCGGGCGAGGTTGTAGGCCGCCGAGACGTGCCGTTCGTACAACTGGCCGTAGGCGTCGATGGTCCCTCCGCGCACGGACTCGATCAGTTCCGCGTCGCTGGGCCCCTGGACGTCTGCAGGAACGGTCGCCAAGTCTCGTGTCCCTCCTCGCGGCGCCCAGTGTGACGCACGACGCCGGATGGAGTCATCTCAATCCCCCGCGCGGGTTGCGTCACGAACCGGAAGTGACTGCGTCTCCCACCTGGAATCGGGAGAGCTGAAGGGAGACCGGGTGGGTGTCGCACAAGCGGAACGCCTGCTGAAGTCGAGGTGGCGCACCGCCACCATGGCCGCCGGCTGGGCGTTCCCCGCAGACTGGCCGCTCGCCGAGGTCGACGAGGTGTGCGCGGCGATGCTGGAGGACGCCGACCCCGGCGACGCGCTGATCCGGCTGGGCCGGGCGCGTGCCGAGGCCGGAGCGGGCCTGAGCGAGACGCTGCTGGACCTGGCCGCGCTGCACGCCGTGCTGACCGACGCGTCGCACATCGTGTCGCCGAACGTCGACGCGCTCCCTTCACGGATGCTGCGCATGACAGCGCTGGGATGGGCGGACGTGGTGACGAAGCAGGCCGGCGACTGCGCGGCCGAGGACCCTCTGACCGGGCTGGCGACGGCCGCGTACCTGCGGACCCGTCTCGGCGAGGTGTACCGGGAGACGCCGGTCGCGCCGCTCGACTACGCGCTCGTGCTGTTGCGCCTGGACGTGCACCGCGCCTCCGGCTGGTCGCGCGTCGTCGCGATGACCCTCGTCTCGGACGCTCTGCGGACCGTGTTCGACGGCGGCGAGACGTTGGCGACCCTCGGCCCGTGCGTGGCCGCGGTCCTGGTGCGCCGTGACGAGCTGCTCGCCCGGCGCATCTCCAACCTGCGCGTGCTGGCCGCCGACCGCCTCGCCGACGACCCCAACGTCCGTCCGGTCGGTCCCGCCAAGGTCTGGACCGAACGCCTCCCGGACACCTACGACGAGGCACGCGCACTCCTGACCTCGCTCGGGCGCTGACCCCCTGTCCCGCGCCCAAGTGCTCCCCGTTCCCCACCGCACGCGGGGCCCTTCCGTGCGCCAGGAGCGCACGAAAGCTCCCCGCGTGCGCTTCCCAACAACCGCAGACTTGTTCTAGTGTCTTAGTTCAGTAGAACAATCTGGGGAGCGTCTGTGGTCGAGTTCCACGTCGATCGCGGCAGCGGTCTTCCCGCGTACCTGCAGCTGGGGCGGCAGGTCAGGGAGGCCATGAGGCTCGGTTGGCTGCAACCGGGCGATCGGCTGCCGACGGTCCGCGACGTCGTCGCGACCAGCGGCGTGAACGCGAACACCGTGCTCAAGGCCTACCGCGAGCTGGAGCTCGCCGGCCTCGTCGAGGCGCGGCAGGGCTCCGGCACCTTCGTCAAGGCGTCCCTGGGGTCCGCCGCCCCCGAGGACCTCGACCCGTTGCGCGAGAAGCTCGCCGGCTGGGTCGCGGAGGCACGCTCCGCCGGGTTGGAGGACGAGGACATCTACGCGCTGCTGCGCGAGGTGCTGAGTGGGGGAGCGCAATGAGCGTGGTCGCGGCCGAAGTGTCGAAGTGGGCGGTGCGGAACGTCTCCTTCGAGCTGCCGCCGGGCAGCGTCACCGCACTGGTGGGGGCCAACGGCTCCGGCAAGTCGACGCTGCTGAACGTGCTGGCCGGTCATCTGCCGCCGGAGTCGGGGCACGCGTCGATCGCGGGCCGCGTGGCGTACGTGCCGCAGCACAAGCCGATGTACAAGACCTTCAAGGTGGCCGACGTCCTGCAGTTCGGCCGCCGCATGAACGACGTCTGGGACAACGATCGCGCCGACGGGTGGCTCACCAGGTTCAGGGTGCCGCGCCGGTTGCAGATCGGCGATCTCTCCGGCGGCCAGCGCACCCACGTGACCCTGGCGCTGGCACTGGGTTCCCGCCCGGACGTCCTGCTGCTCGACGAACCACTGTCCGAACTGGACCCGTTGGCGCGCAGGAAGGTCATGCGGGAGTTGCTGACCGAGGTCAACGACAACGGCATGACGCTGATCTTCTCCACGCACGTCGTCGCCGAGATCGGTGGCGTGGCCGACCGGTTGCTGCTGCTCTCCGACGGCCGCCTGATCGTGGACGGCGACACCGACGAACTGCTGGAAGAGCACGTTCTCTACACGGGTCCGCGTGACTCGACCTCACCGGTGGAAGGACCCGTGGTGCTGGCCAAGCACAGCAAGTCGCAGTCGTCCTACCTCGTGCGCTCCGGCGGCACGCAGGTCGCCGAACCGTGGACCGCGCGGTACGTGACGCTGGAGGAACTGGTCGTGGCGCACCTGGAGCGTGCGGCGTGAAGGACTTCGTCTGGCTGACCTGGCGTCAGCACCGCTGGACCATCATCGGCACCGCGGTCCTCGCCCTGCTCGCCGCGTACGCCCTCATCTACGCCGAGTCCTCGCACGACGCGTCGTTCGACTCCATGCCGATGAGCGGCTTCTACGGGCTCATGGTGCAGCTGGTGTTCGGTGCCGTCATCGGCATGTTCTGGGGCGCCCCGCTGATCGCCCGCGAACTGGAGGAACGCACCTACTTCGTGGCCTGGGGCCAGGACGTCACCCCCGCGAAGTGGTTGCGCGGCAAGGTGATCGTGCTGTCCGTGCTGGCCGCGGTGCTGGGCCTGCTCGTCGGTCTCGGCGACGGACACGTCGGCTCGCAGCGCACGTGGTCGGCGTTCGAGGCGAATCCGGCCGTGCAGATGGGCTACGCGCTCTTCGGCCTCGCGCTGGGCGTGTTCATCGGCCTGCTCAGCAGGCACGTGGTGACCGCGATCGCCGCGACGCTGGTCTTCTACACGATGTCCCGCGTGCTGGTGTCCGTGCTGCTGCGCGACCACTACCTGCCGACCAGCCGCACGATCGCCCGCTGGGACAGCACCCCGGTGACCCCGGCGGACGCACTGGAGATCCGCACCGGTTTCGTCGACTCCGACCTGCGCCCGATCGGCATACCGGAGGTGTGCGCGAAGTTCGCGAACCCGAACAGCTGCATGCGCCGCGAGGGCGGTGCCGTCGGCACGTACGTCGACTTCCAGCCGATCGAGCGGATCACGGCCTTCCGCTTCATCGAGTTCGGTGTCTTCGCACTGCTCGCCGTGGTGCTGTTCGCGCTGACGTTCCGGATCCTGCGGCTCGGCGGCGGGTGGAAGCCGTCCCGGCGCCACCGCCGCATCGAGCCGCCGCCCGTCGAGAGCGCGCCGCCGGCCGAGAGCGCTCCGGCGGCCGAGAGCACCGAGACCGCCGAGACCGCTCAGAGCGCGCCGGAAACCGCTGCCGCCCAGACCGACGGGTAGCGCGGGCGGAAGCCGAGCTCCCGTTGCGCGCGGATCGTCGACACGATCCCGTGCCACGGGTCGAAGTCCTGCTGAACGGTCTCGCTGGGGGTGAGGCCGTTCAGCAGGTGCAGTTCGACGGCGGTGGTGGGACTGTCGTCCGCCACGTTGAAGATCCCGCTCGCACCGGCGTCGAGGACCTTCGCGACCGCCTGCGCCACATCTGCGTGATGCACCATGTGCAGCCGTTGGTGTCCGGGCCATTTCGCGGCCCACCGCAACGATTCCTCCAGGTGCGGGTCGCCGTCGCCGTAGACGAAGGCCAGGCGCAGGATCGCGGCCTCCCTGGTCTCGCGCACCGCCTGCTCGCCGAGCGCCTTGGTGCGGGGGTAGTCGCCGAACGCCGCGTCCGGGCCGGTCGGGTCGTCCTCGGTCGCGGGCCTGCCGAGGCCGCCGGGGTAGACCAGGTTCGTGCTGATGTGGACGAACAACGGCACCTTCTCGCTGGCCTCGGCGAGTGCTCGCGTGCCGTGCACGTTGACGCCTTCGAAGTCCGTGCTCGTGCGGAGGGCGGCGGCGACGTGCACCACCGCGTCCACGCCTGCCACGAACTCCTCCACCGCCCCGGCGTCTTCCAGCCGGTGGGCGAACGTGCGCACGTCGTGGTCCAGCTCCCGCAGCCGTGGCAGGAGCCTGCTGCCGACCCGTCCGGTCGACCCCGTCATCGCGATCTTCATGTGTCCCAGCGTGTTCGCGTCTTCCGCACCCAGCCAGGGACAGTCGATACCCGGCTACGGTGGTGGCATGCGTGACCTGGCCGGCTTCCTGCGCAGCCGCCGTGAGCGGATGGCACCCATCGGCAACGGACGTCGCCGCACGCCCGGCCGCCGCCGGGAGGAGATCGCGGCGGCAGCGGGCATGTCCGTCGACTACTACACACGCCTCGAACAGGCCCGTGGCCCGCATCCGTCGGTGTCGGTGCTGCACGGCATCGCACGCGCGTTGGAGCTCAACGCGGACGAGCGCGCACACCTGTTCCGGTTGGCCGGCGAGGCGGTGCCGGAGGAACCGGCCTCACCGTCGGTCCGGCCTGGTGTCCGGCTGCTGCTCGACCGGCTCCGGGACGATCTCGCGGTGGTGATCTCCGACGTGGGTGACGTGCTGGCCGCGACCCCGCGGGCCGAGCTGGTGTTCGGCGAGGTCGTCGGCAGGAACGTGTTCAGGGCGTTCTTCTTGGGCGACGAGAGCCGGATCCCGGAGGAGGACCGCGAGGACGTCGCCCGCGCGCACGTGGCCGACCTCAGGGCCACGGTCGCCAGGCGGCCTGCCGCGCAGGCGTTGGCCGACGAGCTGATGGCGAGCCCGCTGTTCGCCCGCCTGTGGGCGGAGCACGACGTGGCGGTGCGCCGGTCGGCGCGGAAGCGGTTGCGGCATCCGGTCGCGGGCCTGCTGGAGTTCGACTGCGAGGTGCTCGGCGCGCCGGAGCACGACCAGCGGCTCGTGATCCACACCGCACCTGAGGGCAGCGTCACCGCGCGGCGGCTGGCTCTGCTCGCGAGCGCGGAAGAAGCCGCAGGTAGGATGCCTGAACCGTGGACTCCCGTACCCGTCTCCCCGTCGTCGGCATGATCGGCGGCGGACAGCTCGCCCGCATGACGCACCAGGCCGCGATCCCGCTCGGCCAGTCGCTTCGCGTGCTCGCCGTCTCCGAGAACGACCCCGCCGCGCTGGTCGCGCGGGACGTGGTGCTCGGCACGCACACCGACCTCGACGCGTTGCGCGCGTTCGCGAAGGGCTGTGAGGTCGTCACGTTCGACCACGAGCACGTGCCGCAGGAGCACCTGCGCGCGCTCGTCACCGAGGGCGTGAAGGTGCACCCCGGTCCGGACGCGCTGCAGTACGCGCAGGACAAGCTGAAGATGCGCGTGCGGCTGTCCGAGCTGGGGCTGCCGGTGCCGCCGTTCGCCGAGGTCCACGACGTGCGCGACGTGCTGAAGTTCGGCGCCGCGCACGGCTGGCCGTGCGTGCTCAAGGCGATCCGCGGCGGCTACGACGGCCGTGGCGTGTGGATGCTGAACCAGCCGCACAGCGCCGAGCTGGTCGTGCCCGAGCTGCTGGAGGCCGGGACGCCGCTGATGGTGGAGCAGTGCGTGCCGATGCGCCGTGAGCTGGCGGCCGTGGTCGCGCGTTCACCGTTCGGGCAGGGCGCGGCGTGGCCGGTCGTCGAGACCGTGCAGTCCGAGGGCATCTGCGTCGAGGTGCTGGCGCCGGCGCCCGCGCTGGACGGCGCGGCGGCCCAGGAGCTGGCGCTGAAGGTCGCCGACGCGCTCGGCGTGGTCGGGGTGCTGGCCGTCGAGCTGTTCGAGACCGCGGACGGCGTCGTCGTGAACGAGCTCGCGATGCGCCCGCACAACTCCGGCCACTGGTCGATCGAGGGCGCGCGCACCTCCCAGTTCGAACAGCACCTGCGCGCCGTCCTGGACTACCCGCTGGGCCGCACCGACCTGATGGCGCCCGCCGTGGTGATGGCGAACGTGCTCGGCGCGTCCGAACCGCCCGCGATGGGTCCCGACGAGCGCGTGCACCACTTGTTTGCGCGCTTCCCGGACGCCCACGTGCACCTCTACGGCAAGGAGGAACGGCCGGGCCGCAAGGTCGGCCACGTGACGTTCCTCGGCAACGACATGGCCGAGGTCCGTCAGCGCGCGCGGTTGGCCGCCGACTGGCTGTCCACCGGCGTTTGGTCAGACGGATACGACATTCACGGGAGCGCGGAGTGACTCAGGTTGGCGTGATCATGGGCAGCGACTCGGACTGGCCGGTGATGAAGGCGGCCACCGAGGCGCTCGCCGAGTTCGACGTCTCGTTCGAGGTGAGCGTCGTCTCCGCCCACCGCACCCCGCAGCGCATGCTCGACTACGCGAACTCCGCTGCCTCGCGCGGCCTTCGCGTGATCATCGCCGGCGCGGGCGGCGCGGCCCACCTCCCGGGCATGGTCGCCTCCGCCACCGTGCTGCCGGTGATCGGCGTGCCGGTGCCGTTGAAGTACCTCGACGGCATGGACTCCCTGCTGTCGATCGTGCAGATGCCGGCGGGCGTGCCGGTGGCCACGGTCTCAGTGGGTGGTGCGCGCAACGCGGGCCTGCTGGCCGTCCGCATGCTGGCGTCGTCGGACGTGCAGCTGCAGGAGCGCATGGCCCGCTTCCAGGCGGAACTCGAGCAGCTCGTACTAGACAAGGACGCGGCGCTGCAGAAGTCCCTCTGAGTGCTGAACAGCACACCGGCGCCCGTGGTGAACGGGCGCTAACATCGTGCCGAGTACTCGCTACCCGGAGGTAACAAGGTGAACCCGAGCTTCGGCACCTACCAGCTCGCCGAGGAGCACGAGGCGCTGCGAGAGGCCGTCCGCTCGCTCGCCGAGAAGGAGATCAAGCCGTTCGCGGCCGAGGTCGACGAGAACGAGCGCTTCCCCGTCGAAGCCCACAACGCCCTCGTGAAGGCGGGCTTCGCGGCCGTCCACGTGCCCGAGGAGTACGACGGTCAGGGCGCGGACTCCGTCGCCACCTGCATCGTGATCGAGGAGGTCGCCCGCGTCTGCGGTTCGTCGTCCCTGATCCCGGCCGTCAACAAGCTCGGCACCATGCCGATCCTCCTGTCGGCCTCCGAGGAGCTGAAGCAGCTCGTCATGCCGTCCATCGCCTCCGGCGAGGCCATGGCGTCCTACGCCTTGTCGGAGCGCGAGGCGGGCTCCGACACCGCCTCCATGCGCACGCGCGCGGTCCTCGACGGCGACCACTGGGTGCTGAACGGCACCAAGTGCTGGATCACCAACGCCGGCGAGTCCTCCTGGTACACGGTCATGGCCGTGACGGACCCCAACGCCGCGAAGAAGTCCGCCGGCATCTCGGCGTTCGTCGTGCACAAGGACGACCCGGGCTTCTCGGTGGGCCCGAAGGAGCGCAAGCTCGGCATCAAGGGCTCGCCGACCCGCGAGATCTACTTCGAGAACTGCACGATCCCCGCCGACCGGATCATCGGCGAGCCGGGCACGGGCCTGAAGACGGCCCTGCGCACCCTGGACCACACGCGCCCGACGATCGGGGCGCAGGCCGTGGGCATCGCCCAGGGCGCCCTGGAAGCCGCCGTCGCGTACGTCAAGGACCGCAAGCAGTTCGGAAAGTCCATTTCGGACTTCCAGGGCGTGCAGTTCATGCTCGCCGACATGGCCATGAAGATCGAGGCGGCCCGCCACATGGTCTACGTGGCCGCGGCCAAGGCCGAGCGCGGCGAGCCGAACATCGGCTTCATCACCGCTGCCGCCAAGTGCTTCGCCTCCGACGTGGCGATGGAAGTCACGACGGACGCGGTGCAGCTGTTCGGCGGCGCCGGGTACACGCGTGACTTCCCGGTCGAGCGGATGATGCGGGACGCGAAGATCACGCAGATCTACGAGGGCACGAACCAGATCCAGCGCGTCGTGATGTCGCGCGCGATCCTCAACGGCTGAGCCCGCACGGCATGTGGAACGGCCTGGAGGCCCCGCCTCCAGGCCGTTCGCCGTTGCTAGGCGGCCACGCAGGTGCCGAACGCCTCCCCGATCGCCCCCTTGGCCCCCAGTACGCAGGGCGAGTCCGCCGTCAACGACTTGTCGGAGATCTGCTGGGCGAACGCGAGCGCGACGTTCATCATCCGCGTGGGGCTGCCGCTGTCCACGGCCGCCTTCACCGCCGCCGCCCGCGCCTGCTCCGTCGCGCAGTTCAGGTCCGTGCCGAACTTGTCGACGCGCGGTAGCCACAACGCCTTCGTGCCGGGGGCGCACGGCGCGACGAGCCAGCGGGTGCCTGTCGCGGCGGTGGCGGGCTGGGTGGAGAGCGCGACGAAGCTGAGCGTGAGGGCCAGAGCCGTGAGAAGTCGTCTCATGTGGTTGAACGTAACCGCGTCAAACCTCTTCTATCGGGGGAACCGTGACCACGGTCGGTGACTACGCTCTGTCCAATTCGGACCAACAAGTGTCCGAAGTAGACGACGCTAGGCGAGGTGGAGGGCGATGGGGAGGACGACCAACGTGCCGTCCTCCCAACGTGCTGCGCGGCCGAAGCGGATCGCGGTGATGGACTCGCCGTCGGCGAACGCGGCTGACGCGGAGCCCGCGACACGCGATCGGGGAAACGAACACCTCACTCCATCGGTCGACATGGTGATGTCGTTGCTCCCATGGTGATCCGGAACGACGCCTTGATCTTCAGGTAGCCGTGCACCGCGGGGTCCAGTGTTGACCGGGTCAAGTCGATCTGGGTCAGCTCCGAGCTCGTGGTGAGATGCCGGAACGCCTGCCTACCGCTTCGACCGGTGAACCGCTCAACCCGAACGATCCTTCGCGATGCACACCCCGCTCGACCTAGCGGATCCGAGCTTCCGCCGCGGCCTGCGGCGTCTGGCCGTACATGCTCATGACCGAGGTCTCGTCCAGCATCAGGAACGTGCGGATCCGTCCCCGTTCGATGTCGGCGGGATGTGGTTGCCGGTGGGGCGTGGCGGTGACGATCGCGACTTTCGCCGCCTCGACCGCGGTCATGCTCCTGGTTTCCGCGCGCCTGGCGGTTCGCCGCGACGACCGGACAGTCCGACCTGCGCGACAACGAGGGTGATCAGCAGTACCAGCAGTACCAGCAGGAAGGACATCGTCTCCCCGAGCGGGCACCTCCGCGCGATCGGTCACGCGGAGCATCGCCGGTTCGGCTACCGCGATCACTCCGCTGAACGGGTCACAGCGCGGCCAGCACCTCGCCCAGCCGCTCGTAACTGCGTCCGGCACCGTCGGCCATCCCGGTCGCCAGCACCGCGTCCCTGGCCTCCTGCGACACCAGCCGCATCGTCGTGGTCATCGTCGTCTGCCCGCCGGACTCGACGAACTCCACGGTCGTCACGGCCGGCGGGTTGTCCTCGAAGTGCTCGGTGTTCACGATCCGGGAGTGGGGCGTGACTTCGGTGTACTCGCCGTGCATCTCGAACGCGCCGGACCCGTCGGGCAAAGCCCAGCCGTAGCGCCACTTCCCGCCCACGCGCAGGTCGACCTCGCAGATCGGCATCTCCCAGCCGTCGGGGCCGAGCAGCCAGCGGCGGAGCAGCGAAGGCGTGGTGAACGCTTCCCAGACCAGGGTGGCGGGCGCGTCGAACGTGCGGGACATCGCGATCTCGGTGTCGGACGGGAGCGTCACGGTGGTGCCGAACTTGACGGTGCTCATTGCTCTTTCTCCTTCATCTCGGTCAAGAGTGCGTCCAGGCGCGCGTAGCTCGCATCCCAGAAGCGGCGGTAGTTCTCGGCCCACATGGCCACTTCGCGCAGAGGTGTCGCATCGAGCCGGCAGGGGCGCCACTGGGCTTCCCGGCCACGGGTGATCAGGCCTGCCTTCTCCAGCACGCGCAGGTGCTTGGAGATCGCCGGGCCGCTGATGTCGAACGGCTCGGAGAGCTCCTTCACCGTCGCGGGACCCTCGGTGAGCCGCGCGAGGATCGCCCGGCGGGTCGGGTCCGCCAGTGCGGCGAAGGTGGCGCTCAGCTGGTCCATCTCGTACCTAACCACTTGGTTATCTAACCGTTGGGTTAAGTAAGCCGTACATGCGGCCGCCTGTCAAGCCCCGACTTCAAGATCGACGTTCGGGATAACGCTTTCCGATTCTGCACATTTGTTGGAGAAATGGCCCGGACGGACCTTTTTCTGGCAGGTGTGGAATGGGAGTTCTGCTGAATAGAGCAACTTGGAAGACGGTGCTGGACAGCAGGTCAGCGCCTCGCTACGTTCGCAAAGCCGCAAGTTGACCCTCTTTAAATGGGGTATTTCGAATGAGAGCGAAAAAAACTGTTTCATTAGCGTTCGGATTCGTGCTGGCTGCTTCTGTGTTCGTGCCGACCGCGCAGGCGGCACCGAACGGCAGCTCGGCCAGCCTGGCCAGAACGTCCGACAACAAGATCCAGACGGCTGCCGCGGCGGAGGCGTACTGGACGCCCGAGCGCATGGCCGCCGCCATCCCCGCCGAAGGTCCTGCCACGGTCAAGGCCTCGTCCGCACACCAGCCCTCGGGTCGTGCGGGCAGCATCGACGGCGCCGCGCCGTCGGTGAAGGTCCAGAACCGGCAGGCGCAGGGCGACGTCGGGACGATGCTCAACGAGTCGCAGACGGTCGGAAAGGTGTTCTTCACCAACCCGGCCAACGGCCTGAACTACGTGTGCTCGGCCGCGACCGTCAACAGTGGCAAGAAGAAGCTGGTCCAGACGGCGGGGCACTGCGTGCACGGCGGTGCCGGTGGCCAGTGGATGACCAACTGGGTGTTCGTGCCTCGCTACCGCAACGGCGCGCGCCCCTTCGGTACGTGGTACGCGTACCAGCTCACCGCTCGCACTGCCTGGGTCAACTCCAGCAGCAGTGACGAGGACATGGGCATCGTGATCATGCAGACCAGCGGCGGCAACTCGATCGTGAACGTCGTGGGTGGCAACGGGTTGCGCTGGAACTGGGGCTACTCGGTGTACGTGACGGTGCTGGGTTACCCGGCCGCACCGCCGTTCACCGGTGAGCTGCAGTACTACTGCCAGGGCACGACCTACCACCCGCACGGGCAGGAGGTCGAGATCGCCTGCAACATGACCGGCGGTTCGAGCGGCGGTCCGTGGCTGCAGGAGTACAACGACCAGAACGGGCTGGGCTACATCAACAGTGTGGTCAGCCACCGGCACTCCGACGCGAACGTCATGGACGGGCCGTACTTCGACAACGACATCAAGAGCCTCTACGACTTCGCGGAGTCCCTGTCCCCGTGACGTCGAATCTCCCGAAGGCCGGGTCGTGCACCCGGCCTTCGGGCAACCCGGGAGACCCCGTGTTCCGTCCTCACGGCATGAGCTACCGAGTTCTCGTCGCCGTCATCGTCGTCGCGCTGCTGGCCACCGGGTGCGGCAACAGGTCCGCAGGGCTTGGGGGGAACGACGTGCGGGGAAAAGTGTTCAAGTCCACGGCGGTCACCGAGCAGGGCGAGCCGCGTGCCCTGGTCGAGGGCACGGTGATCGAGTTGAACTTCACCGAGGACGGCAGACTCATCGCCAATGCCGGCTGCAACATGATGCAGGGCCCGGTCACGCTCGACGGGGGCAAGCTCGCGGTGGCCGACCTCAGCAGCACCGCCATGGGATGCCCGAGTCCCGACCTGCACAAGCAGGACGAGTGGTTGACGAAGCTGCTCTCCGCCACACCGTCGTGGAAGCTCGACGGCGCGAACCTGGTCGTCACCGGGCCGAACACCGAGATCGTGCTGTCGGCCGAGGCGCCGGCGAAGCTCGAAGGCGGGACCTGGAAACTGACCAGCCTCATCCAGGCGGACGCGGTGTCGTCGGTCCCCGGTGGCGTGCCGGCCACGCTGCAGTTCCAGGACGGCAAGATGACCGCGTTCACCGGCTGCAACAACGCTTCCGGATCGTACAAAGTGGACGGTCAGACCATCGCGTTCGACTCGGTTTCCGTCACCTACAAGGCGTGCGGACCGGACGAGATGGCGGCGGACAGGGCGATGCTGGGCGTGCTGGCAGGCCAGGTCACGTACAAGATCGACCGCGGCTCGCTGACCCTCACGAACGCCAAGGGCGAAGGCGTCCAGTTGCGGAAGTAGCAACGGGCCGGGCGCGTGCGGAGCGCGACCCGGCCTGCCTCGAAGGGCTCGGGACGTCCGTGCCGCAGGTCTGTGCGCTCCCACCTCGGGTTCGTGCTGAAGACCTCGGGGTGCTCGCCACCCGTCCGCACCACGACGTACGGGTTGTCCACCGTGTGAGGACCTGTGGATTCGCTGTTGGGTTCCTCTCGTTTTCGTGAGGTCGTTCAAATCTGTACTAGATTTGGTTCGAAGTTGAACGACTGACGGTGGAACGACAGGATCGGGGAGCAGTCACCATGGTGAAGGACGTCACCGCACTCATCGGCCGGATCGGCATCGGCATCGTGTTCGTCGCGCACGGCTGGCAGAAGTGGACCGAGTGGGGTCTCGCCGGCACCGGCGCGTCGTTCGAGAAGATGGGTGTGCCGCTGCCTTCGGTCTCGGCCGCGTTCGCCGCGACCGTCGAGCTCGCCGGTGGTCTCGCGCTGATCGCCGGGGTCGCGCTGCCGATCGCCGGCCTGCTGCTCGCGGTCGACATGCTCGGCGCGCTGTTCCTCGTGCACCTGCCGAACGGCCTGCTCGGTCAGGGCGGCTCGGAGCTCGTCGTGGTGCTCGGTGCGGCCGCGCTCGCGCTCGGCTTCAACGGTGGTGCCTACGCGCTGGACCGCGTGCTGTTCAAGAACAACAAGGTGCTCAACCCAGCTGCAGCGTAGTTTTCTCGCTGTCCCGGCGCGCGGCCAGGCGGCCCGCGTCGGGATTGCTCACCTGCACCAGCGAGCCGCCGGCCGCCAGCACCGCCAGGAACCCTTCCAGCACACCGGAAGGCACATCCCACTCCAAAGTGGACAACACGCGCGGCTCGGGTCCCAGCTTCGCGCCGAACTCACGCGCCTGCGCGACCACCTCGTCCACAGTGGACTCACCGAGTGCGGGCGTCGAACCCTCGATCGGCGACCACGGCGTGAAGTCGTCGCCGTGCGCACGCACGTCGTCCAGGTAGTCGACCGGAGCTCCGGCCCCGCGGCCCCAGACGTCCAGCGACGCGACCGCCACGACGTCCGCGTCCGCCGTGCCGCCCGGCGGCACCACGGCCACCCGAGCGCGCTCGCCGGCGCCGACCACGCGGGCGCCGCACCACCACGCGCCGAGCAGCAGGCCCGCCGTCTGCCAGTGCGCGGGCAGCAGCACCGCCACCGGGTCACCCGGCTCGACGTCGTGCTCGTCCCGCAGCCAGTTCGCCGTCTTCGCCGCCCAGTTCGCGGCCGTCGCGCGGGACAGCTCCATCCGCGTGCCCGCCGCGTCGTCGAAGTGCGTGATCAGCGGACGACCCGGATCGGCCTTCAGCAACGGCGTGAAGAGGATCTCGGTCACGCTCACGCGGCACTCCTAGTCGACGCAGGGCACATCCTGTTGCGCTGCCACGGCGTGCATGCCGTCCAGCGAGAGCAGCTTCTCAGGACCGAACTTCGCGGGTGTGGTGGGGGTCGTGGACGACGGCACCGGCTTGGCCGTCTCGCCGATCTGCTGCGCCACCCAGGTCCGCACCGCGTCGCGGTCCACCGTGACCACGCTCTGCCCGCGCTCGTTGCGCGCGTCGATGTTCGTCACCGGGATCGTGGCGAACTCCACGTTGCCCGACGCGAGGCCCTGCGCCTGCGCGGCGAGCGTCGCGAGGTCCAGCTTCTCGTCCACCACGACCGACTTCGAGACGGCGTCCAGCAGGCCCTTCAACCTGCCCGCGTCGGTGAACGTGCCCGCGGACAGCAACTGCTTCATCGCCTGCGACATGAACACCTGCTGCCGTGCGATGCGGCCGAGGTCACCGCCGGGCATGTTCCGCTGCCGCACGAACGACAGCGCGTCGCCGCCGGAGATGACCTGCTCGCCCGCGCGGAAGTTCGCGCCCGAGTTCGGGTCCGACGTGCCGGCCTTCAGGCACACCTTCACGCCGCCGATCACCTCGGTCAGCAGGTAGAAGCCGTAGAGGTTGATCTCGGCGTAGTGGTCGATCCGCATCCCGGTGAGGTCCTGCACGGCCTGCACCAGCGCCTTGCGCCCGGCCTCGTCCGACTTGCGCTCGCGTTCCTGCTGGTCGGTCACGCCCTCGGCCTGCAGCCGTTCGGCGGTCAGGTACTTCACCGCGCCGTAAGCTGAGTTGATCTTGTCTTCGCGGAAGCCCGCGATCGGCACGTACGTGTCGCGGGGGATCGAGATCGCGCTCACCTTGCCGCCGTTGCGCGGCACCCGCATCACGATGATCGTGTCGGTGTTCACCGTGTCCGTGCCCTCGGTGCGCAGCTTGCGCAGCACGTCCGGCGGCAGCGGGCGCCCCTGGGCGTCCGTGCGGCTGTCACTGCCCACCAGCAGGATGTCCATCGCGCCGTCCTCGACGGCCGGCGAGTTCGGGATGTCCTCCAGCACGTTGAGGATCTGCGTGGTGTTGGTGTTCTGCTTGACCAGCTTGAGCGCGGTCCAGAAGTATCCGGAGAACACCAGCGTCGCCACGGCGACCAGCGCGACGACCGTCCGGCCGGCGACCAGTGCGGTCTTCTTCGCGCGAGTGGCAGCGCTCAACGTACGTCCTCCGTGTGCTGGATATGCGTGCTCAGCGTAACGACCGGAAGTCCGTCGCGCCGGGGATTCAGTTCACGCAGACCAGTCCGGCCGCCGTGATCGGCGGCGCGCTGCTCGACGGAGCGGTCGACGAACCCGGGACGCCCTGCGGGTCGACGTCCTCGTCGTTCGTCGGCGCGGAGTAGTCGGTGCCGACGAAGACCTGCACCTGTCCACTTCGGACGGAAGCGTCCTGCTGGACGCCCACGTTCGGTCCGAGCTCGGCCGCGACCTTGCGCGCGGAGCCCTCCTCGCCCGCCGCGTACTTCACCACGGTGGTGTCGCTGGTCTGCGGCGCCGAGGCGACCAGGCCGCGCTTGAACCCCTTCGCCGCCAACGCGTTCAGCACGGTGCTCGCGAGACCCTGCACGTTCGCCGCGTTGTAGACCTGCACGGTGATCGACGAGTTCGGCGGCGCGGGCAGCGTCGTGGTCGGCGTCGGCGCGGACGAGCTGGACGGGGAGTTGTCCGCCGCGAGGCTCGTGAGGAACTTCCGCACCTGCGCCGGGTTCACCGGCAGCACGTTTCCGTCGCCGTAGGTGTCCATCGGGTCACCGACCGGGATCGTGCGGAACTCGAAGTTGCCGCCGACCAGGCCCTGCATCTGCTCGGCGAACGTGGTGATGTCCCAGCCGGTGCTGAGCACCACCGACTTCTGCACGGCCTCGACCAGCCCGTTCAGCTTGGCCGGGTCGGTCAGCGTGCCGCTCGACAGCACCTTCTTCGCCAGCGCCCCGATGAACACCTGCTGCCGCACGATGCGGTCGAGGTCGCCACCGGGGAGGTTCTTGCGCTGCCGCACGAACGACAGCGCCCGCGCGCCCTCGATCGTCTGCGGGCCCGCCTTGAAGTTCGCGCCGGAGTCGCGGTCGGAGGTGTCCTCCTTCAGGCACACCTCGACCCCGCCGATGGCCTTCGTGACCTCGTAGAAGCTCGCGAGGTTGACTTCGGCGTACCGGTCGATCCGCACGGTGCCGCCGGTCATGTTCTCGATGGTCTTGATCAGCGTCTTGCGGCCGGCGGCCATCGACTCGGTGCGGATCTTCTGCTCGTCGGTCTCGCCCTTGGCGCGCAGCTGCTGGTCGACGGTGTTGCGCTGGCGGGCGAACGCGGAGTTGAGCTTGTGCTTGCCGAACCCGTCGGCGATCTCCACATAGGAGTCGCGGGGGAACGAGATCGCGACCGCGCGGGTGCCGTCGACCGGGATGTGCACGAGGATCATCGTGTCGGTGTTCTGCTCGCCGTCGGCGTACCCGCCGTTGAGCAGGGCGAGCGCTTCCTCCGACAGCGGGTTGCCCTGCGCGTCGGTGCGGCTGTCCATGCCGACCAGGAGGATGTCGACGGCGCCGTCGAGCGGCTTGGGCCCCTGTTTGGTGAGCTCTTCCGAGATGACCTCGGTCTTGACGATGCCGTCGTTCGCGCCCTTGATCTTGCCCCAGCCGTAGGACGTGAGCAGGAGCACAGCCGCCGAGACGAGAGCGACGAAGATCTTTCCCGTCACCAGGAACGTGCGGAAAGCCGCCGACGGCCGGGTGGCCTGCACCCTGACCGGCAGGCTTCTGCCTTCCACTGTTTCCTCCCCCACCACGCCACGAGTTTAGTCGTTTATAAGACACACGACGTGACGTCGCTGTGGGTTGCAGCGATGAGCCACGTGACAGACTGCGAGCGGGGAACACCACGGGAGGAACTGAGCATGCGCGTACTGGTGACAGGTGGGGCCGGGTTCATCGGCTCGCACTACGTGCGGGAGTTGGTGAGCGGCTCGTACCCGGCCTTCGCGGGTGCCGAAGTGGTGGTGCTGGACAAGCTCACCTACGCGGGCAGTGAGACCAACCTCGCACCGGTCGCCGGCAAGTTCGAGTTCGTCCGCGGCGACATCTGCGACCCGGCCGTGGTCGCCGAGCAGATGCGCGGCACCGACGTCGTGGTGCACTTCGCCGCCGAGTCGCACGTCGACCGCTCCATCACGGGCTCGGCCGACTTCGTGCTGACCAACGTCCTCGGCACCCAGACCCTGCTGCAGGGGGCGCTGAACGCGGGCGTCGGCCGGTTCGTGCACGTGTCGACCGACGAGGTCTACGGCTCGATCGAGGAGGGTTCCTGGTCGGAGACGCACGTCCTGGAGCCGAACTCGCCGTACTCGGCCTCGAAGGCCTCCTCCGACCTGCTCGCGCGGGCGTTCCACCGCACGCACGGACTGCCGGTGAGCATCACTCGGTGCTCGAACAACTACGGGCCGTACCAGTTCCCCGAAAAGGTGATTCCGCTCTTCGTCACCAATCTGATCGACGGTGAGAAGGTGCCGCTGTACGGCGACGGCCTGAACGTGCGCGACTGGCTGCACGTCGCCGACCACTGCCGCGGCATCCAGCTCGTCGCCGAGGCCGGTCGGCCGGGAGAGATCTACAACATCGGCGGCGGCACCGAGCTCACCAACCGCGAGCTGACCGAGAGGCTGCTCGCCGCGACCGGCCGCGACTGGTCGTTCGTGGAACCGGTGACCGACCGCAAGGGACACGACCGCCGCTACTCGGTGGACATCACCAAGATCTCGTCCGAGCTGGGCTACGCGCCGCAGGTCGACTTCGCCGTGGGCCTCGCGGACACGGTGGAGTGGTACCGCGAGAACCGGGCCTGGTGGGAGCCGCTCAAGAAGCGCGCCGGGCTGGCGAAGGGCTGAGGCGTTGATTCTCGTTCCCGGTGGTCGTGGTCAGCTCGGCCACGACCTCGCTGCCCTGTCACCCGACGTCCGCGCGGTGCCGTCGGCCGAGCTGGATGTGACGCGTGTCGCCGTCGACGACCTCGCCGGCGCCACCGCGGTGATCAACTGTGCCGCGTACACCGCCGTCGACGCGGCTGAGACCGACGAGGGCCGCGCGTTCGAGGTGAACGCCGTCGGGCCCGGCCTGCTGGCTGAAGCGTGTGCGTCGCTTGGCATTCCGCTGATCCACGTGTCGACGGACTACGTGTTCGCCGGTGACGGCACGCGGCCGTACGAGCCGTCCGACCCCGTCGGCCCGAAGTCCGCGTACGGGCGCACGAAGCTCGAAGGCGAACGCCGCGTGCTGGCCGCGGGCGGCTGGGTCGTGCGCACCTCGTGGGTCTACGGCGCGCACGGCTCGAACTTCGTGAAGACCATGGCGGCACTGGAGTCCTCACGTCCCGAACTGTCCGTTGTGGACGACCAGGTCGGTTCGCCGACGTGGTCGCACGACCTCGCCGCCGGCCTGCTGGAACTGGTCTCGGTGCTGCCGCCGGCCCGCCTGCTGCACGCGACCGGAGGCGGCGAGACGACGTGGTTCGGCTTCGCCCAGGCGATCTTCGCCGAGCTGGGTGCCGACCCGGCCCGCGTGCGGCCCTGCACCACCGCCGACTTCCCGCGACCGGCCCCGCGGCCTGCCTACTCGGTGCTGTCGGGCGCGTCCTGGGCAGCAGCGGGACTGCGCCCTTTGCCGCACTGGCGAAGCGCCCTTTCGGAGGCATTCAAGGCGGGCGTGGTAGCTCCCCGTACCGGTGCTGCGCCATTGGGGTGACCGGTCTGGCACGCCCGTTCCAAGTGCGGGAACCTGTTCGGCATGTTCGATTCCGGGCGCAACCCCCAGCGTCCCGCGACAGCGGATACCGATCGGCAGCGCTTCCTGAAGTGCGTTGCCGCCGTCACGGGCTCGCGACAGGTCTCGCTGAGCCAGTTCGACAAGTACTCGCCGAGGCCGCATTCTCGGTGAAGTCGTTCGGGCGTCGGGGTTTCCTGACGCCCTGCAACGCGAGCAGCGCTCTGATCCGCTCGCGCTCGTCGGTGAGACCGCGGTAGCCGCGTCCCCGGCAACCGTGGTCGATCCAGTGCTGCCAGGCGCCGGCGAACGTCTCGGCGCGGGCCGGGTCGATGGTCACCAACGCGCCCATCGCCCACGGCTGGTCGTACTGGCAGTTCAGCTCCGGCAGCCACCGGTCGAGGTACGTGGCGAGCCACTCGGCGTCGTCGGGCCCGCCGAACGCGGCCAGCGCGAAGCAGCAACCCTGGCCCGCGTAGGAGGTCTCGCTCTCCACGAGCAGCGCGCCGATGCGGTCGCGGAACGCCGTGCGGCGCGCGAAACCGGCGAGGTACGCGCCGGTCAGCTGCTCCCGCCACGCCGACCGCAGCAGCGTCTCGATCTCCTCGTCGGTGGCGGCGAGTCCCCTCTCGGAGAGCTCGGCGGCGAACTCCTCGCGGTCGGGGTCGTCGAGGAAGTTCGCGCCGATCAACCGCAGGTGCGGCGTCACGCCCGGCTCTGCCGGTACGCCTCGACCGTCTTCTCCGCGCACCGCCGCCAGGTGAACCCGGACGCGTACGCCCGCCGTTCCGCCTGAGCCGCCGGAGTCGCCGGTGCCGCCACGGCCTGAGCCAGCCCCTCGGCCAGCGCCTCGACGTCACCGACCGGCACGTGCAGCGCGTGCCCACCGGCGACCTCGCGCAGCGCGGGCACGTCCGAGCACACCACAGGAACGTTGCACGCCAACGCTTCCAGCACCGGCAGCCCGAAGCCCTCGTCGCGCGACGGCAGCACCAGGGCGGTGGCCCCGGCCACCACGGACCGCAGGTGCACGTCCGGCAGGTACCCGGTCCGCAGCACCCGACCGTCCACACCGGACCGGCCCGGTCCGACTATCACCAGCGGCGGCAGCGAAGGATCGGACGCGTGCGCCTTCGCCAGGTACTGAAGGCCCTTGCGCGGTCCGTCCGCGCCGACGAACAGCAGGTACTCCGACGGCAACCCCAGCCGGCCGCGCAGCGTGGCGGAGGGCGGCCGCGCCGCGTACCACGCCGGGTCGACGCCCAGCGGGGTCACGACGATCTTCTCCAGCGGGACCGCGAACCGTTCCGCGACAACGGAAGCGACGGCCGCGGTGGGCGTGCAGATCACGTCCGCGCGCTGGGCCGAGAGCCGCACCAGCTCCGGCAACCGGCGGTCCGACGGCGGCAGGTCGCCGGGCGCGTCGAGGAAAGCCAGGTCGTGGATCGTGACGACCCGGCCGGCGCGCACGGTCGGGGGGAGCACGAAGTTCGTGCCGTGCATGACGTCGGAGAACCCGGCCAGCATCTCCACCGGCGGGAACGGTGCGCTCAGCCACATCCGGCGCAACGCCCGAGCCGCCACGGGCAGGCCGCGCGCGGTGACGTCGTGCGGCAGCACCGTCCGCAACGCGCGCCAGCCGCGCAGGGTGAACGCGACCGCCCGTACGTCGGCCTCCTCCGGCATGGACGCCAGTTCTTCGGCCAGTGCCGCGGTGTAGCGGCCGATTCCGGTGCGATGTCCGAGCAGGGGCGTGCCGTCGAGCAGCACGGAGAGGGGTTCAGCCATGTCCACCACGCGCGATCTTGCGCAGACGCCCCGTCGCCCGCTTGGCCAACTCTGTCGGGCCGCCCGCGTCCAGGTACTCGCGCACCAGCCGCAGGTCCCGCTTCACCTTGTCCGCCTTGCTCAACCCCGGTGTGCGCACCAGTGGTGCGGAGCCCGGCAGACGGTCCGCGGCGGGCCTGGGGTCGCGGCAGAACTCCGCCAGCGGCGCGAGCGCCGTCTCCCAGGTGAACCGCTCGCGGACGACGGCGATGCGCTCACGGCACGCGGCCGCGAACTCCTCGTCGTAGAGCACCTTCTCCAGCGCGTCGGCGAGCGCGTCCGGGTCCTCCGGCGGTACGACGACGCCCAAACCTTCCCGCAGCACCAGGTCCGCGAACGAGTCGCCGGACGTGGTGACGATCGGCAGCCCCGCCCACAGGTAGTCGAGCACCCGCGTGCGGAACGCGAACGTGGTCTCCACGTGCTCGTAGTGCGTGGTGACCCCGCACTGGGCGTCCAGCAGGTAGTTCTGCCGGTCGTGGTAGGGCACCCAGCCGTCGTTGAAGAACACGTTCTCGCCGGTCAGCCCGAGCGACGCGGACAGCGCCCGCGTCTGGCCGGCGATGTCCATGTCCGGCACCTCGGGGTTCGGGTGCTTCATGCCGAGGAAGAACAGCTTCGCGTCGGACCGCCGCTCGCGCAGCGAGCTCATCGCGCGGATCAACGACAGCGGGTCGAACCACGAGTACACGCCACCGGCCCAGATCACGACCTTGTCGCTGTCGGACACGCCCGGCACCACGCCCCTGATCGCCGGGCCGGTGCGCTGCGGCGGCTTGCCCGGCAGTCCGAAGGGGACGATCCCGAGCAGCGACTGGGTCGTGGGGTCGTTGTCGTACAACGTCGGCGTGAGCCGGCCGAGCGCGGCGAGGTGGCCGAGCCAGAAGTGCCGCTGCCGTTCGGACGCGCACAGGAAGAAGTCACCGCGTTCGAGCTGGGTGTTCAGCACCCGTGTGACGGTCTTCAGGTCGAGGGCGCGCTTCTCGTCGGTGTCGTCCTTGCCCTGTTCCAGCAGCTCCAGGTGCATCGGGTCGTACATGTCGCAAACCACGATCTTGGTCGACGACGCCTTCTTCAGCTCGCTCATCATCTCCAGCGCGTGGCCCTGGAGCACGATCACGTCCGCCCACGCGACGTGCGGCGGCAGCTCCTTCGGCCGCGCCCGTTCGACGGCGAACGGCGCGTCCGGCGGCACGCACAGCGGGTTCGTCGTGACCAACCGCACCTGGTGCTCGCCGGACAGCACGTCGGCCATGTGCCACGCGCGGATCGCGGGCCCGGCCATCCGGTCCGAGATCGCGTCACCGGTGATCACCAGGATCTTGCGCGGCTTGCCGAACACGTCGTCGAGACCCAGCACGTCGACGAGGACGTCGTGCGCCGCGAGGTAGCGCGGCAGGGGATAGGCGGGCTCCAACGCCTTGCGCATCAACGGAACCAGGTCGGTGTCGGACCGGCGGCGCGCGGCCTGCTCGATCTTGCGCGACTCCGCCAGCGACGGCATCAGCTCGACGAACTGGTCGATGGCGAGGAACCCGGCCAGCGCCTGGCGCGACACCCCGACCGGTTCGCGGTCGGACGCGGGGTCCGCCGGCCTGCGGGTGATCTCCAACTGCGTCGGGTCGATCTCCCCGCGCGCGGTCGCCCTGCGCACGCACAGCGCCAGGGCGGCGGGCAGCACCTTCGCCAGCGTCTCGTCGGAGAAGTTCTTGTACAGCGCCGCGAGGGCGTTGCGCTCCAGCAGGTACAGCTCGCGGCTGTGGTCGATCGAGCTCATCGAGGCGTGGTGGCGGTGGAACGTGAGCGACGCGGGCTCGTAGCGGACCCGCCAGCCGCGCAGGTTGAGCCGCCAGCCGAGGTCGACGTCCTCGTAGAACATGAAGAACCGGTCGTCGAACCCGCCGAGCTCGCGGTACACGTCCGCGCGCACGAACATCGCCGAGCCGGTGCCGAACAGCACGTCGCGGGGGTCGTCGTGCGCGCCGTCGTCGTCCTGCCCGGCGTGGCGCTTGTAGCCCATGCCGAACCAGGTCAGGCCGCCGTCCACGAAGTCGATCTTCTTGCCGTCCCAGTCGAGCACCTTGCTCGCGACCGCGCCGACCGACGGTTCCGACTGGAACACCCTGATCGCCGTCTTGATCCACGCGCGGTCCGCGCGCGCGTCGTTGTTCAGGAACGCCAGCACGCTGCCCGTGGCGTGCTCGACGCCGAGGTTGCAGCCGCCCGCGAAACCGAGGTTCCGCTCGGAGGTGACGATCTTGGCGCCGGGCAGTTCGGCGGTGAGCCGCGCGGTGTCGTGCGCCTCGTTGTCGACGACGACCACCTGCAGCAGCTCGGCCGGGTAGTCCACCTCGGTCAGCCCGCGCACGCAGGTGATCGTGTCCTCCACGCCTCGGTAGTTCACGACGACGACGGACACGACGGGCAGTGATGCGCGATCCACGGGCTAAGCCTGCCTCATCACTCTGCGCGCCCGCAGTGTGGTTGCGCAGATCAGCAACAACAAGATCGCGATCGGCACCCCGAACACCCACTCGTCGGACCAGTCGTTGCGGTCGGCGAGCAACGGCCGCATGACCGGGTGCCGCAGCACGGTGGCCGGGCCCGGCGGCATCTTCTTCTCCGGCTCGCCCAGCACGACGATCCGCAGCTGGGCGCCGTCGGGGCAGGTGAGGTGGTGCGCGAACGCCGGGTTGTCCGGTCCGGGGACGTCCTCGACGGCGGTGATCACGCACGTCTGGGGCGTGGCCAGCACGTCCATCAACGCGCGGTGGCCGTCGCTGACCAGCACGGCCGTGCCCGGGATCGCGACCATGATCGCGGGCAGCACCAGCCACGCCGGCCCGAGCTTGCCGACGCCCCACGCGAACGCGAGCGACAGCAGGCAGCACGGGACCAGCACCGCGAGCTCGTACTCCTCCGGCACGATCGCGCCGAGCACGACAGCGGCGGCGATCGCGGCCAGCCCGATCACGATGAGCGGTACCGGTCGTCTCACGGCTGCCTCCCCATGCTGGGAGGACGCGTGCGACCCGAGCAGGTTCACCCGCGCGTGAGGATCTTCACCCGCAGCGTCAGCCCGGCCTTCACCAGCAGCCGGAACGGTGCCCACAGCACGCCCTGGTGCCGGTCGGCGAGGTACCGGTAGGCGCTGCGGTGGTGCTCGCGCAGCATCCGGCCCGAGGACCGCGCCGTGGAGTGACCGCCGATGTGGGTGACCTCGGCGTCGGGCACGTAGACGTTCTGCCAGCCGGCCTTGCCGACCCGCTCGCCGAGGTCCACGTCCTCGAAGTACATGAAGTAGCGCTCGTCGAAGCCCCCGACCGAGTCGAACGCCTCGCGCCGCATCAGGAAGCAGCTGCCCGACAGCCACCCGGCGGTGCGCTCGACCGGCGTCGTCTCCTGCCGGTACGCGCGCGTCCACGGGTTCGACTTCCAGAACACGCCGAACACCGCGTGCCCGAGACCGCGGCCGAGCGACGGCAGCAGCCGCGCCGACGGGTAGACCTCACCGTTCGGTTCGCGGATCAACGGCCCGAACATGCCGCCCCGCGGCCACCGGGACGCCGCCTCGATCAACGTGTCCACGCTGCCGGGGGCGAACTCGATGTCGGGGTTGGAGATCAGCACCCAGCCGACGTCCGGCCCCAGTGCCGCGACACCGCGGTTCGCGCCACCGCCGTAGCCCAGGTTCCCGCCGGTCGGCAGGAACGTGACGTGCTCGCGTTCGGCCGCCACCTGCTCCGGCACGCCGTCGGTGGAACCGTTGTCGGCGAGGATCACCTGCACAGGGCGGGTGGTCGCCTTCGCCAGGGTGTCCACGAACGGTGCCAGCGTCTCGCCCGGCGAGTACGTGACCGTCACGACACCAAGTCCGTCGCCGTAGTTCACGCGCGACACAGTAGTGCGTCGGGTTTCACCGCCGGTGACGCACCAAGGCCGCCCGCTCGTAGGCCAGCCGGTGCCGTTCGGCGCTCACGGCCCACGAGAAGTCCTTCGCACGCTGCTGCCCGGACGCGGCCAGGGCCGAGCGGCGGGCGGGGTCGTCCAGCAGGTCGGCGATCCCCACCGCGATGTCCCCCGCTCCGACACCGCAGTACGCGACCGCCTCGCCGCCCACCTCCGGCAGTGAGAGTCTTCGGGTGGTGAGCACGCAGGCGCCGCACGCCATCGCTTCGAGCACCGGCAGGCCGAAGCCTTCTCCGAGCGACGGGTAGGCGACCAGTTCCGCGCCGCCCAGGAAACCCGCGAGCTGTTCGAACGGCAGGTAGCCGGCGCGGATCACGCGGATCCGGTGCGGGACGGAGTCCAGGGCCCGTTCGACCTGGCTGTCCCAGCCCGGCTGGCCGGCGAGCACGAGCGCGGGCGGGTTCTCGCGGCCGACCACCGCCTGGGCGAACCCGCGGATCAGCGCCGGGACGTTCTTGCGCGGCTCGAGCGCGCCGAGGAACGCCACGTAGGGCATGTCCCCCAACGACAACGTGCGCCGCACCGTCATGACCTCGTCCGGTGACGGCGGGTGGAAGCGCTCGGTGTCGACGCCGTGCTGCGCGATGTGCAGGACGCGGCGGTCGGCTCCGGCGACGCGCACCAGCTCGTCGGACGTCGCCTGGGACGGCACCACGCACAGATCCGCGCGCTTCAGCGAGGCGCGGGTCCACGCGCGGAAGAAGCGGGCCTTGACCGACGAGTGCAGCACGGGGTCGGTGAAGAACGTGGCGTCGTGCAGCGTCACGACCGATGCGGCCTTGCTGGCCAGCGGAAGCGTGTAGTGCGGTGAGTGCACGACGTCGACTCCCAGCGACCGCACCAGGCGCGGCAACGTCGTCTGCTCCCAGGCCAGGCGTGCCGTCCTGGTGGCGACGGCGTCCGCGGCCCGCACGACGCGGGCGTTCGGCGCGATCTTGGTGAACAGATCTTCGTCGCGCGGCTGGCACACCACGGACAGCTTGGCGCCGTCGGCGTCCAGTGCGGCGACGAGCGAATCCACGTAACGGCCGACGCCACCTCGATCTGCGGGGACCGCGGTGGCGTCGATCAGCACGCTGGGTTCGGCGGTCGGCACGATCAGCTAGCGTAATGTCAGTTGCGAATGCGTTTAGCGGGATTGCGCTAATCCGGTCGTTAAGTGTGGGTGTCCCAGACTCCGCGTGCGGTGTTTGCCCAGGTGAACTCACTCGCCCGGGTGATCCCTGCCTCGACGGTGTGATGCGGATCAGCCAGAACGGCACGCAGACCTTCCGTCAACGACCCCAGATCGCCCCGCCGCACGACCGTTCCCGCGCCTCCCGCGACCTCCACGAGCGCCGGGTCGTCGGAGTGCACGACCGGCACCCCCGCCGCCATCGCTTCCAGCACCGGCAGCCCGAAACCCTCGGCCAAACTGGGTGCTGCCAGCACCGTTGCCCCCGCGAGCACCGACGCCAGCCGTTCGTCGGAGACCTTGCCCAGCAACGTCACGTGCGGTGCGCGGAGATCGACACCGCCCCAGCCCTGCGGCCCGATCACGACCAGCGGGACGCGCAGCCGTTCGGTCGCCCGGACCAGCAGGTCGAAGCCCTTGCGCGGCTCGATCGTGCCGACCGCGAGCACGTACCGGTCAGGCAGATCGGCCGGTTTTCCGCCGACGAGTTTCGTGACTCCGTTGGGCACCACGTGGACCGGAACTTCGACGCGCAAGTGGGTCCGCAGTTGGTCCGCGACGGCCTGCGTCGGCACCACGAGCGCGCGTGCCTGCCGGGCGGCCTTCGCGATGACCCTGCGATGCCACGCGACGCCGCGGGGCGTCAGCGTTTCCGGATGCGTCCACGGCACGACGTCGTGCACGGTCACGACCGCGCCCGGCAGCGGGGCGAGCGGCGTGGGTGCGTGCACGTGCGGTCCGAGCTTCGGCGGCAGTCCCCGTTCCCACAACGCCACCAGCACCCGGCGCGGCACCCTGATCACGCGGTCCGCACCGGCTGTCGCCGCGGTGGTGACGGTCCAGCCGGCGGGCGCGGTGTCCTCGAGGGCGCGCAGCAGCTCGGCCGTGTAGCGGCCGGTGCCGCCGGGGACGGGGGCGTTGAGTTGCTCGGTCAGCACTACGAGCTCGGGCACGTCGCGTACCGTCTCACGCCGTGTCGGCACTCAGCACCGTGGTGGTCGTGACGTGGCGCGGGCGTGACCACATCACGGCGTGCCTGGACGCCCTCGCGGCCCAGAAGAGTCCACATAGGACGATCGTTGTCGACAACGCGTCCGACGACGGCACAGCCGCGTTGATCAGCGGACATGAGGTCGTGCGGCTGCCGCGCAACCTCGGCTACGCGGGCGGGCTGGCCGCTGTGCTCGACCTGGTCGACACCCCGTACGTGGCGTGGCTCAACGACGACGCCGTGCCCGACCCGTCGTGGCTCACCGAGCTGGAGCACGCTCTCGACGGTGATCCCGGCGCGGCCGCGGCCACGTCCTCGATCCTGCTGACGGACGGCTCGACGCAGTCCGTCGGTGTGGCGCTGACCTCGGACGGCCACGGCAAGGACGTCGTGCTCGCCGGGCGCGAGGTCTTCGGGTTCTGCGGTGGCGCGGCCCTGCTGCGGACGTCCGAGCTGCGCGCCGCGGGTGGCGTGCCGGCGAGCTTCTTCTGCTACTACGAGGACACCGACACGGCGTGGCGGCTGCGGCTGGCCGGCCACCGGGTGATCTCGGTGGGGCCGGCGCGGGTGCGGCACCGGCACGGCGCGAGCACGCGGCCGGGCTCGGCGTTGTTCCACCGGTGGAACGAGCGCAACCGGCTGCTGATGCTGCTGCGGTGCGCGCCGGGACCGGTGGCGGTGCGGGAGCTGGCCCGGTTCCTGGTGATCACGGCGTTGCTGCCGTTCCGCGAGAACGTGCCCGATGCGGCCAACTTCACGTTCGGCCTGCGGGCGCGGGTGCTCGGCGAGGTGCTGCTGAGGATGCCCGTGACGGTCGTGCAGCGGCTCGTGATCGGCGCGCGGTCGAAGGTCGCCCGCCGGGTGGTGTGGCGGGACTGGGCCGGTCGCTAGCCCTTCTTGCTGTGGCTGGCAGGAGCGCTTGCGTCGTGGGGGTTTGGGGGGGGGGGAAGGAAGAGGGGGGATAGATGTGGGCGGCAACA
>NZ_JBEXJN010000039.1:0-79156 GCF_040609115.1 Lentzea sp. NPDC004782
CGTCCACCTGAGGTGGACGAATGCGCCGTTCATCGAGCACCTGGCACGCCGGGCTTGGGCGCCAGAGCGGGCAGGACTTCCGGCCAGGTGGTTGGTTCGCGCCTACTGTGGGCGCCATGGACTTCGACGTCATCGTCATCGGTGGTGGCCCTGTAGGGGAGAACGTGGCGTGGCGGACGGCCGCGGGAGGCCTGTCCACCGCCATGATCGAGAAGGAGCTGGTCGGCGGCGAGTGTTCGTACTGGGCGTGCATGCCGTCGAAGGCGTTGCTGCGGCCCGGTCACGCGCTCGCGGCCGCCCGGCGCGTGCAGGGCGTGCACGCGGGCTCGCTCGACCCCGCCGCGGTGCTCGCCCGCCGGACGAGCTTCACGTCGAACTGGGACGACTCCGGCCAGGTCAAGTGGGCCGAGTCGGAGAACATCACGGTCATCCGCGGCGACGGCGAGGTCACCGGCGAACGCGAGGTCACCGTCGGCGGCGACGTGCACCGGGCGCGCCAGGCCGTCGTGGTGTGCACCGGCAGCGTGCCGAAGATGCCGCCGCTCGAAGGTATCGCCGACACTCCTGTGTGGACGTCGCGGGATGCGACGTCGGCGCGCGAGGTGCCGGACTCGCTGGTGGTGCTGGGCGGTGGCGTGGTCGGCGTCGAGATGGCGCAGGCGTGGGCGCGGCTCGGGTCGAAGGTGACGCTGGTCGTGTCCGGTGACCGGCCGTTGCCGCGGCTGGAGGAGTTCGTCGGGCCGCTGGTCGTCGAAGGGCTGCAGGAGGACGGCGTCGAGGTGCTGCTCAACGCCCGTGCGTCGGCCATCGCGCCGGGTGCGCTGACGTTGCAGGACGGCCGGGTGCTCAAGGGCTCGGAGATCCTCGTCGCGACCGGACGGGTGCCGGCGACGAAGGACGGCAAGCCGCTGACCATCGACGACTCCGGCCTGGTGTCCGGTGTGGACGGACGATGGCTGTACGCGGCCGGTGACGTCACCGGGCGTGCGCTGCTGACGCACCAGGGCAAGTACCAGGGACGGGCGGTCGGCACGGCGATCCTGGAGCGCTCCCGCGGGTTCGAGCCGAAGCCGCGGTCGGCGGGGCAGGCGTGGGCGGACCACGTGGCGGTGCCGCAGGTGGTGTTCACCGACCCCGAGGTGGCGTTCGTCGGCCACACGGCCGAGGAAGCCCGCAAGGCCGGGCGCGAGATCAAGGTCGTCGACCTCGACATCGCGGTCGCCGGCTCGTCGCTGCACGCGGACGGGTACCACGGCAGGACGCGGATGGTCGTGGACGAGCGCACGCGGACGCTGGTCGGCGTCACGTTCGTCGGCCAGGACGTCGCCGAGCTGCTGCACTCGGCGACCGTCGCGATCGTCGGGGAAGTCACCGTGGACCGGTTGTGGCACGCGGTGCCCTCGTACCCGACGATCAGCGAGGTCTGGCTACGGCTGCTCGAGGCGTACGGCCTCTGAGGGCGCCTCCAGAACTGACCCGAGCATGCCGGTGAGCAGCTCGTTCGCCGTGCCGACCACGTACGCGCGATCTTCGGGGTCGACGCGTTCGGCGAGCTTGAACAACGCGTCCGCGGTCTGCACGGCGATGCGGAAGGTGAGCGTCACCGGGGCGTCGCCGTGCGCGCCGAACCGGTTGACGAACATCTCCGCCAGCCGTTCGGCCATGAGCTCGTACTGGTCGACGCTGGAGTCGAGCCGGTGGCTGTCCAGCATGTCGCTGAACCGCACCCGTCCGAAGCCGGGCACCTCACCCAGCATCCGCAGGTAGACGCTGACGATCTGGGCCATGGCCTCGCGCCACGTGTCCGCGATCAGGTCCGCGGCGAAGAGCTCCTCGACCTCGCGGAGATAGGTCTCCATCCCGCGCAGTGCGAGTGCGTGGACAACAGATCGTTTGTCCGGGAAGTACTGATAGAAGGAACCAATGGGCACTCCGGCCACATCGACGATGCGCGCCGTGGTGATGTCGTCGTAGTCGTATTCGTTCAGCAGGCTCGCACAAGCGTCCAGGATCGCGGAGACGGTAGCCGCGCCACGCTGTTGCACCGGCTGTCGACGCATCACCCTGGCTAACCTGCCCCTAGCCGGGTCTTCATGCACGCGAACATCTTTATCCATATGACCCGATATGCCCAAGCACAGGTTCCCGACAGGTTTCAGCCCGGATCTCCGCGGCGTTTGCGGTGAACTACCCAACCGAAGTCCACAACGCAGACAACGGCGAGTAGCAAAAGCACGACCGCGAGCCAGACGAGGTCAGCTCGCAGCGCCAGCCACCCGGCCACCGAGTTGAAGACCAGGCCGAACCCGGCGAGCCACAACCGCAGCGTCAGAGCACTTCGCGGGGGCGCCGGGGGCGGCAGGTAGTCACTCACGTCACCCGGTTTCCCGCAGCAGGGGCACGTCAACCCGCCGCAGCGGCCTCGGGGGTTTCGTCACATAGGGCCTAACGAGACGCGTCAGGGCCAGACCAGGGGCGATGAGGGGGACGACGGCGGTCAGCACGGCGGCCGTGACGCCGGCTCGCATCACGTCCCTGGGCATGACGGCGACGCGGTCGACGACGAACGCGCGCCGGCCGCCCAGCGACACGACCGCGAGGACGACCAGGAACACGGCCATGCTGAGCATCGCGCGTTGGACCGCGTGCTCGTACCCGGCTGCTTCTCCCGCGACCAGGACCGCGAACCACCCGGCGAGCGCGGGCAGCTGGCCCTGCTCGGTGGTGGCGGCCCAGCTCAGCCCGCCGAGCGTGGCGAGCCAGACGAGAACGCTCTCACGTTCCTGCACCCAGACGGATGCCGCGTCGAGGGGAATACCGGTCCAGGCGAGTACTCCGAGCGGGGTGAGGGGTCTCTCGGCGAGTTGGCCGAGCACCCAGGCGAAGGTCCACGCGGACAGCAGAACCGCGAGGACGAGCTGCCACCTCGGCCTGCGCACCACACAGCGGGCGAGCCGGACGATCTCCGCACGCGTCATACCCCCACCATGCCGTGCGCAGGTGGTTTGTGGAGAAACGTCACCCCAACGCTCACCCGCACGGACCCCCTGCGGACCGGTTCATCACGCAGCGCTATCCACGATCGGGGGACAGATCTTTTCTATGCTGAGGTACATGAGCATTGATCAGCTTCTGCATCTGCCCAGCTACCTGATGCTCCAGCTGGTCAGGGAAGCCCGCAGGCTCGCGCGCGGCGACCTGCGGGCACCGCACGTGACGGTGCTGGCGTTCCTGGCCGAGCGGGAGGCGGTGGCGCAGAAGCGGATCAGCGACGCGGTGCGGATGGACGCGAGCGACCTGGTGTCCGTGCTGGACGACCTGGAGGGACGCGGGTTCGCCCAGCGCAAACGGGACGAGCACGACCGGCGCCGGTTCGCCGTGTCGATCACCGACGTGGGCAGGCGGGCGTTGTGCGACCGCCTGGAGACGGCTCGCGCGCACGAGGAGGAGTTGCTGGCGCCGTTGACGGCGCAGGAGCGCGTTGAACTCACCACACTGCTGCGGAAGGCGTACCTGCATCACGCTGATTTGCGTGTAGATTAGACAGTCTGCGCTCGCACGATCGGGGTGCGGGCAGGAATGACCGATGCAGGATAAAACCTGACGTCGCACAGTATCGAGAAAAGAGGCAAGTTGTCAAGCCCCTCCGATGACCTCCGGCTCGCCGAAATGGAGCCGGAGCAGGAATACGTGGCCATGTTGTACGGCCGGCTCGACGACCTCCGCGAACAGACGTCGAAACGACTCGCACAATCGTTGCGACAAACTGGCGGCACGCACCAGATGCGGTCAGAGCGCGACACCTCCGTGGCGATGTACACAGATCAATTGGCCCAGTACAGCGCGGTGGAGAACGGACTCGCGTTCGGCCGGCTCGATTTCCACAACGGGGACCGCTTCTACATCGGCCGAATCGGTCTTTTCGACGAGGACAAGGAATACGAGCCGCTGCTCATGGACTGGCGGGCACCCGCCGCCAGGCCGTTCTACCTCGCGACCGCCGCCTCTCCCGACGGCGTGCGCCGGCGCCGGCACCTGCGCACCCGCTCGCGCAAGGTCATCGGCCTCGACGACGAGGTGCTCGACATCAACTCGGTCGAGCCGTCCCGCAACGAGGGCCTGACCGGCGAGGCGACCCTGCTGGCCGCGCTGAACGAGTCGCGCACCGGCCAGATGAGCGACATCGTCGCGACGATCCAGGCCGAGCAGGACGTCATCATCCGGTCCGAGCTCAACGGCGTCGTCGTCGTGCAGGGCGGTCCGGGCACCGGCAAGACCGCGGTCGCCCTCCACCGCGCCGCGTACCTGCTGTACACACACCGCCGGCAGCTGGCGAAACGCGGTGTGCTCGTGGTCGGCCCGAACACGACGTTCCTGCGCTACATCAGTCAGGTCCTCCCGTCGCTGGGCGAGACCGGCGTCCTGCTGTCCACGGTCGGCGAGCTGTACCCGGGCCTGACGGCCACCGGTCGCGAGCCGGCCGAGGTCGCCGCCGTCAAGGGCCGCATCCAGATGGCCGACGTGATCGCCGCGGCCGTGCGCGACCGCCAGGAGGCACCGGCGTTCGTCGACATCCGCTTCGACAACGACGTGCTGCGCCTCGACCGCCGCGCGATCTCCGACGCACGGGGCAGGGCGCGCCGGACCCGCCGCCCGCACAACGAGGCCCGCCGCACGTTCACCCGCGAGATCATCTCGACCCTGGCCTCGATGGTGGCTTCACGTCTCGGTGGGCATCTGCTCGACAAGACGGACATGGACGACATCCGCCGCGAGCTCCGCGAGTCCGACGAGGTCCAGGCGGCCATCTCGTCGCTGTGGCCGGTGCTGACCCCGTTCTCGCTGCTCTCCGAGCTCTACGCGAACCCGAAGCGCCGCAACCGCGCGATGTCGAAGTTCACCCGCGAGGAACGCGACCTGCTGCACCGGGTGGGCGACGACTGGACCCCGGCGGACGTGCCCTTGCTGGACGAGGCCGCCGAACTGCTCGGCGAGGACGACACCGAGGCCAAGGCCCGCGCCGAACGCCAGCGCCGCCAGGCCATCGAGTACGCCCAGGGCGTCCTCGACATCCTCGACCTGGAGGACGACGCCGACCCCGAAATCCTGATGGCCACCGACCTGATGGATGCGTACAGGCTGGCCGAGCGCCACGGCGTCGACCGCTACGAGACCGCGGCCGAACGCGCTGCCGCCGACCGCACCTGGACGTTCGGCCACATCATCGTCGACGAGGCCCAGGAACTCTCGGCCATGGCGTGGCGCACCCTGATGCGCAGGTGTCCTTCGAAGTCCATGACCGTCGTCGGCGACATCGCCCAGACCGGCGACATCGGCGGCGCCACCTCGTGGGACACCGTGCTGTCCCCGTACGTGCAGAACCGTTGGCGTCTCACGGAGCTGACCGTCAACTACCGCACCCCGGCCGAAATCATGGAGGTGGCCGCCGACGTCCTCGCCTCGGTGGATTCTTCTCTGGTCCCACCGACCTCCGTGCGCGAGACCGGTGTGCCGCCGTGGGTCTCCCGCGTGCCGTCGTTCGAGTCCTCGGTACCCGCGCTCATCGCGGACGAGATCACCGCCGTCGGCGACGGCAAGATCGCGGTGATCGTGCCGGCCGCGCTGCTGCAGCCGGTCGGCTCGGCCGTGGTCGCCGCGGTGCCGGGGTCGTCGATGGGCAACGACCTGGAAGAGGCCCAGGTCGTCGTGCTCGGCGTGACCGACGCGAAGGGCCTGGAGTTCGACTCCGTGGTCGTTGTCGACCCGGTAGGGATTCTGGAGGAGTCGCCGCGCGGCGCGTCGGACCTGTACGTCGCGCTGACCCGTGCCACGCAACGACTTGGCGTCGTGCACACCGGCACGCTGCCCGACGTGCTGTCCCGGCTGAAGGACGTCTCCTAGGCGCCTTGCCAGAGGTCTTGTCCGCAACCCGCCTGCTGGGCGGTTACGTGGATGAAGGGTTCCTTCCTCAACGCCAGGTGGAGGAAGGAACCCTTCATCCACCTCGCGAGACGGAGAGATCAGCGTGCCAGCGCCAAGCCCACGGCCGCTGCCCCCACCCCCAGAGCGACACTGACCACGACGTTCAGCAGCGCCAGGCGGTACTTCTCGGCCTCCAGCAGCTTCACCGTCTCGTAGCTGAACGTCGAGTACGTCGTGAGCCCGCCGCAGAACCCGACCCCGAGCAGCGGCATCCAAGCCGTCCCGACCAAGAACCCGATCAGGAAGCACCCGATCAGGTTCACCGTCAAAGTCCCCCACGGGAAATCCGACTCGTGCCGCGACTGCACGAACCGATCGAGCAGGTACCGCGCCGGAGCCCCAAGAGCCGCACCGAAGAACACCGCAAGCACCGTCACCGCGTCACCCGCACCCCGAGAAACGCCGCCGCCACAGCACAAACCGGCGTAACCACCAGCGCCCACGACCACGAGGCCGCGTACGACGAGAAGGTCGTGAATCCGCCCAGAAGCCCAACGCCGAAGAAGGCGCGCACCAGCGGTCGAGGCACGATTCCCATCAGCATGCCGATGAGGAAAGACCCCAGCACGTTGATGAAGAACAACCCCCATGCGCCCGGCACGGCCAGTGACAGCCCATAGCGCGCAACGCCGCCGAGGCCGCCGCCCAGCGACACCAGCGCCACGAACGGCAGGTGCAGCTCGGTGCGCTGGGCCGGAACGTGCAGGTCGACGTCCGGGTCGATCGGCTCAGTTGGGTTCGGCAAGGTGCTCCACCAGGTGGTCCAGGGCCTTCAGGGCGCGGACGACGTCCTCGCGTTCGGAGGGCTCCAGCTTCGACAGGGCGGAGCCGATGCGCTTCTCGTGTTCGCGCTGCCAGACGAGCAGCTGTTCGTGTCCACGTGGTGAGACGGACAGTCGTGCTACCCGCCTGTCCTTGGGGTCTCCGCCGCGCACGACGAGGCCCGAGTCGATCAGTTGGGACACCAGGCCGGAGACGGTGTTGGGGGCGAGCCGGAGCACCGCGGCGAGGTCGCCCACCTTCATCGGCGGGCGCTCCGCGAGGGTCTGCAGCAGCTCTACCTGCGCCATCGGCAGGGATTCCCACGGCCAGTCCGCACGGATGCTCGTCCGCAGCGCCCGGCGCAGGCGAGTGACGACGTCGGTGAGCGTGCGGGCTTCGTCTGACATGCGGAAATCTTACTGAACGTGAAGAAATAGCTCTGTGTCAGATATAATCTGAGTGCGATGAACTGGTTCGTCACGGAGTCCCCCAGGCCGACGTGGATCGCACGCCGGTCGTATGCGCCGTGGTTGGTCATCGCGACGGTGTGCTTCGGGGCGTTCATGGGGCAGTTGGACGCCTCGATCGTCACGCTCGCGTTCCCCGCGATGAGCCGGCACTTCCAGAACGATCCGGAGTGGATCTCCCTCAGCTACCTGATCACGCTCGTGGCGCTGCTCGTCCCAATGGGCAGGATCGCGGACCGGGTCGGGCGCAAGATCGTCTACAGCTGCGGGTTCGCGCTCTTCACCGGCGCGTCCATCGCGTGCGTGTACGCGCCGGGGTTCGACGCGCTCATCGCGGCCCGCGTGGCGCAGGCGGTGGGGGCGGCGATGTTGCAGGCCAACAGCGTCGCGCTGGTGACCACGGCGGTGGCACCGGAAAGTCGCAGGAAGGCGCTCGGCATCCAGGCCGCCGCGCAGGCCACCGGGCTCGCGGCCGGGCCGTTGCTCGGCGGGTACCTCACCGAGCACCACGGGTGGCAGGCGGTGTTCGCGATCAACGTGCCGATCGGCGTGGTCGCCCTGATCGCGGGCCACTACCTGCTCCCCCGCACGAAGACCAAGCCCGAGAAGGCGGAGCCCACGTGGCGGGTCCTGCCGGGACTGGCCGGGGTGCTGCTCACGTACGCCGCGTTGTTCGCGCCGATGACGTTGCTGCCGTTCACCATGCAACAACCGTTGGCACACATTGGACTCACGACGGCCGCGCTGCCGCTCGGTTTCGCCATCGCGGCGACCGCACTGCACCGGCCGGGCATCGCCGTCGGGGCGCTGATCGCCGGGACAGCGCTGATTCTGCCTGTGCCACAAGTGGTTCAGCTCGTGACGGCCGGCATCGGGCTCGGCATCATCGCGCCCGCCTGCACGAAACGGGTGATGAGTGCGCTGCCGGAGGGGTCGGCGGGCGTCGGGAGCGGGCTGGTCAACGTCGCGCGCGGACTCGGCACCGCGCTGGGCGTCGCGGTCGCCACCGCCCTGATTCACACTTTCCAGTGATAGCAGCGGGTTGCGCTGGACCAAATGGGCTCCACCCCTGCCGCACGCGTGTGGCGCGTCAGTAGCCTGTGGCCATGTCTGAACGGGTGAGCTGGGTTCCGGAAGGCGTCGACACGGGGAAACCGAGCGCTGCTCGCCTCTACGACTACCTGCTCGGCGGCGGGCACAACTTCGCCGCCGACCGGGCGCTGGCGGAGAAGTTCCTGCAGGCCCAGCCGAACGCGCGCACGATCGCGCGGCTGAACAGGGCGTTCCTGCGCCGGGCCGTGCTGTTCATGATGGAGAGCGGCATCCGCCAGTTCCTCGACCTCGGGTCCGGCATCCCGACGGTCGGCAACGTGCACGAGATCGCGCAGAAGGCCGACCCGGACGCCCACGTCGTCTACGTGGACTTCGAGGAGGTCGCGGTCGCGCACAGCCAGCTCATCCTGGAGAACGACCCGCACGCCACGATCATCCAGGAGGACCTGACCAAGCCCGCCGCCGTGCTGAAGGCGGCGGGTGAAAGCGGTCTCATCGACTTCACGCGGCCCGTGGGCGTGCTGACCGTCGGCGTCTTCCACTTCGTGCCACCGGAGGCGGACCCCGCGGCGATCGTGGCGGCCTACCGCGATGCCGTGCCACAGGGCAGCTACCTGGCCTTCTCGCAGTTCACCCAGGACCTGCAGCCCGAGGAGATGGCCGGGGTCGTCGAGGTCATGAAGAAGAGCCAGAACCCGATGTTCCCGCGCACGAAGACCGAGATCGAGGGGCTGCTCGCCGGGTTCGACGTGGTGGAGCCGGGGATCGTGCCGCTGCCGCTGTGGCGGCCGGAGGGCACGAACACCGACGATCCGGACAAGGCGGGCATCTACGCGGTGGTAGGCCGGAAGGGCTAGCACGCGTTGCTGATGTTGGCTTCAAAACACGGAGTCCGTACGCTCTGTGCACAGAATGGAACTTCCGGAACTCGCCGCCCGCTGGATGCACGCGTTGACGTCAACGGCGTACATCCCGCTGTCCCATGCCGAAATCGAGCAGGCTCTGCTCGATTCTCTGGTGGAGCTTCCGGAGTCACCTGAATCGGTAGCCGATCGATTGGTGTCACTGCACGCAACCGGACCTGACTCCCTGCGTGCCACGATCGAGGTTCTTTCGTCCACCTTCGAGCTACCTCTGCTCGCCCGGTTGAGCTCCGCGTACGCACAGGCCATGCGGATGGACGCGTTCGACCAGCAGGAGCAGATCAAGGTCGCGATCGTGCGGGCCAAGCAGCGGGTCGAACGCACCCTGAAGGTCAGCCAGGCGCGGTTCCAGGAGGTGTTCGCGTCCTCCGCGCTGGGCATCGCGATCACCGGCTTCGACGGCAAGTGCGTCGAGGCGAACGACACGCTCGCGGAGATCGTCGGCCTGGAGTCGGGCACCGAGCTCGTGGAGCGCGAGCTGATCGACTTCTTCCACCCCGAGGACGCCGCCGCGCTGGCCGCCTCGTACCGGCAGGTGCGCGAGGGGCGCCTCGACCGGTTCCGCGACCAGCGCAAACTGATCCGCGCGGACGGCGAACCGGTGTGGGTGCACCTCGCGGTGTCGCTGCTGCGCGACGCGGACGGCGAGCCGACGCACCACGTGACCATGGTCGAGGACATCAGCGAGCTGCACCTGTTGCAACGCAGCCTCGACCACCAGCTGCTGCACGACTCGCTGACCGGCCTGTCGAACCGCGGGCACTTCGTCGCGCAGGTCGAACGACGGGTCACGAGCGACCCGGTCACCCTGTACCACCTGGGTCTGGACGCGTTCTCGGTCGTCAACAACGGCATCGGCCACGAGTCGGGCGACAAGCTGCTCAAGATCGTCGCGTCGCGGCTCGGCAAGCTCGCCGCCGAGAAGAAGGCCGTGCTGGCCAGGATCGGTGGCGACGAGTTCGCCATGATGACGATCGACGACAACGTCACCACGACGGTCGAGGAGATCCAGGACGCGCTCGCCGAACCGACCTTTGTGGACGATCACGGCATCGCGCTGTCGGCCAGCATCGGCGTCGTGGACCGGCCTCCCGCGTTCGCGACCGCCAACGAGCTGATGCGGTGCGCCAACGCCGCGCTGCGCCAGGCGAAGGCGCGCGGCAAGCGGCAGTGGGCGTTGCACGACCCGCACGACGACGCCCGCCGCCGCGGCAGGTACGCGCTGGCCGCCTCGATGCCGGGCGCGTGGGAGCACGGTGAGATCGAGGTCGTCTACGCGCCGGTGCACGACCTCGACACCCGCGAGGTGCTCGGCGCCGTCGCCCGTCTGCACTGGGACGACCTGAGCCACAACGACACCATGGCCCTGGCGGACTCGACAGGCCTGTCGCTGCCCATCGGCAGGTGGCTGCTGCGCGAGGCGTGCGCGCAGGCGGCGAGATGGGTGGAGGAATTCGGTGACCGGGCGCCCACGCTGCACATCGCGTTGGGCGCCTTGCAGTCTCGGGACGAAGACCTGGTCGCCGACGTGAAGCGCGCGCTCGACGAGACGGGCCTGCCGGCGGAACGGCTGCGGATCGCGCTCGACATCTCGTCGGTGCTGGCCGGCGACGACAACGCCGTGGTGCTGCACGACAGCGGCATCGTGACGGCGCTGGACGGGTTCCACGGCGGCTACGACGAACTGACCGTGCTGACCGAGGTGCCGGTCCGCGCGGTGATCACCCGCGCGGAAGCGCCCAGGCCGGATTCGCCGTTGCGCCAGGCGATGCGCGACCTGATCGCGACCGTGCACAGCTTCGGCGTGCGGTTCGGCGTCGACGAGGTGCACACGCTCGAGGACGCCGAGCACTGGCGTGCCGTCGGCGCGGACGCGGTGATCGGGCTGCTGCCCGCGCTGTCCGCGGCCGATGTGACGGAACTGCTGGCTACAGCTGCTTCACCGCCGCCAGCAGCTTCGTGAGCGAGTCCTTGGCGTCACCGAACAACAGCGTCGTCTTGGGGTTGTAGAGCAGCTCGTTGTCCACGCCCGCGAAGCCCGGCCGCATCGACCGCTTCATGAACACCACGGACTTCGCGCGGTCGACGTCGAAGATCGGCATGCCGTAGATCGGGCTGGACGGCTCGTCGCGCGCGCCGGGGTTCACCACGTCGTTCGCGCCGACGACGAGCGCCACGTCGACCGAGGTGATGCCGGGGTTGATGTCGTCGAGCTCCTTGAGCTGCTCGTACGGCACGTCGGCCTCGGCCAGCAGCACGTTCATGTGTCCCGGCATCCGGCCCGCGACGGGGTGGATCCCGTACGACACCTTGACTCCGCGCTGTTCGAGCTGCGTCACGAGCTCACGGGCGGCGTGCTGGGCCTGCGCGACCGCGAGTCCGTAGCCGGGCACGACGACGACGTTGTTCGCGTACCCCAACAGGATCGCGACGTCCTCGACCGTGCCGGACTTGACCGAGCGCTGCTCTTCCCCTTGTGCGGCAACGGTTGTCGCCTTGAAGGCACCGAACAGGATGTTGGCGAGCGAGCGTCCCATCGCCTGCGCCATCAGCCGGGTGAGGATGGTGCCGGACGCGCCGACGAGCGTGCCGGCGACGATCAGCAGCGTGTTCGCCAGCACGTAACCGGACGCGGCGACCGCGAGGCCGGTGAACGCGTTCAGCAGCGAGATCGCGATCGGCACGTCCGCGCCGCCCACCGGCAGCACGAACAGCACGCCGAGCGCGAGCCCGACAGCCGCCAGCAACCACAGCAGGAACCCGTTCGGCACCGCCATCGTCAGGGCGCACAGGGCAACCGCGGAGACACCGGCGGCGATCGCGAGCTGCTGCCCGGCCGGCAGCAGCACCGGACGGGTCGTCATCAGCTCCTGCAGCTTCAGGAACGTGACCACCGAACCGGAGAAGCTGACCGTGCCGATCAGCACCGTCAGCACGGTCGCGAACCGGAACATCACCGCGGTGTCCGGCACCGAGAAGAACTCCGCCAGCGCCACCAAAGCCGCCGCGGCGCCACCGACTCCGTTGAACAGGGCCACCATCTGCGGGATGGCGGTCATCTTCACCGAGCGCGCGGCCGGGATGCCCACCCCCACACCGAGCGCGACCGCGAGCAGGATCCACAGTCCGTTGTGGACGACGCCGTGCAGGTACGCGGTCACGACGGCGACGAGCATGCCGAACGCGCCGATGAAGTTGCCGTAGCGGGCGTATTTGGGCGAGCTCAAGCCCTTCAGCGCCAGGATGAAGCACAGCGCCGCGACGAGGTACATCAGCTGGACCGTCATTTCCGGAACATCTCCAGCATCCGGTCGGTCACCACGAAGCCGCCGACGACGTTGACCGTGGCCAGGAAGACCGCGAGCAGCCCGAGCACCAGCTCCAGGGTGCTCCCGGCGGACCCGGTGATCAGGATCGCACCGACGAGGATCACGCCGTGGATGGCGTTCGCGCCGGACATCAGCGGCGTGTGCAGGATCGTGGACACCTTCGAGACCACCTCGAAGCCCACGAACACGGCCAGCACGAAGATCGTCAGCAGGTCGATCACGGCGACTCCTTGCGGATCTGACCGTCGTGGGTGAGGCAGCAGCCGTCGAGCACCTCGTCGCCGAGGTTCGGCCGCACCTCTCCGTCCGCGATCATCAGCTTGAGCAGGTTGAGCACGTTGCGCGCGTAGAGGCGGCTCGCGTGCACCGGCATCGACGACGGCAGGTTCCGCACGCCGTGCACCAGCACCTCGCCGACCCAGGTCTCCTGTCCCGCAACGGAAGCCGTGCAGTTGCCGCCGGACTCCGCGGCCAGGTCGACCAGGACGGAACCGGGCGCCATCGCCTTGAGCATGTCGGTCGTCACGAGCACCGGCGCCTTGCGGCCGGGGACCGCCGCCGTGGTGATCACGATGTCGGACGCCGCCACGTGCTCGCCGATCAGTTCCCGTTGGCGTTCCAGGAACTCCTCGGACTGCACGGACGCGTAGACACCGGACTGCGTCTCCAGGTCGAGTTCGAGGAACTTGGCCCCGAGGCTGCGGACCTCCTCACCCGCGGCCTTGCGCACGTCGTACGCCTCGACGACGGCACCGAGCCTGCGCGCGGTCGCGATCGCCTGCAGTCCCGCGACACCGGCACCGAGCACCAGGACCTTGGCCGGCGGCACGGTGCCCGCGGCGGTGGTGAACATGGGCAGGAAGCGCGGTAGTCGTTCGGCGGCGACCAGCACGGCGCGGTAGCCGGCCACCAGCGCCTGCGACGACAGCGCGTCCGCGCTCTGGGCCCGCGTCACCCGCGGCAGCAGGTCGAAGCTGAACGACGTGACGCGCCGCCGCCGGTAGACCTCCAGCAGCTCCCTCTCGCTGCCCGGCTGCAGGAAGCTGATCGTGATGGCGCCGGGTTTGAGCTTCTCGGCCTGATCCGTGGTCAACGGCTGCACGGACACGACGACATCGGACTCCGGCGTCGGGTCCTCCGGCGTCACGGTCGCCCCGGCCGCGCGGTAGGCGGCGTCGACGGCGTGCGCGTGACGCCCGGCGCCTTCCTGCACGTGCACGGTCAGTCCGGCGTCGACCAGCGACGACACCGTTTCCGGTACGCAGGCGACTCGGCGCTCGGCGGGCCGCGACTCTGCGGGTGTTCCCACTCTCACCGTACGCACGTTACGCGATCAAAGGTGACCTGGGCCACATCACAATTGCCAGAAGCCGGCCTCAACAGGGATGAACATCTGTTCGATACAGTCGCCTTCATGGCAGATGAGGCAGGCGTGGCCCGGTATACCTACCGGCTGCGTTTGTCTTCGTCGGCGTGCCGCGCGTTGCTGGTGGAGTGGGATCGCTGCCGGTGGGTGTGGAATCAGTGCGTCGCACAGTCGCGTGAGACTCATCGGCACAACCGCGAGAACCCTGATGACCCGCGCACGTGCGGCCCGGCGCAGTTGGACAAACTCCTGACGGACTGGCGCGGCGGGCGTACCTGGTTGCGGGCTGGGTCGTCGGTGGCGCAGCAGCAGGTCGTCCGGGATTTCGGTGCGTCGCGTGCCAAGGCGCTCAAGGATGTGCGGGAGCGGGTGCCGCAGTGGCGGCGTGCCGGGATGCCGCGGTTCAAGAAGCGGTCGCTGGCCGAACCGACGCTCAACTACACCCGGCGCGGGTTCGGGTTGCGTGAGGGTGTGCTGCGCCTGGCGGGCGGGATCGTGGTGCGGCCGGTGTGGTCGCGGGAGTTGCCTGCCGTGCCGTCGTCGGTGCGCGTCTATCGCGACAGCCTCGGCCACTGGTACTGCTCCTTCGTCGTCCGGACGCACGTCCAGGCCTTGCCCGTGACCGGCCGGGTGATCGGTGTCGACTGGGGCGTGAGGGAACTCGCCACGACCACCAGCGACGCGCACGATCTGCCGCACCCCGAGCACGGCAGGAATGCCGCGAAGGGGCTGGCCCGGTATCAGCGGATGATGGCCCGTCGCCGCCCGGACAAGGGCAGGCCCGGTTCGAAGGGTTACCGGAAGGCCAGGCGGCAGGCGGCGAAGATCCAGAAGAAGGTCGCCCGGCAGCGGCAGGACACCGGCCGCAAGTGGGCCAAGCGGGTCGTGCGTGACCATGACGTGCTCGCGGTGGAGGACTTCCGGCCGAAGTTCCTGGCGAAATCCACGATGGCCCGCAAAGCCGCGGACGCCGCGATCGGCGCCACCAAGCGCGAGCTGATCGCGATGGCCCGCAAACACGGCCGCGACTTGCGGCTGGTGGACCCGAAACACACCACGATGGACTGCGCGGCATGCGGTGCGAGAACCAAGCACGCATTGCCACTGTCCGAACGCACCTACACCTGCACGTCGTGCGGAGCCGTGTCCGCCAGGGACAAGAACTCCGCGGCGGTGATGCTGGTCCGGGCAGGTTTGAACCCGGTCGGTGATGACGGCACAAGACCTGCTCGTCCGCCGGACAAGCAGGCAGCCTGAGCCGAAAATCCCCACACAGCCCATGCAGGGCGGGGAGCATTCAAAGTTGCCAGAGCACCGCACCGGCCAGGGTCAGGCACCCCACCAGCCCAATCGCGGGCACAACTCGTTTACCGAGCGTCCACGCGCTGGCGTTGGCGATCGCGTAGTAGAGCAGCACGCAGAACGAGCTGAACACGATCGCGCGCGTGACGTCCACGGCGAGCACCAGCGCGATCGCCGCGAGCCCGGTGCAGATCTCGGCGACCCGCAGATCCGCCAGCTGCCGGGGCAACCGGCGGTCCCGCGCCATCGCCAGCGCGGTCCGGCTCACGCCGAGCTGCAACGACAGCAGGCTGCCCAGCGCGGCCAGGCAGGCGGCCGCGCGGATCACGGGAGCCAGGGCCGGTGACACGTCGGCGAGCGTCTTCGTGGCCAGGTCGGCGCCCAGCGCGCTCAACGCCGTGAGCGCGACGGCCGCGTAGACGACGAGGGTGATCGCGAGGGCGATGACCACCGCTCTGGGGATCGTCCGTTGCGGTTCCTTGACCTCCTCTCCGAGTGTGGCGATGCGCGCGTAGCCGGCGAACGCGAAGAACAGCAGCGCGGCGGCGGGAAGGATTCCTGCGGGCAGGAACTCCGCCGGCTGCGTGGTTTCGCGCGCTGTCACCGCGGTCGCGGCGAGCACGAGCAGCACCGCGATCACGATGACCCTGGTGGCCAGCGCGGACTTCTGGACGCCGGTCAGGTTCAGCACGGTCAGCGCGACGATTGCCGCCACCGCAACGGGTTTGGGCGCACCGACGTAGTTGCCGACCGTCAGCGCCATGGCCGCGCACGACGCCGTCTTGCCGAGCACGAACGCCCAGCCGGCCAGGTCACCCCAGATCCGGCCGAGCCGTTCACGCCCGTAGACGTACGTGCCACCGGACTGCGGGTACCTCGCGGCCAGCCAGGCGCTCGACAACGCGTTGCAGCAGGCGATCACGCCCGCGATGACGAGGCTGACGAGCAACGCTGACCCGGCCGCCGCCGCGGCCGGGGCGAACACCGCGAACACGCCGGCGCCGATCATCGAGCCGAGCCCGACGAAGACGGCGTCGGTCAGGGTGAGACTTCGGGTGAGCTGCACCCGGTCAGTGTGCCGCCAGATCAGTGCGGCACGGGACAACCGGGCTTGGCCGCGGGGAAGAAGTTCGGCAGCAGTTCACCGGTGTCGTAGTAGCGGTGGTAGACCGGCGTGAGCCCGCCCGACACGGGTGGCACGATCCACGACCAGTCAGCGGGGCAGGAACGTCCAGCCGCCTCCTCCTTCTCCAGGTGCGTCAGGAACCTCTTCGACTCGGTGTGGTGATCGGTGATCGTGACCCCCGCCTCGCCGAACGAGTGCAGGACGGCGCGGTTGAGCTCGATCAAAGCCCTGTCACGCCACAACGTCGCCTCCGACGACATGTCCAGGCCCATTCGTTTGGCGATGTACGGCAGCAGGTCGTACCGGTCGTGGTCGGCGAGGTTGCGGGCGCCGATCTCCGTGCCCATGTACCAGCCGTTGAACGGCGCCGACGGGTAGTCGATGCCGCCGATGCGCAGCCGCATGTTGCTGATCGCGGGGACGGCGTGCCACTTCACGCCGAGCGACGCGAGCCACGGCAGTTCCGGGTGGGACAACGGGACTTCGAGCACGGCGTCGGCCGGGATCTCGACGAGCGCCGGCTCGTGGCCCTGGCAGGACACCATGAGCGGAAGCACGTCGAACGGGCCGCGCGACGCCGGTGGCTGCCAGCCGCGCTTCAGCGCGAGCTCGGTGAGCGCCAGGTTGCGGGCGTCGCCGAGCACACCGCCGTCGGAGCCGCGGTAGGCGGCGTAGCGGACGATCTGTTCGTTGAGGATCTGCGGGGCGGGCAGGCCGGGCTCGGCCGGGGCGAAGATCGTGATGACGGGCCTGATCTTGCCCTTGTTCGTCGCCACGCGAAGGTGTTCGACGCACTCCGCGGCCACGTCGGCCGGGGTGGACACCTCCCGCAGGTCGCGCACTTTCAGGCTGCGCCAGTACAGCCTGCCGATGCAGCGGGAACTGTTGCGCCAGGCCACACGTGCACCGAAGGTCAGTTCGGCTGTGGTGTGGCGGTAGGTGCCGGTCGCGGCGATCTCCGCGTGCACCTCGGCCAGGCGAGCCTCCACCGGGCCCAGGTCGGGGGCCTCCGCGTGGTGCTGGCGGACGAAGTCCTCTGCCTCGGCGATGTCGATCTCGCCGATGTTCTCGTCCTGCGCCGGGGGGAGCGCCGTGAGGGAACGGGGCATCACATCAGTCGGGACGGGGGTCATGGCGAGGCACCGTAGTTGCGCTTTCGTGTGGCCGAAACCGCCTCTAGCGCTACGCCATCTGGATCACTGGACCGCGTCTGACACGCTCAGCGAGTACTTGATACCGCAACCGGGTGACAAAGCACGGGACAAAGGGTGGTTTTGGACTGTTATCTCGCCGAAACCAAACATTGACCAGTGATCTAGTTCACTGGTGGATTCGACCCGATCGAGTGAACTTCGGCGGGAGCGATCCGATCTTGGAATCGGACGGCTCCGAACGCGTGGCTCGCCGCCCAGGGCCGTCCACTGTGCACGTCATCGCGGCATCGAAGGCACTTGCCAGGTGGTGAAACGGCTCATTCCCCGCAGGGCCACCGATCCCGGCACCGAGCGGAGCGCGAAGTTCCGCACCTCCAGCCCCAGCCGCGACCGCACCTCGATCCCGAACCTCCCGGCCCGCCGCGAGCCCCGCCACACGGCCCGCGTCCGCGGCCTGCGCAGCGCGTCGTACCGCGCGAGATCACCGTCGACCGAGGCGAGCGTCACGGCGTCCTCCAGCGCCATGCACGCCCCCTGCCCGAGGTATGGCGTCATCGCGTGCGCCGCATCACCCAGCAACGCCACCCGGCCGCGCACGAACGTGGGCAGCAGCGGCAGCTCGTAGATGTCGTGCCGGAGCACCTGGGACGTCGACCGGATCAGGTGCGGCAGCGGGTCGTGCCAGCCTCCGAACAGCTCCAGCGGGTCCAGGCCGGCCTGCGCGGGCGCGACCGCGGCGACGTACCAGCAGACCCGGCCGTCACCGAGCGGCAGGACGCCCGCCTCGCCGCCGGGACCGAGTGTCTGCGTGATCGGCAGGTCGTAGGGCCCCGGCGCGACCCCTCGCCACGCCGTGGCCCCCGCGTACACCGGTCCCGGCGCGTCGGGCAGCAGCTCCGCGCGGAGGCGGCTGTTGATGCCGTCCGCCGCCACCACGAGGTCCGCGTCCAGCTCCTCAACGCCGGTCACCTCGACGTTGTTGAAGAGGATCTCGGGCGGGAGCGCGCGCAGCAGCACGCCGTGCAGATCGGCGCGGTGCATCGCGATGACCCGCTCCTGACCGGCCTCCGGCAGGTGCACGAGCCAGCGCCCGTCGGACGCCCGCACGCCGCCCGACACGCGCGGGGTACCGAGCCGCCGGACCTCGTCGGCGACGCCCATCCACTCCAGCGCCCGCAACGCGTTCGGCATCACGCCCACGCCGGCGCCGATCTCGGCGAAGGCGGCGGCGCGTTCCAGGACCTGGACCTCCCAGCCAACTCGGCGCAACGAGACCGCCGCCGCCAGTCCGCCGATGCCGCCGCCCACCACGATCGCCTTCATCCCAGCCTCCTCTACAGGTGTAGAAGACGCTACACCTGTAGACTACAGCTGTAGAGAGACGGGGAGCACAGTGCGCAGGGACCTGATCACCGACGCGGCCATCCAGCTCGTCGCCGAACAGGGCATGCGCGGGCTCACCCACCGCGCGGTCGACCGCCGGGCGGGGCTGCCGGAGGGGTCCACCAGCGCGTACTTCCGCACGCGCAAGGCGTTGGTCGAGGGCTTCGTGGCCCGGCTCGCGGAGCTGGAGCGGCTGGACGTCGCGCCGGATCCCGACGACGTCGCGGGCAGTCTCGCCAGGACGCTCGACAGCTGGCTCGTCGAACGGAACCGCACGCTCGCCAGGTACGCGGCGATGCTCGAAGCGACCCACCACCCCGAGCTCAGGTCGATCCTCGTGCACACCCCGCGCGAGCAGGCGACCGCGCTCGCGCGGCAGCTGGGCCACGAGGATCCGGAACGGGCCGGCGCGCACTTCACCGCGTTCCTGGAAGGCCTGCTCTTCTACCGGCTCGTCGGCGGCGGCAGCGCCGACTGCCCGAAACCGGGCACCGCGGAAAGCGTGCGGGACCTGAAGCTGGCCGTCGAAAAGGCGTTGCGGCCGTAAGTACCGTGGGTTTCGTGAGATTCGGGTACGGGGTCTTCTACCTCTGACGCAGGACGTGTGCCACCACACCACGTCCTGATTTCGCGTACCCGAAAGAAGATCCCGCATGCGCTCGCATGTTCACTTGACGACCCACGACCTCACCAAGGGCTACGAGTCCGGCCCTGTCGTCGACGGCATCTCGCTGAAAGTCTCCGCGGGCCAACGACTCGGCGTCATCGGCGAGAACGGTCGCGGCAAGACCACCCTGCTGCGGCTGCTCGCCGGCGATCTCGCACCGGACCAGGGAACTGTCACGCGGCACGGTTCGTTGAGCCTGGTGCGCCAGGAAATGCCGTTCGACGACGACGAAACGGTGGGGGACCTGCTCAACGACGCGTTAAGCGGAAGCCGTCAGGCACTGTCCGAACTGGACAGTGCGGCCACGCCGTTCGACCAGCAGCGTTACGAGAAGGCGCTGGCGCACGCCGAGGACATCGAGGCGTGGGACGCCGAACGCCGCGCCGACATCGCACTCAAAGCACTCGGCGCCGACCACGACCGGGCGCAGAAGCTCGCCGAGCTCAGCGTCGGTGAGCGCTATCGCGTCCGGCTCGCGTGCCTGCTCGCCGAACGCGCGGACGTCCTGCTGCTCGACGAACCGACCAACCACCTGGACGCGCACGCGCTGAACTTCCTCACCGAACGCCTCCGGCAGCACCACGGCGTCGTGGTGCTCGTGAGCCACGACCGCACGTTGCTGGACGACGTCTGCACGCAGTTGCTCGACCTCGACCCGGCCCCGGACGGCGAGGTGCACCTGCACGGCGGCGGCTACCGGGCGTTCCAGGAGGCCAAGCGCGCCGAACGGCAGCGCTGGGAACAGCGGTTCGCCCAGGAGGAGGCCGAGCACGAGGAGCTGACCGAGAAGGTCGAGCGCGCCCAGTCCCGGCTGAAGGACGCGTGGCGCCCGCCGAAGGGCGCGTTCCGGCACAAGCGCGGCACGCGCGCGGCGAACAGGATGCGCAACGTCGCCAGGAGGCTGGAGGCGCTGGGCGACCAGCGCGTCGACGCTCCCCCGCCGCCGTTGCGCTTCGCCCCGCCGGACCTCTCCGCCGAGGGCGACCTGCTGCACGCGACCCCGCTGGAAGTACCCGAAAGGTTGAAGCTGACCGAGCCGATCTCCCTCGGCGCGGGCGAGAAGCTGCTGATCACCGGCCCGAACGGGGCCGGCAAGTCGACGCTGCTGAACGTGCTGGCCGGCCGCCTCTCCCCTGCCGTCGGCACCGTGCACCACGCCGGCCGGGTCGCGTTGCTCGCCCAGGAGTCGTCGTTCGAGAACGAGGACGCCACGGCGGCGCAGCTGTGTTCGCGGGTGGAGGAACTCGGTCTGCTGAGAGGAGAAGACCTCGCGCGTCCGGTCCGCCGCCTGTCGACTGGGCAGCGGAGGCGACTGGAGCTGGCGATCCTGCTGAGCAGCCGCCCGCACGTGCTGCTGCTCGACGAACCGACCAACCACCTGTCGATCGCGCTGGTCGACGAGCTGACGGAGGCACTGCAGCGGACCGGGGCGGCCGTGGCCGTCGCGACCCACGACAGGCGGATGCGGACAGATTTCAGTTCGTGGCGGACCGTGACCCTGGCTTCATCTTCACAGAGTCATGAAGGTTCTGTAGATTCGAAATAGGTCCTCTGCCGAGCACTGGGAGGTGTGCGAGATGACCGAAGTGATCTCCGAAGAGCTGCCCACCACGCGCCAGAACCCGTTCGACCCGCCCGCGGAGGTGACCGAGATCCGCGAGAAGGCCCGCATCAGCAGGCTGAAGTTCGCCGACGGTCACCTCGGCTGGCTCGTCACCGGGCACCACCAGGTGCGGGAGATCCTGGGGAGCCCGAAGTTCAGCAACCGGCCGGAGCGGTTCCACCTGCTCGACAAGCGGTTCCAGGGCGAACTGCCCGAGGAGGAGGACCGGCGCAAGGCCGAGCCCGGCATGTTCCTCAGCCAGGACCCGCCGGACCACACCCGGTTGCGCAAGATGCTGCAGGGCCAGTTCACGGTCCGGCGGATGAACCAGCTGTCCGAGTGGATCGGCGGAATCGTCGACGACCAGCTCAAGCACCTGCGGACCTTCGACGGGCGGGCCGACCTGGTCAAGGAGTTCGCGCTTCCGGTGCCGTCACTGGTGATCTGCGCGTTGCTCGGCGTCGACTACGACGAGCGGCACCGGTTCCAGGAGGACACCGCGAAGATGCTGAGCCTGGACGTCACGTTCAAGGAGGCCATGGCGGCCTTCGAACGGATCCAGGCGTTCATGCGCGAGCTGATCGCCCGCAAGAAGGCGAACCCCGGCGGCGACGACATGATCAGCGACCTGCTGGCCACCGGTGAGCCGACCGACGAGGAAGCCGCCAACATGGCGATGCTGCTCCTGCTCGCCGGGCACGAGACCACGGCGAACATGCTGGGCATCGGCACGTTCACGCTGCTGGAGCACCCGGACCAGCTCAAGATCCTCAAGGACGAGCCGGAGATCATCGACAACGCCGTCGAGGAGCTCATGCGGTACCTGTCGATCATCCACTTCGGACCGATGCGGTCTGCGCTGGAGGACGTGGAGATCGACGGGCACCTCATCAAGGCCGGTGACACCGTGCTGATGCACGTGCCGGCCGCGAACCGGGACCCGGAGAAGTTCCCCGGCAACCCGGACGAGCTCGACCTGCGCCGCCCGGCGTCCGGCCACGTCGCGTTCGGGCACGGCATCCACCAGTGCCTGGGTCAGCAGCTCGCCCGCATCGAGATGCGGATCGCGTTCACCAAGCTGTTCCAGGAGTTCCCCGACCTCCGGCTGGACGTGGCACCGGAGGAGGTGCCGTTGCGCACGAACATGGGCATCTACGGAGTCCACTCGTTGCCAGTAGCGTGGTCGTCATGAAGATTTCCGTCGACCAGTCGAAGTGCTGCGGTTCCGGGATGTGCGTGCTGACGGATCCGGACCTCTTCGACCAGAGCGAAGAAGACGGCACCGTGGTGCTGCTGGTGGAGCACCCCGACGCCGCGCACGAGGCCACCGCGAAGGAAGCGGCGAGCCTCTGCCCGGCGAGCGCGATCACGATCAGCTGACCCGCCGTTGAAGAGCTGCCAGGCGACAACCGTGCCCCGTCGCCTGGCACCAACGGCTGTCTTGAGGTCGTACGCTCTCCGGCATGAACACCGCGCCCGGTTGGTACCCGGACAACGCTGATCCGCGCTTCGTGCGCTGGTGGGACGGCACCCAGTGGACGTCGCACGTGCAGCCGCGCCAGCAGCAGACCGACGCCCACCACCTCGAGATGCAGATGGGCGGCACCGGCCAGGAACGCGTCGCGCAGCAGGTGCAGCGCGCCGGCGTCGGGCAGCCCGTCCAGGGCGGCGGCGGCACGCTCTTCACCGAGCCCGTCCTGGTGGTGAACCAGAAGGCGAAGCTCATCGAGATGTCGAACTCCTACGTCATCTACGACCAGCACGCCCGCCACATCGGCACCGTCGAGCAGGTCGGACAGTCCGGTGCCGCCAAGGCGTTGCGCGCCTTCACGAAGCTCGACTCGATGCTGGACGTCCGCCTGGAGATCCGGGACGTGCACGGGCATCCGGTGCTCCGGCTGGTACGTCCGGCGACCATGTGGAAGTCCAAGGTCCTGGTCGAGCGCGGCGACGGCATGCCGATCGGCGAGATCATCCAGGAGAACGTCTTCGGCAAGGTCCGCTTCGCCTACGTGTGCAACGGGATGAAGGTCGGCGGCATCTACGCGGAGAACTTCCGCGCGTGGAACTTCTCGCTGCGCGACCACACCGAGACCGAGGTCGCGCGCATCACCAAGACGTGGCAGGGCATGGCGAAGGCGCTGTTCACGACCGCGGACAACTACGTCGTGCAGTTCCACCGCCAGGTGCCGGACCCGTTGCTCAGCATGATCATCGCGTCCGGGGTCACCGTCGACACCGTGCTGAGCCAGAACCAGAGCTGATCGGTTGGGATGAAGGGCTCCTTCATCGACGTCAGGTGGATGAAGGAGCCCTTCATCCCGCCAGGGTCAGGACGTGGCCAGGCGGAGCTCGTCGACCTCCGCCTGGAACCCGGCCGCCGTCAGCGTTTCCTCGGCCTGGCGCCAGTGCTCGCGGGCCTCGTCCAGCCGTCCGGCGCGTTCCAGGGCGTTGCCCAGCACCCGCAACGACCGCCCGTACTCGGGCGGCGAGTCCATCTCCCGCGCCTGGTTCACCGCCAGCGTGGCCAGCCGCAGCGCCTCCTCCGGCGTCTGCGCCAACCCGGATCTCAAGCGCCACACCCAGATCCGGCCGTGCTGGTCGTTGTGCTCCTCGAAGTACTCCCAGGCCTGCCGCAGCTGTTCCTCGGCGAGCGAGAGCTGCCCGGACCGGATCAGCGTGTCGGCGAGGAACAACCGCATGTTCGCGGCGAAGTCCGGGTCGCCGAGCTTCTGCGCGGCCGCCAGCGAGGAGCGCAGGAACGTCGCCGACATCTCCAGCTCACCGGTGAACTGGTGCAGCCGCCCCAGTTCCAGCGTGGCCATCAGCTCGCTCTGCTCGTCGCCCAGCTGACGGGCGATCCGCCGCGCCCGCTCCAGGTACTCCTGCGCCGCGGCCAGCCCGCCGGCCCGCCGTTCGATGGCGCCCAGCGAGCACAGCACCTCGACCTCGCCGTGCGGGTTGCCCGACGCCACGAACCGGGTCATGGCCTCGCGATGTGCCGCACGGGCTTCGACCGACCGGCCGCTCCACTCGTGCATCCACCCCATGCCGTACCACGCGTAGGCCTCGCCCCACACGTCACCGGCCGCGGCGAACGCCTCCTGCGCGGCGGCGAAGTCGGCGGACGCCTCGGCGTACCTGTGCATCCGGCCGGACAGGATTCCCCGCTGCTGCACCAGGATCGGCTTGCGTTCCGGCGGCGCGCAGGACAGCCCGAGCTCGTTGATCTGCGCCCAGTCGTCGAAGCGGGCCCGCAGGTCGCAGAACGCGGCCGACCGGATGACCAGCTCGGCGGCCAGCTCGTCCAGGCCGAGCGCGGCCGCCTGCGTGATCACCGCGTGGATGTTCTGCCACTCCGCGTCGAACCAGTCGGCCGCGTCACCGAGGTCGAACCGTGCCAGCGCGTGCGGTTCCAGCCGGATCGCCTGGTGCGGCAGCTCGGCGTCGGCCCGCGTGGCCAGGTCCAGCCACTGCTCGAACAACGCCTTCAGCGCCACCGCCGGATCTTCGTCAGCGGCTTCCCGTCCGAACGCCCGCAGCAGGTCGTGCAGCCGGTAGCGCACCTGGCCCAGCGCGTCCCGGCCCGCGTACTCGACCAGGCGCGCGTCGACCAGCGCCTCGACGTGGTCCTCGGCGTCGTCGAGATCCAGTCCCAGCAGCGGTGACGCGACCCAGGCCGGGAAGTCGGGCGTGTCGACCAGCGACAGCAGCCGGAACGCCGTGCGGTGCGTCTCGTCCAGGCCGTCGTAGGACAGCGCCAGCGAAGCACGCACGTCCAGGTCTCCCAGCGACAGCTCGTCGAACCGGCGCCGCTCGTCGGACAACCGCCCGGCGAGCTTCGCGAGCTGCCAGTGCGGCCGCGCGACCAGCCGGGCCGCGGCCACCCGCAGGGCCAGCGGGAGCTGTCCGCAGTACGTCACGATCGCCTGCGCCGCAACGGGTTCCGCGGCACACCGCGCCTCGCCGATCGCGGCCCGCAGCAGTGCCAGCGCGTCGGTGGGGGGCAGCACGTCCAACGGCACCACGTGAGCGGCTTCGAGCCCGGCCAGCGCCGCCCGTGACGTCACCAGCGCGGCACCGGACGTGGTCCCCGGCAGCAGCGGCCGGACCTGGGCCTCGTTGACCGCGTTGTCCAGAACGACCAGGATCTTCCGGTCCGACAACAGGTCCCGGTACAGGTCGACTCGATCGTCCACAGAGGACGGAATGGCACCGCCCGACACGCCGAGGCCGCGCAGCAGCCGGTCCAGCGCGGCAGCGGGCTCGACGGGCTTCTGCTCGCCACCGCGCAGGTTCAGGTACAGCTGCCCGTCCGGGAACGCGTCCCTGACGAGATGCGCGCAGTGCACGGCCAGCGAGGTCTTGCCGACCCCGCCCGGCCCGGTGATCGTCCAGGTCCCGCCGGCTCGCAACCCGGCGGTGAGCCGCGTGACCTCGTCGCACCGGCCGGAGAAGTCACCGACGGCCGGTGGCAGCCAGGACGGTCCCGTCTGCACCGCGACCGGCGCGGACGATCCCGCGAGGACCTCCATGTGCAACGCGCGCAGCTCGGCGTTCGGGTCGATGCCGAGCTCGTCGGCGAGCACCTCGCTCGCGCGGCGGAAGACGTCGAGCGCCTGCGCCTGCTGCCCGGACCGGTGCAGCGCCAGCATCAGCTGGTACCAGAAGCGTTCCCGCAGAGGGTGTTCCGCGACCAGCGACCGCAGCTCGTCGACGATCTGGTCGTGCCGCCCCAGCTGCAGCTCGGCGTCGTTGCGGCGTTCCAGCACCTCCCAGCGCTGCTCGTTGAGCCGCTGCACGTCGGTCTGTTCCATCCGCAGCGAGGACACCTGGTCGAGCGCGGGCCCCCGCCACAGCGCCGCCGCCTCGCCCAGCAGCCGCGCCTCGGTCTCCAGATCGGGCGCGCGCCGGGCCTCTGCCCGCAGCCGCTGGAACATCAGCAGGTCGAGCTGGTCGTCGTCGACGTGGATCGAGTAACCGGTCGGCCAGGTGCGGACGAGCTGCCGGTCCGCGAGGTCGTCCAGTGACTGGCGAAGCCGCATGACGTACGTCTGCAGGGTCGCGCGCGCGGAACCGGACGGCTCCTCGCCCCAGAGGTGCTCCATCAGTTCATACGACGAGACCGGCGCGTTGGCTTTCATCAACAACGCGGCGAGCAGGACACGCTGCTTGGCCGAGCGGAGCTCCACGACCCGGCCCGAGTCGATGACCTGCAACGATCCGAGAACCTTGAACCCCCACCGCCGTTGCATGTGCCGATCCTAACCAGCCGGTAACCCGAGGTGTCAGCGAAATGTCAGCGGGTCGCGTGATGCTTCTCGCCCATGAAGAGGACAACCTTCGTCGCCGTCGCCGCGTTGCTCCTCGGAGTGGCCACCTCCGGCCAGGCGCAGGCGGAAAGCGCTCCCGGTTGCGGCCCGGTGACGCAGATCGGCAAGACCGCCTACATCGGTTCCGGCGGCCAGAAGTGGGCTTCGGTCAAGCAGTTCAAGGGTTGCGGCAAGAACTGGGCCTACATCTACACCTGGTCCGACGTCCACAACGGCGGTGCTCCCTACACCCCGGCCATCGTGATCGAGAAGTGGGGCGGCCCCAACTACCACGAGCCGTACGGCTACGCGGGCGGCAGGCACGGCAGCTACCGGCAGCAGGAACTGTGGTCGGGCCCCGGCGACACGCTCGACGTCTGCACGTCCGCCCACGGCGAGTGGACCGTCGACGGCACGACCTACGAGGTCAGCACCGAGATCCGCTGCTGACCGGCCCCTGTGGACACCGGACGGCGTCAAGGCCCCCAGCTGGGCGCCGTCCGGCCCCATGGTGTCGCCGGGGCTCGAAGCCCAAACCTCTCCTCGGGCTCCGGCGACGCCTTCCAGCCAGTGCCGCGACCGGCAGCAGGCCTCGCCAGGCGCGTGGTCACGTGGATGAAGGCGCCCTTGACCCACACCAGGTGGAGCAAGGAGCCCTTCATCCACCGTCACGGCACGGGGTCAGGCCGCTCCCCGCGACGTCGACATGAACACGCCGAGGCGTGACGCCAGCTCGTCCGCGGCCTCGTTGCCGCGCAACCGCTCCGCCTCCTGCTTCAACGGCCGCATGCGATCGCGGGTGCGGACCGAGCGGATGGGACCGGACAGCGCCATCGCCTGTTCGCCGACGTCCCGCGCCTGCTCGGCCTCGTTCTGCACCAGGTGGTTGACCGCCAGCGCGGCGAGCCGGAACGACTGGCTGCGCGAGGCCTCCTCTCCGCCGGAGGCGATGGCCCTGGTGAGCAACGGGATCGCGGACCGCGCGTACTTCACGTCGCACGTGCGGGCGAGTTCGGTGTGGACCATGCCGCCGATCGAGACCAGGTCGGCCAGGTCGAAGAACCGCGCCCACGGCGGCGCTTCTTCGCCCTCTGCGCGTTCGAATTCTTCCTCCGCACGCGCGTACTGACGCAACGCCTGTTTTTCCGCACCCATCTTCGCGAACGCCCACGCCTCGTTGGCGTGCAGGATCGACACGGCCAGAGTGGACCCACTCGCCTGCGCGATGGGCAAACCGCGCTGGAACGACGCCAACGCGTCCTCGGCGAGTTCGTAGTGCAGATGCACGCGGCCCATCCGGTAGTGGATGTTGGCCTCCAACGCGCTGTTGCCCGACGCACGCGCGAGATCCATCGCACGGCCGAAGTGCAGGTGTGCGGACTCAAGCAGTCCCATGTCGAACGACGCCCAGCCGGCCAGGTTGTGCAGGTCCGCGATGGCCACCTGGAGCCGTTGCAGCACGGGGCCGGGCGAGCCGGTGTCGAGCAGGGGGTTCGCCCAGTTCAGCAACGCGACGCAGGCATCCCGGCAGGCGCCTCCGCCGTATTCGTAGTCCAACGCCCGCAAAGCGCTCGTCAGCGTTTCGACGTGCCGCACGTCTGTTTTGTCCACACGAGGTGGAAATGGATCGCCGTTGAACATAGCTGGTCCTCCTGACGTGCGCTGGTCACCCGTTGCACAGGTACCCGTTGCACACCGCCGGTACTCACCGCGCCGCCGTCACCATCCCCGTTGTCCGGCCTGGTCGGGAAGGGTCTTTCGACTCTTCGGAGACGTGCGGGCGCGACCACCACAACGCCGTGGTGGTCGCGCCTACGATTCTGGACGAACAGCGTGACCGGAAAGGGGCCATCGGGGTGTCGGCAAAAAGGACCTGAATCAATTTCCGGTGATGACGCCTCACCGGAACGGCGGATTCAGGTCACTCTTCCAGGTTGACTGCCTGAGCGGGACACCTGTCCACCGCGTCACGAACGCCGGGCACGAGGTCGGCGGGCGGCCGGGCGATCACCACGAGGCCGAGCCCGTCGTCGTCGGACTGGTCGAACACCTCCGGTGCGGCGAGCACGCACTGACCGGATCCGATGCACTTCGTCTGGTCTATCCGGACTGTCGCGTTTCCCGGCATCACCACACCACCGGGATCTCGGCCGCGCCGTACGTGATCATGTCGGTGCGGTAGCTCATCTCCCGCACGGGCACCGCGGGACGAAGGGCCGGGAACCGCTCGAACAGCGAGCGCAACCCGATCTGCAGCTCCGCGCGGGCGAGGTTGGCGCCGAGGCACTGGTGCGGGCCGAACCCGAAACCGAGGTGCGACACGGCGTCGCGCTCCAGGTCCAGCTCGCCCGCCCGCGGGCAGAGCGCCTCGTCCAGGTTCGCGTGGAGCGACACGCTCACCCACTCCCCCGCCTTGATCAGCACGCCGTCGACCTCGACGTCCCCGGTCGCCCTGCGGGTCAGCCCCGCCCCGCCGAGCTGGCCGACGGTGTAGCGCATCAGCTCCTCGACCATCACGTCGGCGCGGCTCGGGTCCCGCTGCAGGATCGCCAGCTGGTCGGGCCGCTCGAACAGGTGCAGCGTGAACAGCCCGAGGAAGTTCGACGTCGTCTCGTGGCCGGCCGCGAGCAACCCGATGCAGAGGAAGATCAGCTCGTCCATGCTGAAGTCGGTGTCGTTGGCCATCAGGCCGATCAGGTCGTCCGTGGTGCCCGCGGCCTTCTTCGCCTCGACGATCGGCGCGAGGACCTCGCCGAGCTTGGTCGCGTGCGCGATGTACTCGTCCTTGGAGCCGTTCTTGCCGAACATGGCCCTGGCCGTGGCCTGGAACAGCTCCTGGTGCTCCGGCGGCACGCCCAGCAGCTCGGCGATCACCAGCGACGGCAGCGGCAGGCACAGCGAGCTGACCAGGTCGGCCGGTGCGCCCTTGGCCTCCATCACGTCGAGGTGCTCGTCGACGATCTGCTGGATGCGCGGGCGCAGCTCGTTCATGCGCTTGACCATGAAGCCGCGCGAGAGAGGGCGCCGCAAACGCAGGTGCGCCTCGCCGTCGATGCCGTTGATGTTGCCGGGCTGGTCGGGATCGATGACGGCTTCACCCTCGTCGGTGCGCATCTCCGGGTGACCGCCCTTGCGGGTGCTGAAGCGCGGGTCGGAGAGCACCTGCCTGGCGCCGGCGTAGCTCGACACCATCCAGGCCTCGACGCCGTTGGGCCAGCGCATCTTGACCGGCCCGCCGGTGACGGCCTCGGCGAACCCGACCGGCGGCTGCAGGGGGTGGTCGCGTTCGTGCAGGACGGGGCAGACGGCAGCTTCAGTCACGGGAGTCCCCCTCAATAGAACAGAACTGTTCTTTTCAGACCATGACCGAACGTAGCGAAGAAACTACGCGCTGACGAGTTGCCGGGACCAGATCAGCCGATCAGCGGTCTCAACAGGCCGTCGACGATGCTGCCGATCACGTCGTCCTCCTCCGACCGCAGGATGAACGTCGAGATCAGCGCGGTGACGAGGACGTCGCCGTCGAGACCGGCGGGCAGCTCGCCGCGCGCCTTCGCCCGGTCGATCGCGACCCGGAGGTGCTCGGTGTAGGCGCGGTCGACGTGCTCGGCCCGCAGGCACGCCAGATCCGCGTCCTGACGGCTTCCCTCCAGCAGTCCCAGGAAGATCCCGGCGGTGTCGAACGGCATCGGCTCGCCCCACGAACGCATGATCTGGCGGACGTCCTCGGCGAACGTGCCCTCGTCGGGCTGCGCCAGCACCGGAAGGTTGGCCTTCAACGCCTCGGTGATCAGCCGCGCCTTCGACGGCCACCGCCGGTAGAGGCTCGCCTTGCTCGCCCGCGCCCTGGCCGCGACCAGGTCCATGTTGAACCGGGCGTAGCCGACCTCGGCCAGCACGTGGAGCACCGCTGCGAAGACCTCCTGCTGACGCGCAGGCGTGTCCAGGGGCGTGCGACCCACCGGTGCTCCCGTGCTGGTTGGCTCCTAGGTGACGTGCACCGTACCGCCGGGCACCTCCGTGAGCAGACCCGTCCGCCGCACCGACATCCACCGCAGCTGCGTGCCGTGGAACGCCGTGATCAACGACTGGATCACCACGGCGTACATCAGCTGCCGGTACACGATCTGCTGCAGCGGATACGCCCACAACGGCTTGAGCGACTCCCCGTCGAGCCTCAGCGCGTACCCGGCGCTCGCCGTCTGCAGCAGCAGGAACACCGTCCACACGAGCAACGCCAGCGGCGCGTCGGCCACCAGGAAACCGTAGAGGACGTACAGGTCCATCATCGGCGCGAGCAACGGCAGCAGCAGGTGGAACACCAGCAGGTAGAGGAGCCCGAACCGGCCCATCGGCCCTTTCTCCAGCAATGCGGCGCGGTGCTTCCACATGGACTGGAACGTCCCGTACGACCAGCGGTAGCGCTGCCGGAACAGCCCGCGGACCGTGCTCGGCGCCTCCGTCCACGCCTTCGCCTGCTGCCGGTACGCGACCCGCCAGCCCGCGCGCGTGACCGCCATCGTGAGGTCCGTGTCCTCGGCGAGCGTGTCGTCGCTGACGCCGCCGACGTCGGTGAGCGCGGCCCTGCGGAACGCCCCGATCGCACCCGGCACGGTCGGGATGCAGCGCAGCGCGTGCAGGATCTGCCGGTCCAGGTTGGATCCCGCGCAGTACTCGAGGTGCTGCCAGCGCCCCAGCAGGCCGCGCCGGTTGCCGACCTTGGCGTTGCCGGAGACCGCGCCCACCTCGGCGTCGGCGAACGGCTGCACGAGCTCGCCGATCGTGCCCGGCTCGAAGATCGTGTCGCCGTCGAGCAGCACCAGCACGTCGTGCCTCGCCGCGCGGATCCCCGTGTTCAACGCGGCCGGCTTGCCCTGGTTGGCCTGCCGGATCACCCTGACGCCGGGCAGGTTCAGCTCCTCGGCGCGGTCGCCGGTGCCGTCGGCCGAACCGTCGTCCACGACGATCACCTCGACCTCGGCGCAGTGGTTGTTCGCGGCGACGGACCTCACCGTGGCGGCGATGTTCAGCGCCTCGTTGTACGCCGGGACGACCACCGAGACCGGTGGGGCGATCCACGGCGGCGGCTCCTGCTCGCCCTCGCGCCGCAGCCGGCGGTCGGTGTGCGCGAGACCGAGCTGCATGAGGGTGCGCAGCAGGCCCAGCAGGGCGGCGATCGCGATGGCGGTGCCGAGCAGCATCAGCACGACGCCGCCGTTGCGCTGCGACCACGCGGTGACCGCGCCGGTGAAGCGTTCGGCCGCGGTGGCCTCGACCAGGCGGTCGCCGGTGACCGTGACGAACCGGTAGCCCGGCGCCTTGGCCAGTTCGCGGGCGATGTCGGCACCGATGCTGCCGTCGTCGTGCAGCCGGACGACACCCCGTTGCTCGCGCAGCGACATCTTCACCAGCGTGCCGATGTCCTGGTGGTCGCGGTCACCGCTGTCGACCTCGACGGGCGCGCCGACGAGCCGCGTGTGCGCGCCCAGCACGTCGGCGAGGGCGGCCTGCGCGAACGCGAGGTTGTGCGGGTCCACCCAGTCGCCCTCGGCACGGAACCCGTCGACGGCGATCTGGTGGCCCTCGTCCGCGATGCGCCTGGTCACCTCCGGGTTGCGGGTGACCTGCGTGCCGACGACGAAGAAGGTCGCCTTGACACCGGACTCCTTCAACGCGTTCAGCAGCCGCGGTGTCCACTTCGGATCCGGGCCGCCGTGGAACGCCAGTGCGAGCGTGCGTTCCGGCAGCTCCCGGTGTTCACGGGCGTGCTGCACCGGCTCGGGCCTGATCGCGGTGTAGGCGTGGAACGAGACCACGCTCATCAGCACGAGCAACCCGAGCAGGATGGAGATCCAGTGCAGCCGCGGAGCGCGCCTCACCACACTTCCAGCAGCGTGCCGCCGACCACGACGGCGAACGCGATCAATCCACTTGCGACAGTCAGGCTGACCAGCCGGGCCACCACCCGTCTACTGCCGCCCGAGTCGACGAAGACCTGCATTTCCCCTTGTTCCCCCAGACCACACGCGGACGACCGCGACCACCAGTGCCGCGCCGACCGACGCCGCGAGCCACGGAAACCCGTTGACGAACCACGGGACCGCGTCCGCGACGAACTCCTCGCTGTTCCCCCAGAACGCCAACCGCCGCCAGGCGGCGTTGCCCACCGCGACGATCACGAACACGACAGGTGGCGCCGGTGCCACCGTCCACAAACCGATGCGGCGCACGAGCGCCGAAGCCAGCACCGCCCCCACGATCATCCAGACGCCGAAGGGCCAGCTGAGGTTGTCCCCGTCCACCCAGATCCCCGCCTGGATGAACACCGCCAGCACCGCGAGCGCCGCCAAACTCGGCAGCTGTACCCCCATGAGCACCTAGAATAGCCGCGGGGGTGTCTTGTTCATGCAATCACGTGGCCGCTTTCACCGCACGGCCTTTCTCGTCCTGATCCGCACCGCGTGGGTGGCCGCGTGCGCGGCCGTGCTCGTCGTGTCGGGCATCGCCTGGGCCACCGTGTCCACGATCTCGACCGGCGTGGAGCGGTCCGACGCGATCCCGGACGACGCCCCGCGGTCGGTGTCCGGCCGCAACATCCTGATCACGGGGCTCACCACCCGGCTGGATCTGCACGGCGAACCGCTGCCGGACGACGTGCTGCGGCGCATGCAGGCGGGCGAGAGCGACCGCGGCGGCTACAACGCGAACACGCTGATCCTGTTGCACGTTCCCGATTCCGGCCCGGCCGTGGCGATGTCCGTGCCGCGCGACAACCTCGTGCCGCTGGCGTCCGGCGGCGAGGGCAAGATCAAGGAGGCGTACGGCCGGGCGAAGATCGCCGAGGAGGAACGGCTGCAGGCGGCGGGCCAGCACGACAAGCGGACGCTGGAACGAGCCGGGCGCGAGGCGGGCCGGCGCGCCCAGGTGCGGACGGTGGCGACGTTCCTCAACCAGCCGATCGACCACCTCGTGGAGATCTCGCTGATCGGGTTCTTCCACATCGCCGAGGGACTGGGCGGCGTGGACGTGTGCCTGAACAACGCGACGAAGGACCCGTTGTCCGGCGCCGACTTCCCGGCCGGGCGGCAGCACCTCGACGCCGGTCAGTCGCTGTCGTTCGTGCGGCAGCGGCACGGCCTGCCCAACGGGGACCTGGACCGCACCAGGCGGCAGCAGGCGTTCCTGGCGGCCGTCGCCCACCGCCTGAAGGGCGCGGACGTGTCGGCCGCCCAGGCGATGATCGACATGGCGAAGCAGGACGTCGTGCTGGACTCCCGGTTCGACCTCACCGAGTTCGCCCGCAGGCTGCCGAGCGAGGTGCGGTTCGAGACGCTGCCGGTCGAGGGCGGTGCGAACGTCGGAGGTCAGGACGTGAACCAGGTCGATCCGGTGAAGGTGCAGGCGAAGGTGACCGAACTGGCCACCGCACCACCGCCCCCGCCTCCGAACGACGGCGTGCCCTGCGTCGACTGAGCGCCTTGCCAGAGGTCTTGTCCGTGACCCGCCTGCCGGGCAGTTATGTGGATGAAGGGTTCCTTCATCCACACCAGGTGGAGGAAGGAGCCCTTCATCCACCTCACCGGACGGCGAGTTGCGAACACGACTCCCGGCTACCTGCTCAGACCGTGCCCTGCTCGATCACTCGCGGGCGAGTTTGCGGTATCCCCAGTTCCACGCGAGCTCGAACGGGCCGCGGGAGAAGCGGCGCAGCCAGAGCCAGGAGAACACGATCAGCGTCGCCGAGATCAGCGCGTACGCGAGGTAGGTGGTCAGCGTGTTTCCGAGCTGCTCGAACACCGGCATCCTGAGCACCGTGTACTGGGCCAGCACTCCGAGAACGTTCTGCAGCAGGTAACAGCTCAACGCCATCCGGCCCACGCAGGACAGCAGCCGGCCGGGAAGACCGATCTTGCCGCGCCTGTGGTAGAACTCGGCCACCGACGCGAGGATGCCCAGGGCCACCACGGGCGCGGTGCCGTAGCGGGCGAAGCCGCTGAGCTCGGCCGGGAACACCTCGGTCTGCGACAGCAGGTGGTCCAGCGGCAGTGCCACACCGAACCCGATGGCGATCAGCCACCAGCGGAGGCGGCGTTTCGCATCGGTGAAGATGCCGCGGCGGTAGAGCTTGGCACCGACGAGGAACAGGCCGGCGCCCATCAGCAGGATGGTGAAGAACTCCGAACCAGGTCCGAACCCCGAGCCCAGGCCACTGGCGTTCGCCATGACCGAGTCCCAATAGGACGTTGTACTGCCGAGGTCCGGTGCCGAGGGGAGGCCTTGCGCGAGTGTCTCCCGCGCGCCGCCGACGGCCTGCCAGGTCATCCATCCGAGATGGGCGGTCAGGAACGCCCCGATCAGCCACCACTGAACCTTCTCGCTGGTCAGCAGCAGGAAGGCGACGAGGAGTCCGACGACCGCGTACGCGCGGAGCACGTCGAACTGGACGACGAAGATGTAGTTGAGGAAACCGTCGAGGAAGAGCAGCGCCGCTCGCCACGGGTACTTTCCCGGCCATCTCTTTCCGGCCCGCAACGCCGCCTGGCGCTGGATCTCCAGGCCGATGCCGAACATGATCGTCAGCAGGCCGAGGAACTTGCCGTTGGGCAGCCAGTTGGAGAAGGTTCCGAGCCGGTCGGGCTGCCCGGTCCCGGGAAGACCGGACGTGAAGAGCCATGTGTTGGTGGCGAGTGTGCCCAGGATCGCGATCCCGCGCAGTACGTCGAGTGCGAAGATCCGGTCACTTCCGGTCGCGGCGGGCACGGTCGTCCGGCGCCCGACACCGTCGTTTTCCCGAACGGTCGAGTACATCCACCGAGCCTGGTGCCCACCGGCCTCAGCGCCCATCCGGCAGAAGTCCGGGAGCTCCGGTCACGCGGCGGGGAGACGACCACCGGGTGGGTGGGCGGCACGCCCTAGTTGCGGCGTTCGGTGACCCAGGTGGCGATCTGGGCGCGTGAGGTGAAGCCGAGCTTCTGCAGGATCCGCTCCACGTGCCCCTCCGCGGTGCGCCGGGCGATCACCAGCCGCGCCGCGATCTCCTTGTTCGTCATGCCGCCGGCGATGAGGTCGGCCACCTGCTGCTCGCGCTTGGTCAACGGCGTGAGCGCGGCCATCACCCGCGTCTCCTCGGCCACCTCCTCGCCGATGGCGTACGAGATGGCGTCGTCGAGCTCCAGGTCCATGCCCTTGCGGAACACGGCGCGGAACTCCTGCTCGCCGAGTGCCGCGATGATCGTGGCCTCGCACTCGCCGTGCGGGGCGCCGAAATAGCGCGAGCCGAACATGGGATAGCCGACGGACTGCCAGATCTCGCTGGTGGCCCCCAGCAACGTGGCGGCGCGCACCGCGTTGCCCTGCGAGGCCGCGATCCAGGCGAGCACCTCGATCGCGAGCACGATGCCCAGCAGGTCGTGGAACGTCCGCTTGATCCGCAGGCACTCGCGGCCGAGCTGGTCGGCGCGGTCGAAGTCGCCGCTGGCCCACGCGCACAACGCCAGCACGTAGATCGCGTACGCCTGCGCCCACAGCTCGCCGTGCGCCTCGCCGACCGTCTTCGCTTCGAGGCAGAGCCGTTCCGCAGTGGCGAAGTCGTGCCGGAACGTCGCCGAGATCGCGAGCTCGATGCCGGCGAGCATGGTGTGGCTGTTGACCGTGCCCTGGTCCCGGTACAGGTCGATGGCCTCGGAGAACAGCTCGTCGGCCTGGTCGAGGTCGTCGCCGACGAGGTGCGTGCACGCCAGCCGATGCGTCGCGTAGGCCAGCGCGGTCGCGTCCCCCGAGGCCTTCGCGTACTGGCGGCACTCCTCCAGCATGGCCGCCGACGCGGTGAGATCGCCCTGCAACGTCGCCACGTATCCGTTGACCCACAGGGTTTTCGCGCGCTCGGCGTCGGGTGCCGGAACGAGCAGTGAGCGGTCGAGCCAGTGGCGGCCCTCGCCGAGCATGCCGCAGCAGGCCCAGTAGAACCACAACGTCGACGCGAGGTGCACGCCGCGTTCGCTGCTCTCTTCGAAGCAGAAGTCCAGTGCTGACCGCAAATTCGGGTGTTCCAGGCGCGTGCGCGAGAAGATCTGCGGCTGGATCGGCCCGAACCACTCCTCTTCCCGGCGCTCGGCCCACTCGATGAAGTGGTCGCGGTGCCGTTCCCGCAGCACCTGCTCGCGGCCGGCGCCGCGCAGCTTCTCCAAGCCGTACTGGCGCAACGGTTCCAGCAACCGGAAGCGCGTGCCGGACGGGTGTTGTTCCGCGATGACGACCGACTTGTCCACCAGGCCCGCGAGCGAGCGCATGATCTCCGCGACCGCGACGCTGTCACCGGAGCAGACCCGTTCCGCGGCCTCCAGGTCGAACGTGCCGGAGAAGACCGACGCCCGCGCCCAGAGGATCTGCTCGGACCGCGTGCAGAGGTGGAAGCTCCAGTCGACCGCGGCCAGCAACGTCTGGTGGCGCGGGTCGCCGCCGCGCTTGCCCTCCCCCAGCACCCGGAACGTGTCGTCCAATCTGGACAGGAGGTGGTCGAGCGTCAGCACGCGCAGGCGCACCGCCGCCAGTTCGATGGCCAACGGGATTCCACCCAGCAGCGCGCAGATCTGGGTCACCGTGCGGTGGTTGTCCGCGCCGATGGTGAAGCCCGGTTCCACCGCCGCGGCCCGTTCCGCGAAGAGGGTCAGCGCGGGATCCTGCCGCAGCGGGACGACCTGCCAGAGGTGTTCGCCGTTGATGCCGAGCCGTTCGCGGCTGGTGGTCAGGACCCGCAGTCCCGGCACGCCGCGCAGCAGCACGTCGACGAGGTCGGCGGTGGCCTCGACGACGTGCTCGCAGTTGTCGAGGATCATCAGCACCTGCCGGTCGCGCAGGTGTTCCACCAGGACGGTGCGGTGCTGGCGGACCGTGTCGTCGTGGACGCCGAGCTGTTCCAGGACCGTGTGCACGACCAGTTCCGGGTCGGTGACGCCGGCCAGTTCGACGAACCACACCCCGTCGCGGAAGGCTCGGTGCGTCTCGGCGGCGGCCCGCAGCGCCAGCCGGGTCTTCCCGACGCCACCAACACCCGTGAGGGTGACGAGACGGGACTCCGCCAGGAGTCGTCTCACCTCGGCGACATCGTTCCTGCGGCCGACGAAACTAGTTGTGTCAGCAGGCAAATTGCCTTTGCGACCTGGGAAAAGCGAACCGCCCACAGCGGCACCCTAGGTCGGCCCGATCTCCTGCTGCAACGCGGTCCCCCGGAGGCACCAACGCCGAAACACGGGTAGTTACCCCCTGGGGCTCCTGCCGTCACGTCGCCAGCCTTGACGGGTCGGCGACGACTGCGGGAGGGGACGGGTCATGACCGGTGACGGCCTCGACGTGGACATCCGCGAGCAGAACGGCGTGCTCGTCGTCCGGTTCCGCGGGCGCCTCGACTGGTCGACGTACATGCGCGTGCAGGACGTGCTGCTCGACTGCGCGACCAAGGAACTCGTCGGCGTGGTGGTGGAGCTCGACGACCTCGTCGCCGAGTCGCCCGCGCTGCTCGTGGTGTTCGACGTCGTGTGGCTGTCCGCGGCGCGCTGGCCGGGCATCTCGCTGAGCCTCGTCGTCAGTGATCACCAGCTGCGGGCCACGCTCGGTTCGCGCGGACTCCCCCGCCACATTCCGATGCACACCACCACCACGGCCGCGTTGGCCTCCGTCGTGCGGTTGCGTCACGAGGACAGGGTGGACGCGGCACTGCCCACGTGCCGATGCCTGCCACACGTGGCCGAGCGCATCACCGAACGCGCCTGCGAACGGTGGGGCGTCCAGTCTTTGCTCGACGTGGCACCGCAGGTGGCGGTGGAGCTCGTGTCGCACATCGAGGACGACAACAGCCCGTTGGCACTGCTGCTGCGCATGCGCGGCGACAAGATGTCCATCGCCGTGCGCACGACCGCACGCCTGGACCTCAGGCAGTGGAACATCATGCGGCGCAACGTCGCGTCGATCGCCGTCTGCAACTTCACCATGGGCGAGACGCCGGCCGGTGGCGGGCGGCACGTCATCTGGGCCTTGCTCGACGTGCCGGAGGACAGCCAGCGGCCCCCGAGCTACCTCCCGGAGGCCGCCGTCTTCACCCACCAGGCTTAACGCTTCCGGGTTCTTCTACCGCGCGTGGGCGGCCGCGATGCTGGTGCGGCACGCCCGCACGACCTGACGGTTCGCCGCCGTGTCCGGGGTGCCCGTGCCGCACCTGGGACAGGACAGGCGAGCGGTCGTGTCGTCGACGACCACGTCGAGGGCGCAGCGGCACGGACGGCACCAGCGGTGCCCGGTGACGGGGATGACGTGGTCCGGTGAGGCGACGCACTGGTGCAACCAGCAACGATGCAGGCCGCACGTCACTCGGGCGTGGGGGTCGAGACCGAGTTCCTCCGCGAGGTCCTCGGCGCTGAGGACCTCGGTCAAAGCCGAGTCCCCGGCCTCGGAGGAAGTCACCAACCGCAAGTGCGCGCGTCGCCTCATGGGAACAACTCTGCGGCATCGGCGGGGCCAGGTATACCCGCATTAATACCTGTTTAATCATCGCGCGCACAGAATTCCATTCGGTGCAGCGACCTCTTCTCACCCGGTCCCGCGCACCCTACGCTCGAATTCTGGTCGGCGCAGAGGTATTCCACATGGCAGATCCCGCGTACTTCCCTCCTCCGCACTCCGCCCGCATCGGGATGAGCGATGTGGAACAGCTGGAGGCGCAGACGCATTCGCTCAGGTCGGTCGACTACCGGTACGGCGGTGGGGCGTGCCGGGACGCCGTCGTCGTGCGGATCTACTGGGCGCAGCAGCTGCTGGCCGCGTCGGCTTCGGACGACGTGCACGCGCGCCTGCTGTCCGCGGTGGCCGATCTGCACAACCTGGCGGGCTGGACGTCGTTCGACAGCGGTCAGGTCGGGGCGGCCTACCACCACTTCGACCGCGCTCTCGACTTCGCGCGGCACGACGAGGACCTGACGACCAACATCGTTTACCGGCGTGGGCGCGTGCACCTGCACCACGGCGCACCCGGTGATGCGTTGGCTTACTTCCAGAGAGGCACTCACGCACCGTTGGCGTCGAGCATCATGCATTCGAACGAGGCCTGGGCTTGCGCGCGTCAGGGCCGTTCCGACGAAGCGTTGCGAGCGTTGGGCAAGGCGAAGGACGCGTTCGCACGGGCGGACCACGCGCACGTGCCGGACTGGGCGAGGTTCCACGACGAGACCGACCTGACGGCCATGATCGGCACCGTGCACGCCGAGCTCGGGGACACGCGGCGAGCGATCCCGGCGCTGACGTCCGCGATCGAGCGGTTCGGGCCGGAGATGGCGCGCAGCTCGGCGTTCTGTCAGATCACGTTGGCGTCGTGCCACTTCATGGACGGTGACGACGATCAGGGGCAGACCGTCGGGATGCAGGCCATCAGTGCCGCGGAGAAGCTGCGGTCCGAGCGGGTGTGGGACCGGATGCGGCCGATGCTCCAGGTCGCCGCCTCGCGCGGAGTCCCGTTGCGCTGATCTTTGCAGAACCCGAACATTCGGCGGACCGTCTTCTGATGGTGCTCCGCCATCGTTCTGTGCATGAACATTTCGCGAATCGGTGGGCTCGTGGCGGGGATGCTGCTGTTGGGCGCGGGAACCGCGTCCGCGCAGGAACCGATCACGATCAGCCCGGAGAAGGTGCAGCAGATCTGCTCCAACCGCGTGCCCCGCGTCGAGGCTCGGGTGAAGGCGTTGACCGACAAGATCAACGGTGGCCCCGAGACGCTGGGCTCCAAGAAGTGGCTCGAGCAGAAGGCCGCCGACGCCCGCAAGGCGGGCAACACGGCACGCGCGGACGTCCTGGACGCACGCCTGAAACTGCGGGACGCGCAGCTGGTGAAGCTGTCCAAGGCCGCGGAGAAGGTCGCCAAGTTCAAGTCCGAGCACTGCGGGTCCAAGTGAGGTGGGTGCTCGCGGCCGTGCTCCTGGTGTCGCTGACGGCGTGCCGGGGCGAGGCGCCGGCGTCGGACCTCGATGATGTGGAATCAACGCTGAACAGCATCGAGTCGGACATCAACCAGCCGGGGTGAACGCGTGGAACGTGGCCTGGTGCTCGTCGTGGAGGACGAACCGGCGATCGCCGAGCTCGTCGCGCTGTACCTGCGGCGCGACGGCTTCGGCGTGCGGGTCGAGTCCTCGGGGGACGCGGCACTGGCCGCGGTCCGTTCGCTGTCGCCGGTCGCGGTGGTGCTGGACGTCGGCCTGCCGGGCAAGAACGGCATCGAGGTCTGCCGCGAGCTGCGTGCCGCGGGTGACTGGACGCCGGTGCTGTTCGTGACGGCCCGCGACGACGAGGTGGACCGGTTGCTGGGCCTGGAGCTGGGCGCGGACGACTACATCACCAAGCCGTTCAGCCCCCGCGAGCTGGCCCTGCGCGTCCGCACGGTGCTGCGGCGCTCCGCCGGCGGTGTGCCGGACGTGCTGCAGGTGGGGTCGGTGCGTCTGGACGTCGGCGAGCGCCGCGCGTTCGCCGGCTCCGTCGAGGTGTCCCTGACCTCGACGGAGTTCGGGCTGCTCGCCTACCTGATGAAGCACCCGCGCCAGGTGTTCTCGCGCGAGCAGCTGCTCAGCGCCGTGTGGGGTTACGCCTCCGTCGCCGGAACCCGCACGGTCGACGTGCACATCGCCCAGCTGCGGGCGAAGTTCGGCGCGGACAGTCCTATTCGGACGGTTCGGGGCGTGGGTTACTCGGCGGACGCGTCATGAACCTCGCCACGCGCATCGCCCTGCTGTGCCTGGGAGTCGCGTTCGTCGCCGTCCTGGTGGCCGGTGTCGTGTCGAGCCGGCTGGTGCTGTCGACGTCGCAGCAGGTGAGCCGCGACATCCTGCGCAACCAGGCCGACGTGGTCTCCGGCCAGATCTCCAACAACAAGATCGAGCAGGTGCTGGAGGGCCAGGGCATCGCGATCGTCCGCATCTCGCCGTCCGGTGAGGTGACGGGCTCGGACAAGGCGGCCGTGCGGGCGGCACGTGACGTCAAGGTGGGCCGGGTGCTCGGTGGCACACCCGTGTCCGGCGTGAGCGGCCGTCTGAACGTGGAGGCCCGTGCGTCCGGTGCCGGCGGTTTCGCGCTGGTGCAGGAGACCGAGACCGGCACCACCTACCGCAAGCTGGTCCGCAACATCATCTTCGCGCTGGGCATCGGCCTGGTGGTCGCCTGCGTGGCGGGTCTCGCCCTGGGCACCGTCCTGGCCCGCCCGCTGCGCCGCGTGGCGTCGGTGGCGCACTCGATGAGCGCGGGTCGCCGAGACCTGCGGGTCCCCGTGGTGGGCACGGTCGAGCTGGCCGAGGTCGCCACGTCCGTGAACTCGCTGGCCGATGCCCTGCAGCGCAGCGAATCCCGCCAGCGCGACTTCCTGCTGTCCGTCTCGCACGAGCTCCGCACACCGCTGACCGCCGTGACGGGTTTCGCGGAGTCGCTCGCGGACGGCGTGGTCTCGGGCTCCCAGGTGGCTCCCGTCGGCGCGGTGATCCTCGACGAGGCCCGGCGGTTGGACCGCCTGGTGACCGACCTGCTCGACCTCGCCCGCCTGGGCGCCGACGACTTCCGCCTGGACATGGCCGCGGTCGACCTGGAGCCCGTGGTCCGTTCCGCCGCCGAGGTGTGGCACGCCCGTTCACACGCCCGCGGCGTGGTCTTCTCGCTGGAGGTGTCCGCCTCGCCGACGGTGTGGGCGGACGCGCGAAGGCTGCGCCAGGTCATCGACGGCCTGATGGAGAACGCCCTGCGCGTCACACCCGCCGGCCGCCCGGTGGTGCTGTCGCTGTCGTCCGTGCTCCAGGTGCGCGACGGCGGCCCCGGACTCGCACCGGAGGACTACCCGGTGGCGTTCGACCGGGGCGTGCTGCACGCCCGGTACAAGGAGTCGCGGCCGGTGGGGACCGGCGTCGGGCTCGCACTGGTGCACGGGCTGGTGACGCGGATGGGCGGCACGATCACGGCGGGACCGGCCGCGGAAGGCGGCGCGGCCTTCACCGTGACGCTGCCCGGCCCCTCGGACGCCACCCGGCAACTGCCCGTGGCGTGATCACTTCGACTGCGGCAGTTTGACCTTCTTCTTCGCCCCCGGCGAAGACGGCGGCGGCACCACGGGCCCGATGTCGCCGTCCGGTGCCTCGTCCAGGTCCACGATCACCGGCGCGTGGTCGCTCGGCCCGGTGCCCTTGCGCGCGTGCCGGTCGATCCACGCCGCCCGCACCCGGTCCGCGACCGGGGTGGAGGCCAGGACCAGGTCGATGCGCATGCCGAGGTCCCGGTGGAACATCCCGGCCCGGTAGTCCCAGTAGCTGAAGATCCGTTCGTTCGGCCAGCGGTCGCGCACCACGTCGTGGAACCCGAGCGCCTGGATCGCCCGCAGCGCCGCGCGTTCCGGCTCGGTCACGTGCGTCTGCCCGATGTAGGCCTCGGGATCGAACACGTCCGCGTCGGTGGGCGCGATGTTGATGTCACCGCACACCAACGCGTCCGCCGGGCCGGCTTCCAGGACGTCACGCAGCGCGGCGAGCCACTCCAGCTTGTACTTGTAGTGGTCCGACTCGGGTTCGCGACCGTTGGGCACGTACAGCGAGTGCACCCGGACGCCGCCGCACGTGGCAGCTACGGCGCGTGCCTCGACGTGCGGGAAACCGGGCGCCCCGGCCACCCCGACCGCGACGTCGGTGAGCCCGACGCGGGACAACAGCGCCACGCCGTTCCACTGCGTCTCGCCGAACAGCGCCACCTCATAGCCCCGGTCGGCCAGCTCCGAACCGAGCAGCGCGGTGAAGGCGTCGTCGGCCAGCTTGGTCTCCTGCAGGCACACGACGTCGGGCTTGCGCTGGTCCAGCCACGGCAGCAGCCTCGGCACGCGCTGCTTGACGGAGTTCACGTTCCAGGTCGCCACTCGCACGAGTTCCACCGTAGTCACCGCGGCTCAAGCCCGCATCGAGCTCTCAGAGAGCCGAGAACACCTCCTCCGCCCGGTCCCGCTGGACGAACATCCGCCACGCGGCCTCGGCGACCTCGTCCGGGTCGAGCGTGTGCCCGGCCAGGTCACCGAACTGCTCCGGCCTGTTTTGCACCATGCGGTGGATGTCACCACGTTCGACGACACCGCCGATGGTCAACGTGCCCGCGTAAGCGCCTTTGTCCGCCAACGCCGCGTTCAGCGTCACGGCGTAGTTGCGCAACGCCGCCGACGCCACCGCGAACGCACCGAGCACGGGCATCGGCACCACCGAGCTCAGCCCACCGGCGAACAGCAGCCCGCCTTCGCGCTCCACGATCTTCGGCAGCACGTGCTGAACGACGTCGATCGCCGGGTAGACCCACCGCATCGCAGCCCGTGCGTCGTCCGACGTGGTCGACGTGATCTCGCCGGGCAGGTCGTCGAAGTCCGTGGCCCCAGGCCCGTAGTACACGACGTCGACCGGTCCTGTTTCGTCCAATGTGGACAGCAGCCGCCCGCGGTCGAGCACGTCGACGGCGAACGCCCGCGCCTCGACCCCGGCGTCGGCGAGCTCGTCGAGATAACCACCGTGCCTGGCGCTGGTGCGCGAAACCAGCACGATGCCGTACCCCTCCCGTCCGAACCGGTGCGCGATGGACATGCCGAGCCCGGGACCGACACCGAGCACAACCGCAGTGCGAGACATGGGTTTCCTTCCCGACGCCAATTCGAGGCAACCCTCGACTTAGTTCCACGCTACCACGGAAGTCGAGGTCACCCTCGACTTAACCGTGCCGAGTAGGATCCGACCATGTCCACCGCGTCGAGGCCCCTGCGTGCGGACGCGGCCCGCAACCGCGAAAAACTGCTGGCAGCGGCCGCCGCCCTGTTCGCGGAACGCGGCCTCGACGTCCCCCTGGAACACATCGCCCGCCGCGCCGAGGTCAGCATCGGCACGCTCTACAAGCACTTCCCGACCCGCGAGGACTTCGCGGCGGCGATCTTCCCCGAACGCCTGGCCGCCCTGGACGTCATCGGCGAGAAGGCCCTGGCCGACCCGGACCCGTGGCACGCGTTCGCCGGCTACCTCGACGACCTCTTCGCCCTGCAAGCCCAGGACCGCGGCCTCAACGACGTCCTGGCCCGCGACCTGCCGAACGCCCCGGAGGTCGTCTCGGCGTGCCACCGGGGCGCGGGCCACGCGGAGGTCCTGATCGCCCGCGCGGTCGAGGCGGGCGTGCTGCGGGACGACTACTCGATCGCGGACATGGCCACGCTCACGAGGGCGATGGCGCAGGTCATCCGGGACTCGCCCGGCGAGTGGCGGCGCTTCCTGTCCATCTACGTGGACGGCCTGCGCGCGCAGTAGTTCTCGAACCTCCTGCACACCACCCGGACGGCCGAGCGAAGCGAAACACAATGGAGCGAGGCGGTCGACGCTTTCCGTCGACACACCTCGCCCAGAGCGGAATGGGGAAGGTGGGGCTCGAACCCACGACCTGACGGATTATGAGTCCGCTGCTCTGACCAACTGAGCTACTTCCCCCCGGCTCACGCTGTGTGGTGGAGGATACCGATCACGCCGAACGGGTCTTGCGCGCCCCCGTGGCGAGCGACACATAGGCTGCACGCGTGCGTTTGACCCTCCGCGACTTCACCCCGGCGGACGAGCCCGAGGTGCTGCGGCTGTTCGCCGACTGCGACGACTGGTTCCAGGCCGCCACGGGTCATCCGTCCGGGCCCGGTGACGTGCAGAGCCTCTTCTACGCGCTGCCGGAGGGTGCGCGTGACGAGCAGAAGCACCTGCTGGTCGCGGAGGCGCAGGGGATGATCGGGTTCGTGGACCTGGTCGTGGACCACCCGGAGCCGGGGCACGCCACCGTCGGGTTCTTCCTGGTGCCGCGCGACCTGCGGCGGTGGGGCATCGGCACCGAGATGGCGAAGGCGCTCACGCAGCGCTATCCCGGCGTGACGCACGTCCACGTGAGCCTCACGGACTTCAAGCCCGGCAACGAGTTCCTCAAGGCCATGGGCTTCACCCTCAACGGTCAGCGCGCGGTGCTGGAGGTCGCGCCGAGGTCCGACGGCCGGTAGCCGTCCGGGTAGCCGGGATAGGTGCGGTTGCGGGCGCGGGTCAGCTTCAACGACCGGCGCACGGGCATGCGGCGCACCACCAGGGCTCGTGCTCGCAACGCCAGCCGTCCCACCGCCCCGACCCACGAAGGCGGCGCGGTGAACCCGAACGCGCGCACCATCAACGGGTCCAGCATGCCGACCACGGCGCGGGAGACGACCGGCGCGAGCACCGACGGGTACCACGAGCAGAACAGGTCGAGGGTGTACTGGCCGATGCGGCGGTTCGACGGCGCGAAAACGAAGTGCTCCTGCTCGTAGGCCGACTTGAACGCCCGGTAGGCGTCGAAGTCCCCCGGAATCTCCCGGATGCCCATGCGGGCGCCGACCGCGCGGTAGAAGTGGAACGCCGCCAGCTGTTCGGTGCGCGTCAACGGGCGCCAGCCGTACTGCAGAAGCCAGTCGATCGGGTCGTAGATGAACGTCGCCAGCACGTACAGCATGTCGTCGTTGGAGATGTCGTAACGGCCGTGCTGCCGGTTCACGACGCGCAGCGCCTCACGGCCGCGTGGTGAGTCGTAGCCGTGCTCGACGAGCTCGGCCATGAGGACGGCGGTGTCGTCGTAGCGCTTCTGCGGGCGGCGTTCGAACTCGCCAGTGCGCTCCAGCAGGCCCGAGATCGACGGCACGCAGTACGTGCGGAACAGGGCGAGCTCCAGCGATTTCTGGTAGTCCCACGGGAACTCCAGGCCCGCGGAGATCCGCATGATCTCCTCGTGGTCGGTGACGGGGTCCAGCGAGGTGATGCGGCGGAGGTTCGAGAAGCGGGCCATGCCCCCAAAGCTGACCCAAGTGTCGACAAAGCACTAGGCCCCAGTCGGATGACTGGGGCCTAGTGGCTTACGCTCCCCCAACTGGACTCGAACCAGTAACCCTGCGATTTAAGATCGACATCTTTCGACGTTTGTCGTCGTTGGTCCTCACCTGTGGTGAACTGCGCGTATCGGCGGTTCAACAGCAGGGAATCCGGCAACAGTTCGCGTCACTTCGCGCCGATTGGCAAGGGTAAAGTGCGGAGATGATCTTCCCTTGACTCGCCCTCAGCTCGTCACCACGCGAGCCCTGCTCCACTGCTGGGGTGCATAGGCACCCAAGATGTCGGCGTCCGGCCTGGGCGAGTCCAGGAGGAACAGGTGGCCATCGTGGACGCGAATCGCCACAGCCTCGTTGTGCGTCTTCGTCGTGCTCCTGTAGTCGACTTCTACTGCCACGTGCGCTCCTCAAACGGATCGTTCAAGTTCATCTCGACTTGACTGCGGGTTCGGCGAAAGGTTGTAGCCTTGGTGGAAGCCCCGCAGTCCGAGCTGTTCGCAGCACCTCGGAAGGCGGGGCTTCGCGTTAAGGCGGAGTTCTACTCGACGATCTGGCCGCTGCCAGCCTGGTTGATGATCGTCTGGGCGGCGCTCCGCGCATCCGCCTTGTTCCAGTAGGTCTCGCTGTGCGCGAGAACGTTGCTGTTGCTCGCGACGATGCGGAAGAACCACTGGCCGTTGGTAGACTTCAAGATCGGAAACTTCATCAAGGGCTCGCTTCTGTAGTAGGTCACGCGCCGTGTTCTGCGCGTAACCAAAATTTGACCATGCGCACCCTGTTGGATCAACTGGTCGAACTCGTGTTCGGCCCTACATGTGGGGCACTGGAGGCATTTGTTGCGCACATATGCAAAATTGACCGTCCGTACTGGACGATCCTGGCCAGGGACTACACGCATGGAAGTCACTCGAATGGCCTAGTGGGTCTAGACCAATATTTGTGATGCAAATCACTTGAACTTTTCGCGGATGGCGGTTGCTTGCACGCAAGGTGCTCGTTCGGAGAGTTCGCGACCGACCTTCAGAGACGCATCAGCAACCACACCTCCCCGTTCCCTTGTCCCTGCTGCGCTTAGCGGCTGGACGGTGGTGTCAAGAGTGGCCGTAGGCCATCGCGTAGCGACGCGTAGCGCTCTTTGCGCCGGCGTCCAGGCGTTAAACGATGTCGGGACACGGGCGCGGGGACCCCGTCGGAAACGTCATTCTCTCGCGGTGGCTGTGGGGCCGGTCGGGTTGCTGTCCCGTTCGGTCGGGGTAGGCCTGCCTCCGTCGCCGGGTGCGGGCGGGTGGCCGGGCCCCGCCCGCTTGCCCGGCGACAAAGAGATGAGGCCGTGAAGCCCCTGCCGAACGGGGATGGAGCGGCGACCTGAGCGGCCCCGCAGGGGCCGCCTTGATGAAGAGAAGAAACTCTGGACACTGCCATCGCAGCGGTAGTTACGAGATCGGTCTACGTGAGTTGCTGGAGCACCACGCGGGTTCCGAACCGGGATGCTGCTTCGAACAAGATGTTGATTCGATCTAGTGGCAGATCGTCCAGGCTGACAAGGAGGAACCACTGCCTAGTGTCGCGATCGAACTGCGCTCCTGCTTTGCGAATCAGGTCCAGTTGTTCTGACCAGGCTGGCTCGCTGGCATGACCAGTCGTGATGTCGAACCGAGCTTGCGCTGACACATCCACCACGGAACGACCTCCCAAGTGAGGGCTGAAGGTTCCATGATCGTGGGCCGCGGACAGGGTTTGCACGGCCAATCAGGTGGGATTAGACGTTGATCAGGTTGACGCCGTCATGGGCACGTACCTGAGACTCCGGCCCGAACGCACCGAGGATGCGCACCGCGAACGCGGGGTCCATGGACGCACTGACCTCCGAGCGTGTCATCCACCGCACGTCCTTGGCCTCATCCGTTGCATGTGGCGCACCACCAACCAGGTGACACCGGAACACGAGCGCGACGATCCCACGCGTGAGGTTCTTGTGCACGCCGGACAGTCGGTCCACACCAATGGAGACACCAGTCTCTTCAAGAACCTCTCGGCGTAGACCGTCCTCAAAGGACTCATCGAGTTCGAGGACGCCTCCAGGCAACTCCCAGTGGTCGTTTGTCGGCACGCCGGATGACGAGGACTCGGTTCTCGGCGTCGACGGCAACCCCCGCGATGCTGACTGAGTGCTTGGGAGTGCCGCTCATCAAGATCACCGTTCCCGGTCGGCTATATGAGGTTGAGTCCGGCAAGAAGTCGCCGAACACCGGCAAGCAATACCGCGACCGGCTGGACCAGCAGATCATCCCCGCCATCGGCGAACTGCGGATGTGCGAGGTCACGGTCTGCAGGGTGGACCGCGTGGTGAAGAACACGGCCGAGAAGCACGGCAACGCGGTGGCGAAGATGACCCGCACGGTTCTGAGCGGTGTGCTCGCCACGACGCGTTCGACCACAACCCGGTGCGGGACCGTGCGGACGATCGAGGGCTCGTACAAGTCGGCTCGCGCTCTGGAGCTGAACCAGGCTCAGGATCTGCGTGCCAAGGTCGCCGCTGACCCGGTCGCGGTCCGCCGGGACCTGCCGGACTTCACGGACATGATGCTGGCGACCGGGCTCCGCATCGGCGAGACGGCAGGCATCGTATGGGGCGCGGTGGACCTCGACGCCGGGACGGTGGAGCTCCGGGCCATCGTCATCCGGGTCGTGGGCGTCGGACTGGTGCTCAAGCCGAAGCCCAAGAGCAAGTCGGGATACCGTACGCTCGAACTGCCGTCCTGGGCCGTGGAGATGCTCCGCCGCCGACGTCCGGCCGACGCCAAGCCCAATGATCCGATCTTCACGGCGCCGATGGGCAGCCTGCGGGACCCGTCGAACACCAACGCGGACCTCAAGGAGACGTTCACGGCGGCGGACTACGGCTGGGTTACCAGCCACGTCTACCGCAAGACGGTGGCCTCGATGATGGACGACGCCGGCCTGAGTGCACGGGCCGCCGCCAACCAGCTCGGACACGCCAAGGTCTCGATGACCCAAGACAACTACTTCAAGCGCAAGGTCGCCAAGACGGGCGCCGCGAAGGTCCTGGAGGCCGTGGTCACACCCGAGTGAGTCGCGCCCACTGGAGTGGGTAAAGCATGCGAATCCCAAAACGAGGTGAAGCCCCATCCACTAGGGACGGGGCCTCACCTGCTGTTACGCTCCCCCAACTGGACTCGAACCAGTAACCCTGCGATTAACAGTCGCATGCTCTGCCAATTGAGCTATGGGGGAATGTTCTGTTGTGGTCTTGCCTGTCAGGCTTGGTTCCTCCTGACAGTGGGTAACTCTACATGAGCCTCAAAACGGGTTCTGCAGGCACCCCCCGTTTTGCGGTTAAATGGCCTCTGACCAGCCACAATGCGAGAGGAGACCCCATGAAGGGCATCTTGGTCGGCATGGCGGTCGGCTACGTGCTCGGCGCCAAGGCCGGGCGGGAGCGCTACGACCAGATCGTCAGGCTCTGGCACCGGATCACGGAGAACCCCACGGTGCGCAGGACTGCGAGCCAGGCCAAGGACAAGGCGTTCGAGGCCGCTCACCAGGCAAAAGACCTCGCCGTGGATGCCGCGGAGAAGGCCGCCGAGAAGGCTCCGTGGCGGCACCAGGAGGAGGCCAACGGGCGACCCGTCACCCCTCGGGCGTGATCATCTTCACACCCGGGCCACCACGAAGATCCGCCTGAACGGGAACCACGTCGTGCCGTCGGCCCGCTGCGGGTAGGCCTCGCGCAGCCGCGGTGCCAGCTCGGCGACGTACGCCTCCCAGTCCGATGAGGACAGTGCCGCGCGCACCGGTCGCAACGCCGTGCCGGTAACCCATTCGAGCACCGGATCGGGTCCGGACAGCCGCTGCACGTACGTGGTTTCCCAGGCGTCCACAGAGGAGCAGCCGGCCAGCAGTTCGGCGTACTCCACGGGGTCCAGCACGGGTTTCTCCGCCCGGAAGACGTGCGCCAACGACGGTCCGGCGACCTCGCGGATCAACCGGTGCGACGCGTCGGAGTAGTTGCCGGGCACCTGGAACGCGAGCCACGCGCCGGCAGGCAGCGCCGCCGCCCACTTCTCCACGATCGAGGGATGTGACGGAACCCACTGCAGCACCGCGTTGGACACCAGGACATCGGTGTCCGGCAACGGTTCCCAGGTCGTCACGTCGCCGACCCGCGCGTCCACACCCGCGGCACGGGCGGCCTCGACCATCTCGACCGACGAGTCGAACGCCTCCACGACCGCGGAAGGCCACCGCGAGGACAGCGACACGGTCAGGTTTCCGGGCCCACAGCCCACATCCACCACACGACGGGGCTCCGAAGCCCCCACGCGTGCCATCAACTCGTAGAACGGCCGCGCCCGGTGATCGGCGAAGGCCAGGTACTGCGCCGGATCCCACATACGGCTAACAGTACACGCGTACTGCTAGCCCGTCAGCCCTTCAGTGCGACAGCCTCGAAACGAACGCGGAAACAGCCACGCGCACGTCCGGGAGATCCACCCCGGCGTCCCCGCGCGCCTGCCACACGACCCCGTCCTGACCGGGGATCTTGCGCTGCAGGATCCACACACCCGGCGACTCGACGCGCTCCCGGTGCCGGATCGAGCTCTCCACGCGCTGGCTGATCGCCCGCAGCACCCGGCCGGGCTCCTCGACCGCGAACCGTTGCGCGGGAAGGTCTTCCAGCAGCACGACGGGACCTTCCGCGCCGGCCTCCCGCGCCTCGACGACCCGCAGCGCGCCCTCCCACTTCACCTTGCTGATCAGGTGCCACCCGATCCGCTTGGGACCGGGCACCCACAGCCCGAGCGAGGTGACGACGAGGTGCCCGTCCTGCACGGGAGCGGACGCGATCACGGTCTCGTCCGGCTCCAGCGACCCGGTGAACCCGTCCGGCGCGCCGGAGCCGAACAAGCGGCGGAACAACCCCACTACAGCACTCCAGCGCTCTGCTGCAGGAGCGCCTTGCGGTACTCCTCCAGCGCCACCAGGTCGCCCCACAGCGCCCGGTACTCGTCGGCGTCCTTGATCGGCGACAGCCGGCGCAGCCGCGACTTCACGTCCTCGATCTGCTTGCCGACCTGCACCTCCTGCAGCCGTGCGATCACCATCGACACGTAGCGGAACTCGTCGTCCTGCTTGACCGCCAGCGGTTCCACCGCGAGCTCGGTCAGCACCGACCGCACCGAGGCGTGCGAGCAGGCCTGCGAGATCGCGTCGAGGTACGCCGTGCCCGCGAGCCCGGAGGACGCGCCGCCGGCGTCGCGGATCGCGCGGTGCAACGCCACGTAAGCGGGGTGCGTGAACGCCTCGTCGGGCAACGAGTCGTACAGCGGCCCGGCGTACTCGGGCAGCCGCAGCGCGACCTTGAGCACCTCGCGTTCGGGCACCAGCCTCGGGTCGCGCGGGTTCGGCCGCGGCGGGCCGTCGACCTCCACGCCCAGCGCCATCTGGTTCGGGTCGACGCGCTGAGCAGCCACGACCGGCGTCTTGCCGCCGGCGACCTGACGCACCCGGCGCACCACCATGGCCTCGTCGTCCCAGCCCACCCACCAGGCCAGGCGCGTCGCGTAACCGTCGCGCTTGGCGCGGTCCTTGATCTGCGCGACGAACGGCACCATCTTCTTGAGCGCCTCGACGCGTCCGTCCACCGAGTCGAGGTCGTAGGCCTTGAGCTGCGCCTTGATCGCGAACTCGATCAACGGCGTGCGCCGCGCCACCAGGTCGCGCACCGCCACGTCGCCCTTGGCCTGCCGCAGCTCGCACGGGTCCATGCCGTCCGGCGCGACCGCGATGTAGGTCTGCGCGGAGAACTGCTGCTCCCCCTCGAACGCCTTCAGCGCGGCCTTCTGGCCGGCCTCGTCGCCGTCGAAGGTGAAGATCACCTCGCCGTTCACGTCGTCGTCGATCAGCAGCCTGCGCAGCACGTTCATGTGGTCCGTGCCGAACGCCGTGCCGCAGGAGGCGACCGCGGTCGGCACGCCGGCCAGGTGCATCGCCATCACGTCGGTGTAGCCCTCGACGATGACGGCCTGCTTGCGCTTGGCGATCTCCCGCTTGGCCTGGTCGAGCCCGAACAGCACCTGCGACTTCTTGTAGATCATCGACTCGCTGGTGTTGAGGTACTTCGCCTGGATCGGGTCGTCGTCGAAGATGCGCCGAGCCCCGAACCCGACGACCTCGCCGCCGATGTCCTTGATCGGCCACAGCAGCCGCCGGTGGAACCGGTCGATCGGCCCCTGCCTGCCCTCCTTGGTGAGCTGCGACTTGATCAGCTCGGTGAGCTCGAACCCGCGGCCCAGCAGGTGCTTGGTGAGCTTGTCCCAGCCGCCGGGCGCGAACCCGCAGCCGAACTGGCGTGCCGCCGCCTCGTCGAACCCGCGTTCGGCCAGGAACTCGCGCGCCGCCTGCGCCTCCGGTGAGGCGAGCTGCTCGGCGTAGAACTCGGCGGCCACCTTGTGCGCCTCGATCAGCCTGCTGCGGGTGCCGCGGTCGCGCTGGATCGTGACGCCGCCGCCCTCGTAGGTGAGCTGGATGCCCGCCCGGTCCGCGAGCCGTTCGACGGCCTCCACGAACGACAGGTGCTCGACCTTCATCACGAAGGCGATCACGTCGCCGCCCTCGCCGCAGCCGAAGCAGTGGAACGTGCCGTGCGACGGGCGCACGTTGAACGACGGCGTCTTCTCGTCGTGGAAGGGGCAAAGCCCCTTGAGTGCGCCTCCACCGGCTCTCTTCAGCGAAACCTGGTCGCCGACGACCTCATCGATGCGGCTGCGCTCACGCACCAATGCGATGTCGCTCTCCCTGATGCGTCCTGCCACGTGAGCGAGTGTAAGCCTTGTAAAACTTACAAACGTGACCACCACCGAGGACTTCGCACTCCACCGGACGCATCTCGTCGGTGTCGCCTACCGGTTGACCGGCAGCGTCGCCGACGCCGAGGACGCCGTGCAGGAGGCGTGGCTGCGCTTCTCGGCGGCCGAGGGCATCCGGGACGTCCGCGGCTGGCTCACGACCGTCGTCAGCCGCATCTGCCTGGACCGGCTGCGGTCCGCGGCCGTGCGCCGGGAGACCTACGTGGGCTCGTGGCTGCCGGAACCGCTGCTCACCACCGGCGAGGACGACGACCCGCTGGCATCGGTGGTGCGGTCCGACGGCGTGCGCATGGCGGCGCTGGTCGTGCTGGACCGGCTGACCCCGGAGCAGCGCGTCGCGTTCGTGCTGCACGACGCGTTCTCGTTGCCGTTCACGGAGATCGCGGACGTCCTGGGCGTCACGCCCGAGGCCGCCCGGCAGCACGCCTCCCGTGCGCGCAAGGCCGTCGCGGGCGCCGAGCCACCTCCGCGCGCCGCGCTGGCCGAGCAGCAGGAGGTGCTGGAGAAGTTCCTCCAGGCCATGTCGAGCGGCGACATCGACGCCGTGCTGGGCCTGTTGCACCCGGACGCGGTGATGATCGGCGACGGCGGCGGCAAGGCGCGCACGGCGGTCAACACGGTCGCCGGAGCGGACAAGGTCGCCCGCTTCTTCCTCGGCCTCGTGCGCAAGTACGGGTTCCCGGAGATGCGGCCTGTGCTGGTCAACGGCGACCTCGGCGTCGTCATGGCGGCGCAGGGCGACGTGGCCGGCCGCGTCACGACGTTCACCGTGCACGACGGCAAGGTCCTCGCCGTCTACGACATCGCGAATCCGGACAAACTAGCCCACATCGATCTCTGATCGGCGCCTTTGGTCTGGACCGTCCCTGGTTCCGGGCATCGTCGGGTCACTAACGTTCGCAGCCGTTTGGTCAGCCCAAGACCCCTGCCGCGGGTTGCAACCATCGGAGTCCGAACATGCCCGAACACGACAACCACTCACGCCGGGCGTTCCCGGCGACGGGTGCGGCCACCGTGGTCGCGCTCACCGCCGCCGGCACCACCAAGGCGTTCAGCGCTCCTCTCCCCCGGAACGGCCCGATCCTCACGACGCGGCTGTTCTTCCCGGACAACCTCCAGGCGTACGGGATGAACGTGGCCGCGCCGAACCGGCGCGACGGCTTCATCAACCGCGACTGCACGGTCGAGCTAAGCCCGCTCGTCGGCAACCGCTACACGGCCCGGTTCGACTTCGTCATCGAGTGACCACCCCGGAAATCACCACCGCAGGCGCAGCAGCTTCCCGACGTCGCGGAGCTTCGGGATGGCGCTGACGACCTTCATCTGGATCCTGCCGGACCTGGGCAACGCGTCCAGGTGCGGCAGGTCCACGCTGCGCCAGGCGTCCACAGTGGTCAGTCCGGGGTGCAGCGCCTCGACCTCGCGCGGGTCGTCGACGCCCCAGTGCAGCGTCGCCCCGGCGTTGCGCACGGCCGGAACGAGCTTCTGCAGCTTGATCCCCCACGAGCCGTAGACGTCGAACAGCAGCTCGCCGCTGTCGAACCTGCTGGTGATCCTCCTGATCAACGCGTGGCCTTCCTCTCGCGTGAGGTACATCGAGAGGCCTTCGAACACGGCCACCGTCGGCCGGTCCGCGGGCACGGCGGCGAGCCACTCGTCCTCGGTCACGGACGACGCCACGAGCTGGTAGTCACCGGACGGTTCGGGCAACAGCTTGTGCCGCAACGCGACGACGTCCGGCATGTCGACGTCGACCCACCGCACGGTGTCCGGTCGTTCGATGCGATGCGCGCGGGTGTCCAGGCCGCACGCGAGGTGCAGCACCGTGCAGGACGGGTTGCGCTGCAGGAACTCGCGCGTCCAGTCGTCGAGCACCCTGGCGCGGATGGCGACACCGACCGCGCTCGTCAGGTTCATCCCGGTCTTGGCGAAGTCGTAGTCGATGCGGTCGACGGCATGCTTCGCCTCGTCGTCGCGCAGCACGGACGCGGCCCGCCCGCTGTCGACCGCCCGGCCGTACAGCGTGGCGAGCATGGTCTCCTGGGCACCCGTCAGGGTGATCTTCTCCACCCGTCTAGTGTGCCGGGACGCGGCAGGCGTCGCCGCTCGTGAACCCCTGGTCCCTGATGCCGAACGCGCTGTTGAACCGCGCCCGCTGGTTCTCCAGCGAGATCTGGTAGGTCAGCGCGACGAGTTCCTTGCGTCCCAGCAACCTCTCCAGCTCGGCGACCTGCTCGTCGGTGACGCTGACGGGCGTGTCCGTGATCGCGTCGGCGTACGCGAGCGCCTTGCGTTCGATGTCGGTGAACAGCGGTGAGGTGGCATACGAGTCGATGTGCTTCAACCGTTCGATGTCCAGGCCCTGGTGCTTCATGAGCATCGCGCCGAAGTCGACGCACCACGAGCAGCCGAGCTTCACCGCCGTCCGGTAGACGCACAGCTCGAACAACGGCCCGTGACCAGAAAGTTTCACCGCCTTCTTGACCGCGAGCTCGTGCCGGCCGCTCGCGATCAGCACCTTCGGGTGGTGGGCCAGGACCGTGGCCGGCTCCGGCACCGCCCCGAACTCGCGCCGCGCGAACCAGTACACGGCCCTGGTGAGCAGGCCGGCGTCCTTCTTGGTGACTCCCTTGATCCTCGTCATGCTCACTGGACGAGACAGCGTCCACGAACGTGACAGCGAACGTGACACCTTTGGGTGACTGGGTTGCGGGGCGAGCAGCTCATAGGGTCCTCGCATGAGCAACGACTTCGTGCTGGACATCGATCACGAGTCGGCCGGTCTGCTGGCGGGGACACTGCTGGCGGGCGATTCGTGTGCGGTGCCGGTGCGTCACCAGAACGTCCGACTGCTGCTGTGCGCGTTGCCCGGAGAGGACGGCATGCGGCTCTTCCTGCGCCGCAACACCCCCAGCTAACGGTCGTACACGGCCACGTAGTCCATCAACAGATCGCGCGACCGCTCGTTGTCGAGCGCGACGGCGTGCATGCGCTGAAACACCAGCACGGCCCGCTCGACGGTGGCCGCGTCGCTGACGAGTGCCCAGTTCGCGAGATAGACGAGCGGCGGCTCGTGCTCGTACTGGATCAGCGTGTAGTCGAGTCCGACCGCCGCCGCCCCGCCCGCGCTGGCCGGCACGACCCTGATGGACGGCGCGTGGAACAGCAGGTGCAGGATCTGGTCCTCCATGAGCCGGTTGTTCCCGACCACGGTGCGCAACGCGTACTCGTGGATGAAGAACACGCACGGCGGCAGCACACCGCCGCGCTGCAGCTCCGGTGCCGGTGTGAGGCCCAGCGCGCCGGCCAGCGCCTTCGCGTAGCACTCGGTCCGCAGGAGGACGGGAATGGTGACGCCGCTGAAGCAGGTGATCCGCGTGGCGCCTGCTGCGGCGAGCACGACGAGCTGCTCGCCGGCACCGTGCTGGGTCATGCCTGGAACGGTAAAGGCGTGATCATGATCTCGCCGCGCGAAACGCTCGCCCATCAGGGCGAATAGGGCCGGAAAACGGTTACGGACGGGCAATCTGCGCGAGGAAGTAGATCGCCTTCGACCGCGCGTGCCGCACCGCCAGCAGGAACGGCCGGTCGACGGTGACCACGATCGGGTCGGTCGGGATCTCGAACGACACGGTCCGGAACGTCACGGCGGTGGCCGCCGCGCCCTCCAGGCCTTCCTCGTCGACGCGCAGCACGGCCTCGTGGATCACGTCGTCGACGAACAGCCGCTCGTCCGGCGAGAGCCCGCTGAAGTCGGCGTCCCGCGCGAACATGCGCCGGACTCCGAGCCGTTCCAACACGTTCTTGAGCTGGAACTTCTCCCGAACGTCCACTTTGGGCAGTGAGAGCTCGACGTTCACCCGGCTGGTGGCGTCGAACACCGACTTCTCGAGCGGCTGGTCCAGTGAGGTGTCCGGCAGCAGGACCACGGTCTCGACACCGGACGCCGCGGGCAGCACGACCGTCTGCCAGCCGTCGTGCCGGGCGTAGCGGAACTTCTCGGTCACCTTCATCGTCGGCACGTCCACGTCGCCGCCCGGTGCGTGGAACGGCTGTGGCGCGGTCTCCCCCGCGGCGAACGGGTTCAGCCAGCCCACCTTGAGGTACAGGGCGTTGACGATGATCGCCGCGGCGTCCGGTGGCGGCGGGCTCGTCAGCAGTTCGGGGATCAGGCCGCGGGTGGTCTCGGCGACGTCGGTGTTGACGAGCTTGCGGACCGTCTGCGGATCGGAGAACGCCGTGCGCCGCACCGACTCCGTGAGCGAGAAGCCCGGGTTCAGGGTGAGGTCGTCGTCCGCCCACAACGTGTTCGCGACGGCCAGTTCGGGGACGTCGAGGGAGTCGGAGGCGTCGAAGCCGGTGAGCAACGCGTCGAGCTCGGCACGGGTCTCGCCGCGCGCGGCCTCGCGGGCCAGCGCGAGCGCACTGGCCACCGAGAACGGTGACCAGCACGCGTTCCGCGACGGATCAGGTACGGCGACGCGGTGCACGGCAAGGGCGAAGTCGGCCTGATCTGTCACGGAGAATCTCCCCTACTGACGTGGGTCTGGCAGTGACACCATGATCGGATCTTCCGGGACGGGCCGCTCCCCCGCTCCTCCCATCGGCCCGAGAGGTTTGGGGTAACGGGGTTCGCGCACACCGGCCGAACCGTCGTCCCCCTCGTCTTCGGTCGGGAAGCCCGCCGGCACGGCTTCCCTGCTCGGTTTCCGCCACGGCCACGGTCGGCCCGGCGGTCTGGATTCGTCCGCCATGCCCTCGAAGCTACGCCGATGCGCGGTGCCGGGCCACGGCCTGGGCGTCGGTGAGCAGCGCGACCTGGTCGACGACAACGCGAAGCCTTGCGGCATAAGAGGAAGCCGCCGCGAACACCGGGCGGAACGCGGGGTCGAGCAACGTCGGCCGTTCCATCAACCGGGTGACGAGGTCGGCGATGAGCTCACGCTGCCTGGCCTGCATGGCGAGACGGGCCGGGTCGCTCATCACGTACCGGACGGCCATCGCCTTGAGCAGCGCCACCTCCGCCGCCACCTGACGCGGCACCTCCAGCGCCGCGTTGTACCTCGTGAGCGCGCCGTCGCCGTGCACCTCGCGGGTCGCCGTCACGGCCGCGTTCGCGAACCGGCCGACCAGCTCGCTGGTGAGGTTCTTCAACGCCACCTGCGCACCGAGCGAGCCGTCGTACTCGTGCTCGGTCCAGAAGGCGATGACCGGCAACGTGAGCAGCTCCTCCGCGGTGGCTTCGAGGGTGGCGACGGACTCGTCGGAGAACGTCTTGGCCGCGAGCGACGCGATGGCGGCTCGTTCGTCGGCACTGGCCAGCGCGCCGAGGCTGATGCGGTGGGCCAGAACGCCGTCCTCGACGTCGTGCACCGAGTACGCCACGTCGTCGGCCCAGTCCATCACCTGCGCCTCGATGCAACGCTCACGGTCGGGTGCACCCGCACGCATCCACTCGAACACGTCGAGGTCGTCGTCGTACACGCCGAACTTCACCATGCCGGGCGTGCGCGTCCACGGGTACTTCGTCGCGGCGTCGAGCACCGCGCGCGTGAGGTTGAGCCCGTGCGCGGTCTTCGGTTCGAGGCGGGCGAGGATGCGGAACGTCTGCGCGTTGCCCTCGAAGCCGCCGCACGGCCCGGCGAGCTCGTTGAGCGCTCTCTCGCCGTTGTGCCCGAACGGCGGATGGCCGATGTCGTGCGCGAGGCCGGCCGTGTCGACGATGTCCGGGTCGCAGCCGAGCTCCTCACCGATGCCTCGGCCGATCTGCGCGACCTCCAGCGAGTGGGTGAGCCGGGTGCGCGGGACACCGGTGACCTCGGAACCCTCACCGGGACCGACGACCTGGGTCTTGCCCGCGAGCCGGCGCAACGCCGCGGAGTGCAGCACGCGGGCGCGGTCGCGGGAGAACGGCGTGCGGGTGTCGGTGCGGGCACCCGGCAGCGCGGCGCTCTTGGGTTCCTCGGGGAGCAGGCGCTCCGCGTCGTGGCCGGTGTATCCCATCACCCGATTTTAGGGAGCTTGAGCTCGTCGAACACGCCGGCGTGCGCCTTCATCAGGCGGTAGTACAGCAGCGCTCCAGTCTCGCGCTTGATGTAGAACCACTGCGTCTCACGGGTCTGCACGTTCGGGCCGACGCGGGTCGGCGACGTCCACGCGCGCAGACCGGCGTCCTCCGCCATCGTGCGGGCGCGCAGCGAGTGCCACGGGTCGCTGACGATCACGGCGGTCTTCAGGTCGCGCTCCTGGGCGACCGAGGCGACGGCCCGCAGCGACCCGAGCGTGTCCGCGCCCTCGCCGACCTGCAGCACGCGGTTCTCCGGGACCCCGCGCTTCACCAGCCACAGCTTGCCGACCTGGCCCTCGGTGAAGTTGTCGCCGGGCTGGCGGCCGCCGGTCGTGGCGATGTAGCCCACGACGCCCGCCTTGTAGAGGCCGAGCGCGTGTTCGAGCCGGGCTTCGAGCACGTCGGACGGGACGCCGTTGTACTGCGCGGCACCCAGGACGACCGCCATGTCGGCCTTCGTCCAGTCGTCCACGCGCGCGACCTGCCACACGCGGAACGCCGTGCCGCCCACCACGAGCACACCGACGACCAGTGCGCCGAAGAACAGGCGCAGCACGATCCGACGAATCCTGGCCAGAGGTTTGAGGGGTGGGGTTCGCACTCCAAGCATGGTTCCAGAACCGGCGCAACGGCGCGTTGACGCCCCTGCGAGGATCATCGTCATGCCTGCTGAGCAGCCCACCATCCTCGCCACGTCCGGAGGCCTGCGCGCCGGCCACCGGACCTTCGTCGAATTCGGCAAGCTGATCCACTTCGCGGTGGACCTGGCCGGTGTGGAAGGTCGCGCACCGCGGCTCTGCCACGTCGGCACCGCCGGAGGCGATCAGCGACACATGAACGCGAACATGGCCGAAGCGGGCAACCTCGCGGGCATCGGCGTCTCGTTCCTGAACCTCTTCACGATGCCGCCGACCGACGACCTCGAGGACTTCGTGCTGTCCCACGACGTCATCTGGGTGGGCGGCGGCTCGGTGGCCAACCTGCTCGCGGTGTGGGAGGTGCACGGCCTCGGCGCGGTCTTCCGCAAGGCGTGGGAGGCGGGCGTGGTGCTCAGCGGCGTGTCGGCGGGCTCGATCTGCTGGCACGTCGGCGGCGCCACCGACTCGTTCGGTCCGGAGCTGCGGATCGTCACCAACGGCCTCGGCTTCCTGCCCTACGGCAACGGCGTGCACTACGACTCCGAGGAAACCCGCCGCCCGAAGATCCACGAGGCGGTGGCCGCGGGCCGGTTGCCGACGACGTACTGCACCGACGACGGCGTCGGCCTGCTCTACCGCGGCACCGAGCTCGTCGAGGCGGTGTCGGAACGGCGCGGCTCCGGCGCCTACGTCGTGACCAGGGAAGAGTCTTCAGCAACCGCTCAGGAGGAAAAGCTCGACACCAGGCTCCTGTGACACGGATTTTGGACGTGTGCGCTGGGCTCTGATCTTCTTCCTCGCGGCGGCCGTCTTCGTGATCCCGGACGCCACTCCGTGCCATGCGCACGCGACACCGTCCGCTGATGTATCGCGCGGTCCTGACGTTCTGGACACCGACCGGGCGCCTGATACATCGGATACTGGATCCGATGTATCGCATACCAGCCCCGGTACATCGAATACGACGCCACCGTCCGCAGTATCCAATATATTGCCCGCTGATATATCGGATATCGCCGCAGCGGGCGGCAACTCCGACGTCGGCTTCGCCGTGATGGACCTGCAGACCGGCCAGGTCGTCTCGGGACAGGGCGACAAGCCGTTCTACTCGGCGTCGCTGGCGAAACTGATCCTCGCCGCGGACGCGTTGCAACAGCCGTTGTCCGAAGAGGACCAGGACCTTATCCACCGCGCGCTGAGCGTCAGCGACGACGACGCCATGGACGTGCTGTGGGAGAGGTTCGACGGCATGGACGCCATCGGCCGCGTCGCCACCGAAGCAGGCCTCACCGGCACCCACGCCCCGGACGACCCGTCGCAGTGGGGTGAGGTCGTCATCACCGCGAACGACATGGTCCGCCTCTACCACTACATCCTCGGCTCGCCGGTCCGCGACACGATCGTCGCCGACCTGTCGTCGGCCCAGGCCACCGCCGCCGACGGCTTCGACCAGCAGTTCGGCCTGCTCGGCGTCTCCGGCGCCTACGCCAAGCAGGGCTGGATGTTCTACCTGCCGAGCGACGTCTACCTGCACAGCGCGGGCGTCCTCGACAACCGCTACGCCGTCGCCGTCCTCACCACGAGCCCGACCGGTTCCTGGACCACCGCCCGCCAGTCGGTCAACGCGGTCTCCAAGGCACTCCTGGTGAAGCTGGGCGTCAACAACTGACCCGAAACACGCGGCGCGCGGTGAAGAACGCGACCCCGCCCAGCACCACGAGCAGGACCAGCACCGCGAGGTACACCGCCGACCCCACCGCGAACGGCACCTCGTCGCGCAGCGACATCACCTCGGCGAACCCCGCAGCCATCGCGCAGAAGATCGCCCCTCCCCACCACACTCCGAGCAGTCGCCGGACCAGGCGAGCGTTGTTCACGTCGACGAACTCGCCCTGCGCGCAGGAACGGGCGGTCGCGAGACTCAACCCGGACAGGACTCCCCAGAACGCGCCGATGCCGGCGATCATCACGCCGATCACGTTGATCGGGCTGTGGGCGGACGGCAGGTTCAGGCCGACCGCGACGAGCACGATCCCGAACACCAGCGCCATCCCGATGAGCGGCAGGCCCGTCACCGCCAGCCGTGTCCTGATCCGCTGAACCCGTGCGGCGGACACCCACACCCACTGCGGTGCCGGCCCCTGGCCGATGATCATCACTGGTCGACTTTCCAGTCCGACCCGTCGCCGTCGGTGACGCTGGCATCGCTCATGTCACCGACGTTCGGCATGGTCCACTCGCGGCCGATGTCGTGGATCTTCTGCATGATCGCGTTCTGCTCGGTCTCGATCGTGTTGGTGTGCGACTCCAGCGCCATCACCGTGGCACCGATGATGCCGATGGCGACGGTCAGCCCGCCCGCGATGGCACCGACCGCGGCGGGTGTGCCCACGACCGTGCAGGCAGCGGCGATCGCACCGATCGCCGACACGACGAACGTCGCCAGCGCCACCCCCATCGCGATCCAGAAGGCGTCGATCGAGTTCGCCAGGCTGTTCAGCGACGCGCGCATCTGGTTCGCGACGTCCTTCACCGAGTTCAGGCCCTGCGACTGCGGCGGCACCGTCGCCGTGTAGGCGCGGGCTGCCCTGCCCTCCCATTCGACGTTCGTGCGCATCTTGTCGAGCGTGATCGTGCCCGCGATGTCGCCGAGCTTGTTGCCGACCTGCTCGACCCATCCGGTGCCGACCTGCCGGAGCCGGTCCGAGTCGCCCGGCTGCTCGAACAGCTGGTTCACCCGGTCCCAGAACTCGGCGATCTTCACGTTGATGATCCGGAAGCCCTCCTCGACCCTCTCGATGATCCACTTCAACGGGCCGGGCACCCAGCTCAGCGTCGCGTTCACCACCTCGAAGAACCGGCGGAGGTTCCGGTCGACCTCGTCTGCCTTGCTCTTGGCCTGCACCACCAGCGGATTGGTCACTTGAGCTCCCCCGTGAGCCGGTTCATCTGGTGAAGGTTCGCGTCTTCCTCGCGCTCGTAGGTGTCGGCGGCGGCCCTCAGGCTGTCGCCGAGGCCGTGGAACGCCGTCATCGCCTGCCGCAGCAGGTCTTCGAGCACGACACGCGCGTTCTCGTACGTGCGGTCCAGGCCGCGGTCGACCGCCCACATGGAGAGGTCGTGGCCCGTCAGCGTCAGCCCTCCGATGGCGCTCTGCGGACCCTGCACGTTGTCGGCGGCCGCCGACCACAGGCCCGCGTCCGCGCGCATCGCCTCCAGTGCGACCTTGATGTCACTCATCGCAGACCCACCTTCCGCAGCAGCCTCGCCGGATCACTCGCCAGTGCCTGCAGCTCCGCGATGGCCGGTCCGACCGGCTGTGACGCGGGCGTGCCGCGGTCGTGCAACGCACGCAGCACCTCGGTGAGCTCACCCTCGATCTCGGGGTTCGGCGCCGCGTACACCCAGCGGTCGTCGATCTCGAAACCGATGATCCGGCCGGACTGCGCCGTGCCGCGGACGTGCCCGCCCCGGCTCTCGGCCTGCGCGGTGACGTTCACCGCCTGGTCGAGGCTGCTGGTGAACGCGGCGAGCTCGGCGTTCACGGCGTCGAACAGCCGCAGCGCGTCCTCGCGGGTGAACGGCGTCTCGTCCACCGTGCCGTCAACCGGGGCCGGCGCAATCGCCGTCAGATCCCCCTGCGCCTCCACCGAGCGGGACAACGCCGCCATGGTCGCGTTGTTCGCCGCGCTGAGCACGGCCGCGTCCAGGGCTCGTTGGTCGAGGCTGTCACGCCACCGCGCGTCGAGCCGGACCGCGCGCACCCAGCCGTCGAGCTCGGCGATCACGGAGACCGCACCGCTCACATCCGTGCCGACGCACGCGTCCGCGTCGTCGTTCGCCTGCTGGGCGGCGGGCGGCGGTGCAGACCGCCGCCCGGCCTCGTACTCCCAGTCTTCCGCTTCCTCGAATCCCCACCTGCGGTCGTCTTCGCCCAAAACTCCCCCTACGAGATGTCACGGATCGACTCCGTTGCGTGACAGCGTAGCGAGAATGGGCCGAACGGGGGCAGCGAACGGAACTAACAGCCGATGAGGCGTGCGGCCAGGTACGACTCCAACTGGTCCATCGCCACCCGCTCCTGCGACATCGTGTCGCGCTCCCGCACCGTCACGGCGTGGTCGGTGAGGGTGTCGAAGTCGACCGTCACGCAGAACGGCGTGCCGATCTCGTCCTGGCGGCGGTAGCGGCGGCCGATGGCGCCGGCGTCGTCGAAGTCGACGTTCCAGTGGCGGCGCAGGGCGGTGGCGAGGTCGCGGGCCTTCGGGGACAGCTCGGCGTTGCGCGACAACGGCAGCACGGCGACCTTCACCGGCGCCAGCCGCCTGTCGAGCTTCAGCACGACGCGCTTGTCCACGCCGCCCTTGGCGTTCGGGGCCTCGTCCTCGACGTAGGCCTCCAGCAGGAACGCCATCATCGGGCGGCCGACGCCGGCGGCCGGCTCGATGACGAACGGCTTGTAGCGCGAGTTGGTGGCCTGGTCGAAGTACGACAGGTCGACGCCGGAGGCGTTCGAGTGCGTGGTGAGGTCGTAGTCGGTGCGGTTCGCGATGCCCTCCAGCTCACCCCACTCCTGGCCGCCGAACTGGAAGCGGTACTCGATGTCGACGGTGCGCTTCGAGTAGTGCGAGAGCTTCTCCTGCGGGTGCTCGTAGTGCCGCAGGTTCTCCTTCGCGATGCCCAGGTCCGTGTACCAGCGGGTGCGCTCGTCGATCCAGTACTGGTGCCACTCTTCGTCCGTGCCCGGCTCGACGAAGAACTCCATCTCCATCTGCTCGAACTCGCGGGTGCGGAAGATGAAGTTGCCCGGCGTGATCTCGTTGCGGAACGACTTGCCGATCTGGCCGATGCCGAACGGCGGCTTCTTGCGGGAGGTCGTCTGCACGTTCAGGAAGTTCGTGAAGATGCCCTGCGCGGTCTCGGGGCGCAGGTAGTGCAGGCCCTCCTCGGTCTCGACCGGACCGAGGTGCGTCTTGAGCAGGCCGTTGAACATCTTCGGCTCGGTGTACTGACCGCGCACGCCGCAGTTGGGGCACGGCACGTCCGACACGTCGCCCTCGGCGACCTCCTTGCCGGTGCGCTCGGCGTACTCCTCGGACAGGGTGTCCGCGCGGAACCGCTTGTGGCACGACTCGCACTCGATCAGCGGGTCGACGAACGCCTCGACGTGACCGGAGGCGACCCACACGTCACGCGGCAGGATGACCGAAGAGTCCAGGCCCACGACGTCCTCGCGGCCGCGGACCATGAAGTTCCACCACTGGCGCTTGATGTTGTCCTTGAGCTCGACGCCCAGGGGTCCGTAGTCCCAAGCCGAGCGGGTACCGCCGTAGATCTCCCCGCACGGGTAGACGAACCCCCTGCGCTTGCAGAGGCTGACAACGGTATCGATGCGATCGGCGGCCAACGGGAACTCCATCGGGGGAATGAGAATCGGGGGCTCAAGCCTAGCCCGTCACGTTGCGCCCCGAACGGGCGACCGGAGCCTTACCCTGCAGGAATGGAAGACCGGCTGCGAGAGCTGTGGGACTTCGCCGACCTGGACGGCACCGAGGCGAGGTTCCGCGCGTTCCTGGGCAACGTCGAGACCGACGACGAGCGTGCCGAGGTGCTGACCCAGCTCGCCCGCGTCGAGGGTTTGCGGGACAACTTCGCCGCAGGTCACGCCCTCGTCGACGAGGCGGAGGCGCTCGTCGTCCCCGACTCCACCGGACGGGTGCGCGTGCTGCTCGAACGCGGCAGGCTGCACCGCTCAGGTGGTGATCCGGAGGCCGCGCAACCGCTGTTCGTGGCGGCGTTCATCCTGGCCAAGACGCGCGGCGACCTGTCGCTCGCGGTCGACGCCGCGCACATGGCGGCACTGGTCGACGACCCGGAGAAGTGGACCAGGCAGGGCCTCGAGCTCGTCGAGGCGAACCCGGAGCTGTCGCGGTGGCTGGGCCCGCTGCACAACAACCTCGGCTGGTACTACTTCGAGAACGAGCGGTTCGACGAGGCTCTGGACGCCTTCGAGAAGACCCCGGAGGCGTACGCGGAGAGCGGCAAGGCCAAGACGCTGCACGCGCTGGGCCGCACCGAGGAAGCCGCCCAGGCCGCCCGCCGGGCCCTCGAGCTCCTCCCCCACGACTCGCACGAGGAGTGGGTCAAGGAGATGGAGACCATCGCCGCGGGGTAGCCGGTCCGGCGGCCTCGCCGAGACGCACCGTGAACGCGTCCTCGGCGAGCAGGCTCGTGTGCTCCTCGACCTCACCGTTCGCGCTGGTCAACGTCGGCTCGTACATCGCGGGCTCGTCGGTCAGCGCCTCGGACAGCAGCGGAACGACGTGTTCGCGCACGGGGAACGGCGACATCGCGCGCCGGTAGGCCACCACGGACTCGAACTCGACCGTCAGCACCCAGCGGTCGTCCTCGTCGGTGGACCGCGCCAGCGTCCCCCCGCGGCACCCCGGCTGAGCGGTCAGAAGCTCCAACGCCCGCCTGACCCGGGAGGTGAAAGCCTCGGGTTCGGATACGCGGAAACGGCACACGAGCAGCACGGTGCAAGGATGGCACGGTGACGTCCAAGCGCCCTCTCCTGCCCGGCGACGGCCCGCTGGCGCGCGTGCGCCCGGTGGTGGCGTTCGTGGTCGTGCTCGGCCTCTTCATCACCGGCGTGCTGGTCGGCGGCCCCCTCGGCGCGACGCTCCTGGGCGTCCTCGCCGTCGGCGCCGTCATCCTGCTGGCCGCCACCTGGAAGGTGCTTTCCCCAGCTCAGCGCACGTTGCGCGTGGTGGTCCTGCTCGTGCTTGTGGTCATCACCGTAGAATTGGTTGTGAAAATCCCTACCAGGTGAGGTGTGCCGCCATGACCGTCCAGCTGCACGGCGAGCACTCCCCCGAACGCGAGGCCCCCGCACCCGCCCCGCCGAGAGCCGCCCACACGCTCGCCGAGGCGGGCGACCTGCTGCGCGCGCTCGCCGCCCCGGTCCGCATCGCCATCGTCCTGCAGCTGCGCGAACACGACCGCTGCGTGCACGAGCTGGTCGAGGCACTGGGTGTCGCCCAGCCGTTGATCAGCCAGCACCTGCGCGTGCTCAAGTCCGCGGGCGTGGTGCACGGCGAACGGCACGGCCGCGAGGTCGTCTACCGGCTCGTGGACGAACACCTGGCGCACATCGTGGTGGACGCGGTGACGCACGTCGAGGAGAAACTGTGACCGGACTGAGGTCCACCAAGCAGCGCACGGCCGTCTCGAACCTGCTCGACCAGCTGGACGACTTCCGCAGCGCCCAGGAACTGCACGAGGAACTGCGCCGCCGCGGTGAGGGCATCGGCCTGACCACGGTCTACCGCACCCTGCAGTCCCTGGCCGACGCGGGCCAGGTCGACGTCCTGCGCACCGACTCGGGCGAGGCGATCTACCGCCGTTGCTCGGCCCACCACCACCATCACCTCGTGTGCCGCCACTGCGGCCGCACGGTCGAGGTGGAGGGACCGGCCGTCGAGAAGTGGGCGGACCGGGTGGCGGCCGAGAACGGCTTCTCCGAGGTCTCGCACACCGTCGAGATCTTCGGCACGTGCGCGGAGTGCACGGCCAAGGGCCTCAAGTAGCCCTCCAGCCCACCGTTGCTGTTCGCACGCGGGGCCCTTTCGTGCTCTCAGAGCGAACGAAAGCTCCCCGCGTGCACTCGGACAGGCCTAAGACTCGTAGGGCTCGACCGGCTGGGCCACCGAGGTGGTCGACTCGACCGTGAAGCTCGGCACCCACGAGTTCTTCTCGTTCGCGGACTTCGGCACGACCTGCCCGATCACCTCGACCCACTGCTCGTTCGGCAGCGACGGCACGTCTCCGGTCAGCTTCACCTTCAACGGCCGGGCGTCCGCCGCACAGCACGAGATCGCGATGCGGGCGACGTAGGTGGTGCCCTCGGCACGGGTGAGGAACCCGGTCAGCTTCACCCGCCGGTTGTCCAGGGTGCCGGACTCGTCCCACGCCGTGCGGGTGATGAACTCCGTCATCGACAGCGGGATCACGTCACCGGACGGCAGGTCGCCCAGCAGGTTGCGGGTGCGCTGCGTCTGGTTCGCGGAGGCGGTCGAGCCGACGACGTCCCCGCCCAGCGCGGGCGGCGAGATCAGGAACACCGCCAGCACCGGCAGCAGCAACAGCCACGTCGACCGGGACGAGTGCGAGTGCTCGTGGTCGGCGTGCTCGGCGTGGTCTTCCTCGACCGGCTTGCCGCGCCGGATGTCGCGGAGGATCGCGAACAGCGCCAGCGCGATCATCACCACGCCACCGGCGATCAGCAACGGCAGCAGCCCCGGCTTCACGTACCGCAGGTACAGACCCGAGAAGCTGATCTTCAGCAGCGCACCGCCGAGCAGGACCAGCAGGATGTTCTGGGTTTCCCGCCTCACAGCAGCACCACTCCCGTCACGACGGCGCACAAGATCGCCACCACGAAGGTGGCCGGTGCGAACCGCAGGGCGAAGGACTTGCCGAACGTGCCCGCCTGCAGCGCGAACAGCTTCACGTCGACGGCCGGGCCGACGACCAGGAACACCAGGCGGGGCAGCAGCGGCAGCGTGGAGAAGGCCGCCGCCACGAACGCGTCGGCCTCCGAGCACAACGCCAGCAACAGTGCGAGGAACGCCATCACGACCACGCCCAGCACGATCTGGCCGCCGATCGTCGCCATCCACGAGACCGGCACGAACGTCTTGAACGCCGCCGCGAACAGCCCGCCCATCACCAGGAAGCCACCGGCGTCCACGAGGTCGTGCCGCGCGCTCTCGGCGAAGACGGTCCACTTCGGGGTGCCGGAGTTGTCCTGCAGGCGGGCGAGAGCGCGTTCGGCGATCCACTCGGCCTTGCCGAACCGCGCCCACAGCCAGCCCATGACCACCGAGGTCAGCAACGAGCCGACGAACCGCGCGACAACCATCATCGGGTTGTCGTTGAACGCCACCGCCGTCGCCACCAGCACGATCGGGTTCACCGCCGGCGCGGCCAGCAGGAACGTCAGCGCCACCGCGGGCGCCACACCCTGCTGCATCAGCCGCCGGGCCACTGGCACCGAGGCGCACTCACAGCCCGGCAGCGCCACACCCGCGACCCCCGCGACGGGCACCGCCAGCGCGGACTTCGACGGCAGCAGCCGGCGCAGAGCCGAGGCCGGTACGAACGCCGCGATGGCACCGGAGATCAGCACGCCCATGACCAGGAACGGCAGGGCCTGCACGCAGATCGCCACGAACACGGTCGACGCGGTGCGCAGCTTCGGCACGTCCAGGAGATCGACCAGCCTGGACTGGAAGAGCAGTGCGAGAACCAGGATCCCGCACAGCACCTCCAACGACGTGATCTTCAACCGAGGCGGGCCGGAGCGCCGCTTCGACGAGCGGATCTCGCCGGTGATCGTCATTCCGCGTCCAGATCCAAGAGCCTGCGGTAGGTGCGGGCCATGCCCTCGCGGATCTCCTCGGGCGACGGCGGCTCGGCGAACTCGGCCTCTTCTTCCTCGAGGTCCTCGTCGTCGTCGAAGTCGACGGGCGTGCCGTTGACCGTCTCCTCGTCGTCCTCTTCTTCGAGGGCGGCCTCACGCAGCTCGTCGATCGTCGCGGAGACGTCTTCGGCGCTCAGCGCGGGCAGCATCGGCTTCACGATGGCCAGCACGCCGCCCTCGGCGTCGTCCAGGGCCACGGCCTCGGCCAGCGCGACGGCGTGGTCGCGCTCGTACGGGCCGCAGATGAACGAGTCCCAGTCGTCACCGCCCGACGGCTCGAACGTGACGGTCCACGGGAACTCGTTGACGTCCGAGTCCTCTTCCGGCTCGTAAATGATCACGCCACCCATCGAGGGGTCCTTTCTCAAGAAAAGCGGGAGAGGAGCTCGCCGCGCACCTGCGACGCGGTCGACACGACCAGCATGAGCAGCGTGCTCAGCGGTTCCGGCTTGAGGCCGTCCGCCGGGAACGCGTAGCGCAGCATCACGTCCGTGCCACGCTCGGAGGAGATGACACCGAGCGTGCCGAACAGGCCCTGACCTGCGCGTTCGGCCACCCACGTGGCCACGTCGCCAACCAGGTCCCACGCGACCACGACCGTCAACGACAGCACGGTCAGGCCATCGGCCAGTTCCATGCCCTGCACGGCGCACGGCACGTCGCCGTGGCGGAAGCTCAACGCGCCGTCGTCGTCCACGGACACGTCGTGGAACAGCTCCAGCGCCTTGCGCGCGGCCTCGAGAGCCTCACCGCTCGCGTTCACGACACCTCCGAATCGGGCTTGTCGATCGCACCACCGAAGCGGCGGTCGCGCTCGGCGAACTTCTCGACCGCGCGCCACATGTCCCGGCGGTCGAAGTCGGGCCACAGGATGTCCTGGAACACCAGCTCGGCGTACGCGGACTGCCAGAGCATGAAGTTGGAGGTGCGCTGCTCACCGGACGGCCGGATGAACAGGTCGACGTCCGGCATCTCGGGCTGGTAGAGGTAGCGCGCGATGGTCTTCTCGTCGACCTTGTCCGGGTTGAGCTGCCCGGCGGCGGCCAGCCGCGCGATCTCGCGGGCGGCGTCACCGATCTCGGCGCGGCCGCCGTAGTTGATGCACATCGCGAGGTTCAGCACGTCGTTGTCGCGCGTGCGCTCCTCGGCGACCTCCAGCTCCTTGATGACGCTGCGCCACAACCGCGGCCGGCGCCCGGCCCAGCGCACCCGCACGCCCAGCTCGTCGAGCTCGTCGGTGCGGTGGTGGATCACGTCGCGGGAGAAGCCCATCAGGAACCGGACCTCTTCGGGGCTGCGGCGCCAGTTCTCCGTGGAGAAGGCGTACAGCGACAGCCACTTCACGCCCATCTCGATCGCACCCTTGGCGACCTCGACGACGACCTGCTCGCCGCGCTTGTGCCCCTCGACCCGTGACAGCCCGCGCTGGTTGGCCCAGCGGCCGTTGCCGTCCATCACGATCGCGATGTGCTTGGGCACGAACTCGGCGGGGATCGCCGGGGGCGTCGCGCCGGAGGGGTGCGGCTCCGGCGGGCGCGGGACGCGCTTCTCGCGTTCGGAGCGGCGGCGACGCAGCATGAGGCTCGGCATCCTTTCCAACGATCGGGTGGCCGCCAGATTAGCCGTCCTCCGGCTTCGCCTTTCGCTCGACCAAGGGCAACGAGCGGAGCTGCCGTTCGAGGTGCCACTGCAGGTGCGCCGCGACCAGGCCACTCGCGTCCCGGCGGGCCACGTGCGGGATCTCGTCGACCACGCCCCACTGGCCGTGCAGCAGCGCGGAGAGCAACGTCAGCGTGTCCGCGGACGGCGACGCGGAGCCCGGCGGGCGGCAGTTCGGGCAGCACGTGCCGCCGGACTGGACGCTGAACGCCCGGTGCGGCCCCGGTGTGCCGCACTTCGCGCACTCGTTCACGGCAGGCGCCCATCCGGCGAACGCCATGGCACGCATGAGGAACGCGTCCAGCAGCAGCGACGGGTCACGTTCCGCGGCGGCCAACGCCCTGAGCGCACCCGTGACGAGCAGATAGAGCCGCACGACCGGTTCGCCCTCTTCAGCCGTGAGGCGGTCGGCGGTCTCAAGGATCGCGCACGCGGCCGTGTAGCGCTGGTAGTCGTTGACGATCCCCACGCCGAACGCGTCGAGCGTCTGCACCTGCGTGATGATGTCGAGCGAGCGGCCGGGGTGGAACTGCACGTCGACGTGGCAGAACGGCTCCAGCCGCGCGCCGAACTTCGACGACGTGCGGCGCACGCCCTTCGCCACGGCGCGGAGCTTGCCGTGCCGCTGAGTCAGGAAGGTGATGATCCGGTCCGCTTCACCGAGCTTCTGCACGCGAAGCACGATGCCGGTGTCGCGGTACAGATTCGCCATCAGAATCCCAGGCGGCGCAACTGTTTCGGATCGCGCTGCCAGTCCTTGGCGATCTTGATGTGCAGGTCGAGGTACACGCGGGTGCCCAGCAGCGCCTCGATCTGCTTGCGCGCGGTCATGCCGACCTGCTTGAGCCGCTCACCCCGGTGCCCCAGGATGATCGCCTTCTGCGACGGCCGTTCCACGAACACGAACGCGTGGATGTCCATCAGGTCGTCACGACCCTCGCGCGGAAGCATCTCCTCCACCACCACGGCGATGGAGTGCGGCAACTCATCGCGCACGCCCTCCAGCGCGGCCTCGCGGATCAGCTCGGCGACCAGGGTCTGCTCCGGCTCGTCGGTGAGGTCGCCGTCCGGGAACAGCTGCGGACCCTCCGGCAGCTTCTGCAGCAGCAGGTCGCTCAGCTTGTCGACCTGGAACCCGTCGACCGCCGACACCGGGATGATCTCGGCGAACTCCATCACCTTCTGCAGCGCGAGCAGCTGCTCCATCACCTGCTGCGGCGACACCAGGTCGGTCTTGGTGACGATGCCGACCACGGGCGTGCGCTTGGCGACCTTCTCCAGCTCGGCGGCGATGAACTTGTCGCCGGGCCCGACCTTCTGGTCCGCGGGCACGCAGAAGCCGACGACGTCGACCTCCGACCACGTCTCGCGCACCAGGTCGTTGAGCCGCTGGCCGAGCAGCGTGCGCGGCCGGTGCAGACCGGGTGTGTCCACGAGCACCAGCTGGCCGTCGGGGCGGTGCACGATGCCGCGGATCGTGTGGCGGGTCGTCTGCGGCTTGTTCGAGGTGATGGCGACCTTCGTGCCCACCAGTGCGTTCGTCAGCGTCGACTTCCCTGCGTTCGGGCGGCCGACGAAGCACGCGAACCCGGAGCGGTAACCATCCATCCGCCCATTGTCGCTCAAAGCGCTCAGCGGACTTCCTTGACCTCTCCGGACGCGTCTGCCCGCAACACGGGACCGCTCTGCGTCAGGTCTCGCACGGCGGCCAGCGAGTCGGCGTCCACTTCGGACGCCTCGGTGACGACGGCCGCCGCCTCCAAGCCTTCCGCACCGCTCGACACGGCGGCGGCCACGGCGGCCTGCAACGCGGTGAGCTGCAACGACGGCAGCGCCACGGTGGACGCGTTGTACGTGCGGCCGTCGAGGTCACGCACCGCCGCACCCTCCGCGGCGCCGTTGCGCGCACGGACGGACCTCGCCAGCGTGACGAGCTTCGCGTCCTCCGGGTTCAGGTCACTCATCTTCCGCTTCCTTCTCCTTCTGCACAGGGCGCACGAGCACCGTGGTGACGCGGATGCGGCCGCGCAGGTCCTTGCCGCCCTCCGCCCGCATGCGCAGACCCGCGATCTCGGCCTCCGTGCCGGGCAGGGGCACGCGCCCGAGCCGTTGCGCGAGCAGGCCGCCGACGGTCTCGACCTCGTGGTCGTCCAGCTCGGTGCCGAACAACGCGTCCAGGTCGTCGACCGGCAGCCGCGCGCTGACCCGCACGGCGCCGTCTTCGAGGTGCTCGACCGGCGGGCGGTCGTCGGTGTCGGACTCGTCGGTGATCTCGCCGACGATCTCCTCGAGGATGTCCTCGATGGTCAGCAGGCCCGCGGTGCCCCCGTACTCGTCGACCACGATCGCCATGTGCCTGCGCGACACCTGCATCTCGCGCAGCAGGTCCGCGATCGGCTTCGAGTCCGGGATGAAGCTCATCGGGCGCATCAGCTCGGCGACGCTCTTCGGGGCCTCGTCCTCGGCGAGCGTGGCCCGCATGAGGTCCTTGATGTTCACCACGCCGAGCACGTCGTCGACGCTCTCGCCGATCACCGGCACGCGGGTGTAGCCCGAACGCAACGACAGCGCGAGCGCCTGCCGCAGCGACTTGGCCTGCTCGATCCACACGATCTCGGTGCGCGGCACCATGATCTCGCGCGCGATGGTGTCACCCAGCTCGAACACCGAGTGGATCATCTCGCGCTCGCCCTCGTCGACGACACCGCGTTCCTGCGCCATGTCGACGAGCTCGCGCAGCTCCACCTCGGAGCTGAACGGCCCCTCGCGGAAGCCCTTGCCGGGCGTGATGGCGTTGCCGACGAGGATCAGCAGCTTGGACAGCGGCCCCAGCACGCGGCCGAGCTGACGCACCGTGCCCGCGGCGAGAAGGCTCACGCCGTACGGGTGCTGACGGCCGATGGTGCGCGGACCGACGCCGACGAGCACGTACGACACGACGAGCATGCTCAGGCACGAGTACAGGACCGCGAGCCAGTTCTCGTCCTCGTACTGCAGGAACACCGTCGTGACCAGGACCGCCGCGAGCATCTCGCAGAAGAGCCGCAGCAGCAGCAACAGGTTGACGTGCCGCGGCCGGTCGTTGAGGACCTGCAGCAACTGCCCGGTCCCCCACTGCCCCTGCCGTTGCAGCGCCTCCACCCGTGCGCGTGACACGGTGCCGAGCGCGGCATCAACACATGCGAAGACACCGGCGGCGAGCACGAGCAAGACGGCCAGCACGATGACGCCGGCTGGGTTGCCGCTCATCGCGCGTCAGTCTTCTTCGGGATGCTGGAGAGGTTTCTGCTCGTCCAGGCCCACGGCGCCGAGCACCTTGTCGTCGGCGCTGCGCTGGTGCGCAGCCCGCTCCGCCTCGTCCCGCGCGGTGCGGAAGTCCGCGAGGATGCGGTTCTGCAGCGTGAACATCTCGCGTTCCTCGGCGGGCTCGGCGTGGTCGTAGCCGAGCAGGTGCAGCACGCCGTGCACGGTCAGCAGGTGCAGCTCGTCCAGCAGGCTGTGGCCCGCCTTCTTGGCCTGGTCCTTGGCGAACGCCGGGCACAGCACGATGTCCCCGAGCAGCGCCGGGCCGAGGCCCGCGGCGTCGGGCCGGCGCGCGGAGTCCAGCTCGTCCATGGGGAAGGCCATGACGTCCGTGGGGCCGGGCAGGTCCATCCAGCGCTCGTGCAGGTCGGCCATCACGTCCAGCTCGACGAGCAGGACGGACAGCTCGGCCAGCGGGCTCACGCCCATGCGGTCCAGCGCGAAGCGGGCGGCGGAGACGATGGAACCCTCGTCGACTCCGACACCCGACTCGTTGGCGATCTCGATGCTCACGGCGCCTATCGTCCCCGGCGCTGGTTCCCCCGGCGTGCACCGGGTCCGGGGTGTCGTCCGTTCTGGTCGATGACGTCCTGCTCGACCTGCCACTTCTCGTACGCGTCGACGATGTCGCCGACCAGGCGGTGCCGGACCACGTCCTGGCTGGTCAGCACCGAGAAGTGCACGTCGTCGACGCCTTCGAGGATGTCCTTGACGACCTTCAGACCGCTGCGCTGGCCGCCGGGCAGGTCGACCTGGGTGATGTCGCCGGTCACCACGATCTTCGAGCCGAAACCGAGCCGGGTGAGGAACATCTTCATCTGCTCGGGCGTGGTGTTCTGCGCCTCGTCGAGGATGATGAACGCGTCGTTGAGCGTGTTGTGCGTGAGCAGGTAGTCCTCGGTGACGTACAGGGAGTCCTGTGCCGCCACCTGGATGCACACCGTTTCCGTCCGGCCGGCGGGCTCGATGCTGTCGATGAACCGCATCGGACGTCCACCGCCACCGGCCGCGTGGTACTTCTCCCGCTTGCGGGCGAGCCGGAAAGGCTCGACGCCCTCGGGCAACCGGATGTCGAGGACGTACGCGTCGTGGCGGTAGCCGACTTCGCGACCGTTCGCCATCCCCGGTTTGCGACCCGAGGCCGGACGGCACCGCCAGTAGGCGACGCCTCCGAGGGAACGAACGAGAGCGACCACGTCGTCCCTCAACCGCTCTGACGTCGTTGTGTACTGGACGCGGCAGGTCCTGCCGGCCTGGGTGACCGGTCCGCCGTCCGTGTCCAGCAGACCTTGGAGCACGGCCAAGCGCACGTCAGCGCTGTTGTGGAGGTATGCCTCGGGCACGAACTTGGTGTGCGATCGCGTGCCGTTCAGCCCCAGATCGCGCATGACCGCGGTCACCGGGTTCGCCAGCGTGATGACCTCGCCCGGCGCCCTTACACGCTTCAACGTGCAGTCGACCCGGCTCTCCTTCACCACCGCGATCTGTGGTTCCAGTGCCGCCTGGAGCGCGAAGGCCAGAACAGGGTCCGCCGTCGAATACGACGGCGTCGTCGCACCCGTGAGGCATCCGTCGCCGAGCAACAACCCCAGCGCGTACGGATCCATCGGCACTTCGCGTTCCGGCAGGCACACCGGCGCGCTGAGCATCGGCAGTTCGTAGCGGCGGGCACGCGGCGCGCGGAGGTTGCCGACCATCTCCTTCGTCTCCAGCACCCGCCACGGCTTGTTCCGGCGCCTGTCGGACGCCGTGCGCACCGTCCAGAGGTGCTCACCGCAGGCCAGCGTCGAGGAGCCGTCCTGCGCGGTGACGCGGTAGATGTCCTTTTCACCCTGCGGGTAGACGCCGAGCACCGGGGTCGGCTCGCCGTTCGAGCCGATGACCAGGTCACCGACCTGCAGCGAACCGATCGGACGGAAGCCGTCGGGAGTCAGCACGGGCGTGAAGACCGGCTGAGCCCGGCCACGCATGTAGGCCAGTGGTGCGACCTCGATCGTGCCCGCCTGCGTGAGGCGGGGGATCGACTCCGGGTCGACCATGTCGTGCAGCGCGTCGTAGAGCGGGCGCAGGTACGGGTCGATCTTCTCGTAGAGCGTGCCCGGCAGGTAGCCGAGCCGCTCGCCCGCCTCCACGGCCGGGCGGGTGAGGATGATCCGGTTGACCTGCTTGGCCTGCAGCGCCTGCACGGCCTTGGCCATGGCGAGGTAGGTCTTGCCCGTGCCGGCGGGGCCGATGCCGAACACGACGGTGTTCTTGTCGATCGCGTCGACGTAGTGCTTCTGGTTCAGCGTCTTCGGCCGGATCGTGCGGCCGCGGCGGCTGATGATGTCCAGGCTGAGGACCTCGGCCGGTGACGCGTCGGCGTTCGCGGACAGCATCGCGACGGTGCGGCGCACCGTGTTCTGGTCGATGGCCTGGCCGCGGCTGGCGAGGGTGACGAGCTCGGAGAAGACCCGTTCCGCGAAGGCCACGTCGGCGGGGTCGCCGGACAGGGTGATCTCGTTTCCCCGGACGTGGACGTCGGCGTCGAGCAGCTCCTCGGCGAGCCGGAGGTTCTCGTCGCGCGACCCCAGCAGGCTGAGCACCGCGCCGTCTGGCACGGCGAACCGGGACTGACCTTCCTTGGTGCTCTGCTGTGTTTCTTCGGCCACGTGGCCCCGGCCTGCTTCCTGTCGCTCGGATCTGGTGCCGTCGATGCTAGTCCGGCCGAAAATGAGTGGCTACCGGATTGCTCACCGTGTGTGCTCACGACCTGTGGAGATCCGCAGGCTTGGTGTCGACGACATACCCGAGTGCATGAAGCTCGTCACGGACCGGGGTTGGGCGTGGACGCCCGCCCAGTGGGAGCTGATGCTCGCGCTGGGTCCGGGGTGGGGCGCGTTCGACGCGACGGGGTTGCTGGGCACGGCGCTCACCACGCCGTACCCGGAGATGCAGGCGATCAGCGGCGTGCTGGTCGGCTCTTGGGCCGGACGCCGGGGCATCGGCACCGCGCTCATGACCAATATATTGGATATCAGTCCGTCCGTGCTGTACGCGACGGAGATGGGGACGCCGCTGTACACGAGGCTCGGCTTTCACTCGGTCGGGGCCACGACCTCGTACCAGGGCGAGTTCACCGGGACCGCGGCCGGTGTGTCGCGGCTCGCCACCGCGGCCGACGCGGCGTCGCTGGCCGCGCTCGACCACGAGGTGAGCGGGTACTCGCGGCCCGCGCTCTGGGAGCGGCTGCTCGCTCCATCGGCGCCGTACGTCGTACGCATGTCCGACGAGGGCGTCGTCGCCACCCGGCCGAACCCGCACGGGGTGACGGTCGGTCCGCTGATCGCGCCTTCTGCCGCCGCGGCGTGCGAGTTGATCGCCGATGTGGCCGCGGGTGCGGGCCAGGTGCGAGTGGACACCGGCTCCGCCGAAGTGGCGGCTTTCCTGCTGGGGCGGGGCTTCGAGGAGCATGAAGGTGGTTGCGTGCTGATGGTGCGCGGCGCCGAGGACGTGCCGGGTGACCGGTCGCGGTACTTCGCGCCCGCCTCGCACGCACTGGGATGACCTGGGGGATCCGTGGAACTGCGACGACTGACGTCCGACGACCTCACCGCGTGCTCCGACCTGGCCGAGAGCCGGTCGTGGCCGCGCGAGGAGGACAAGTGGAGGTTCCTGCTCACGCACGGCGAGGGCTGGGGGCTGTTCGACGACGAGGGCTTGTTCGGCACGACGATCGCGACGCGCTACCCGGAGCTGACGTCGGTCAGCATGGTGCTCGTCGCGCAGCGCCGTGAGCGCCAGGGCCACGGCCGCCGACTGGTATCCCGTGTATTGGACACCGGTGTGTCGACGTTGTTCGCGACGGACATGGGCCGCCCGCTCTACGAGCAGCTGGGCTTCCACGCCGTCGGCTTCACCGACATCCACACAGGTGTCTTCACGGCACCGGTATCCAATAGATCACATGTCGCGGGCCCCGCCGACCTCGACGACCTCGTCGCACTCGACGCCAAGGTCACCGGCATCACCCGCCCGTTCCTGTGGGAGTGGTTGCTCGCCAAGGGAACCGTCCGGGTGTCACCGGACGGCATCGCGGGCGGGTGGCAGGTGCGGTCGGACCGGTACCTGATCGGCCCGGTCATCGCCGACAGCGCCGCCGCAGCGTGCGCGCTCATCGCCGACTCGGCCGCCGGCAACGGCAGCGTGCGCGTGGACGTGCACGACCCCGAAGTCGTCGCGTTCGTGCGGGCACACGGCTTGGAGTCGCAAGGCACGCCCACGTGGATGGTCAGGAACGCGGACCGGCTGCCGGGTGACCGCACCCGCTACCACGCCCCGCTGCTTCAGGCCCTGGGCTGAAGGGGCTTGCCGCCGAGCAGGTGCAGGTGGGCGTGGAAGACCTCCTGCCCGCTGTCCGGCCCGGTGTTGAACAGCAACCGGTACCCGCTCTCCGAGACGCCCTCGCCCTCGGCGACCTCCTTCGCGGCGGCGAAGAGGTCGCCGAGCTGGTCGCCGTTCAGGTCGACGGCGTTGGGCACGTGCTCGCGCGGAATGATCAGCACGTGCACCGGCGCCTTGGGCTGGATGTCGCGGAACGCCAGCGTCGTCTTGGTCTCGTGCACGACCGTCGCGGGGATCTCACCGTCGAGGATGCGGCAGAACAAACAGGACATGCCTCAAACGCTAGGCGCCTTGCCAGAGGTCTTGTACGCAACCCGCCTGTCGGGCAGCCACGTGGATGAACGTGGTGCTAGTGCTCCACCTCGTGTCGAAGGGGCGCATCAAGCACAACGCG
>NZ_JBEXJN010000039.1:79166-95180 GCF_040609115.1 Lentzea sp. NPDC004782
CCGCCGGGCGGTCGGCTACGTGGATGAAGGGCGCCTTCATCCACACCAGGTGGAGGAAGGCGCCCTTCATCCACCTCGCCAGACCTTCCGGATCGCGCGAAGGCCCTCACCAGCTCCCGGTTGCCGACCGAGGTGTCGATCTTCTCCAGCCGCGCGATGAACCGCCGGTACGTGAGCTCCATCGCGAACCCCAGCAACGAGTCCTGCGTGGGGAAGTAGCGGCGCAACGACCCGCTGGACCACCCGGACTCCGCGGCGACGGCGCGCACCGAGGCGTGGTCGATCCCGTCCCGCCGCACGATGCGCCACACCGCCTCGGCCAGTTCGCGGCGCCGTTCCTCGTGGTCGACCACCTTCGGCACCGGCCCTTTCTAGCAGCGCCGCGCAAGCCGAACGACCGCCTCGCGGCACCTCTCCCAGGCCTCGGTGCCGGGCGTGATCACGTCCATGTGCCCGGCTCCGGGCACCACCACGAGCTCCGCCTGCGGCTCCACCGCGCAGAACCCGACGCTCTGCTCGACTGGAACGTCCTCGTCGCGATCACCGTGCACGCAGACCACCGGCTTGCCGATCGGCACCAACGCCGTCGGCGAGGCCTCCCCGAACTGCTCCTCGGTGCACAGCTCCAACGCCCGGTGCGTGACGTGCTGCGTGAAGTCGAGCACCGCCGCCTGAGCCACCGCTCCGACCACTCGCTCGCTGTGCTTGGCCGCCCACACAGCGAGATGCCCTCCGGCGCTGTGTCCGAGTGTCACAACGGGTCCGATGTCGACGGCGTCAATCGCCGCCAACACGTCCTGTCCGGTAACCGGCCACCCACCGTCACCGCCAACCCGCCGATATTCGATGTTCCAAACAACAAATCCGTCACGGACAAGCACCTCGGCAAGCGGCCGCCCGAGCTCCAACCCGTACCGCTGATGCCAAAAACCACCGTGAATGACGACAACAGCACCGTCAGCAACACCGTCAGGAACGTAAAGCTCACCAAATTGACTGGGATGACCACCGTAAGCAATCCGCTGCACACGCAGACGCTACGCGAGAAACCGAATACACCCCCCGCCAACGCCAACACCAACGCCGACGCCGAAGGCGAGGCCTCAGGGGGTCCGGGGCGCAGCCCCGGCTGGGGTTTGGGGGCTCGGCCCCCAAAAAACACCCTTTTGGGCAGGCGGCGAAGGCGCGCCAGCGCCGAGCAGCCCCGCCCGAACCAAAAGGGGCGCCTCGCGGTCCGAAGCCTGGGGGTCGCTTCGCCGCGAGGCGCCGACGCCGGACCGAGGGGGGAGGTGTCCGGCGAGTCCTTTGGTCAGAAGGGTCTAATCGTCTACTCCGTTTCCGGATAGACCAATCAGCCCCTCTGACGACAAGGGTAACCCCATCGGCCTGCGATTCGCTACAGCTTCCGTCAAGCCAATCCATCCGATGTTCACCTTCGGAGTGAACTGGGTCACCAGCGAGAGGTGAGTACCCCGAGCGCACCCAGAGCAACCGCGGCAGCGGTAGATGCACGCAGAACGGTTGGACCCAATCGGACGATCCGCGCACCCGCAGATCGCAGAGCTTCGAGTTCCTCGGGCGTGATTCCGCCTTCTGGACCGACGACGAGCAGCACGTCTCCGGAATCGGGCAGCGGCACGTCGGCCAGTCGCTCGGTCGCGCTCTCATGCAACACGAGCGTCAAGGCCGAGGACGACACGCGCTGGGAAAGCTGAGCCGTGCTCACGGGTTCGTCGACGAACGGCACCCGCGAACGGCGGGCCTGCTTCGCCGCCTCACGAACGGTGGATCGCCAGCGCCCCAAAGCTTTCGCGCCGCGCGGGCCGTCCTCCCACTTCGCCACGCACCGGGAGGCGCGCCACGGCACCACACCGTCCACACCGGCCTCGGTGGCCAGTTCGACGGCGAGCTCGCCGCGGTCGCCCTTCACCAGGGCTTGGGCGAGCACCACGCGCGGGGCCGGTTCGGGTTCCACCGTGCGTTCGACCACGTGCAGCGACAACGCGTCCCGTTCGACGGCGACCACCGAGCAGCGCACCAGCGTCCCGGACCCGTCGGACAGCACGAGTTCCTCGCCCACGCGCAGGCGTCGCACGGTGGCGGCGTGGCGGCCTTCCGGTCCGTCCAGCACGAACTCCTCGCCCGGCGGCAGCGCCGGGACGAGGAAGACCGGCAGGGTCACCGGTGCCCGCGCGAGGCACGCAGGCGGGAGAACAGGCCGCCGCCGCCCTTGCCGTTGTGGGACAACGAAGGCTCGCTCTCGCCGCGCAGCTCGGCCAGCTCCCGCAGCAGCGTGGTCTGGGCGGCGTCGAGCTTGGTGGGCACGACGACCTCCAGGTGCACGTGCAGGTCGCCGCGGCCGTCGACGCGACCGGTGGACCGCAGCTTCGGCATGCCGCGGCCCTGCAGCACGAGCTGCGTGCCCGGCTGCGTGCCGGGGTCGATCTGCAGTTCTTCCTCGCCGTCGAGCGTCTTCAACGGCAGCGTGGCGCCGAGGGCGGCTGTCGTCATCGGGATCTGCACGACGCAGTGCAGGTCGGCACCGTCGCGTTCGAAGATCTCGTGCGGGTGCTCCTCGACCTCGACGTAGAGGTCGCCGGCCGGGCCACCGCCGGGGCCGACCTCACCCTGACCCGCGAGGCGCACGCGCATGCCCTCGGCGACGCCGGCGGGGATGTTCACGGAGATCGTGCGGCGCGAGCGGACGCGGCCGTCGCCGCTGCACTGCTGGCACGGGTCGGGGATGACCTCGCCGAAACCGCGGCACACCGGGCACGGGCGCGAAGTCACGACCTGGCCGAGGAACGAGCGCTGCACCGACTGGACCTCGCCGCGGCCGTTGCACGTGTCGCAGCGGATCGGCTTGGAGTCGCCGGAGGTGCCGGCGCCGTGGCAGCGGTCGCACAGGATCGCGGTGTCGACGGTCAGCTCACGGGTGGCGCCCGCCGCGCACTCCTCCAGCGTCATGTCGAGCCGGATGAGCGCGTCGGAGCCGGGCTGCACGCGGCTGCGCGGACCGCGGCCACCGCCGGACGTGGCGCCGAAGAAGGCGTCCATGATGTCGCCGAGGCCGAAGCCCGCGAACGGGTCACCGCCCGCGCGCCCGCCGCCGGAGTCGAGCGGGTCGCCGCCGAGGTCGACGACGCGGCGCTTCTCGGGGTTCGACAACACCTCGTAGGCGGCCGTGACCTCCTTGAAGCGGGCCTCCTCGTTGGGATTGACGTCCGGGTGCAGCTGCCTTGCGAGCTTGCGATAGGCGCGCTTGATCTCATCCTGTGTCGCGTTCTGCGAGACACCGAGGATGCCGTAGTAATCCCTGGCCACCTTGTTCGCTTTCGTCTTCATCTTTCAGAGCAAGAAGTTCTCGTAGGTGCGGTGTTGAAGGTCAGCGGCCGGTGAGGATCTCACCGACGTAGTTGGCAACGGCGCGGACGGCCGCCATTGTTCCTGGGTAGTCCATGCGCGTGGGCCCGACGACGCCGAGGCCGCCGAGCGGGTTGTCCCGGCTGCCGTAGCCGATGGACACCACGGAGGTGCTGCGCATCTCCGCCGCCTCGTTCTCCTCGCCGATGCGCACCAGCACGCGACCGGGGTCGCGGGAGGCGGCGAGCAGCTTGAGCACGATCACCTGTTCCTCGAGCGCCTCCAGCACCTGCCGGAGCGAGCCGGGGAAGTCGGCGACGTTGCGGGTGAGGTTCGCGGTGCCGCCGAGCACGAGCCGTTCCTCCGGGTGCTCGACGAGCGTCTCGATCAGCACGGTAGCGACCCGCAGCATGTGGTCGCGCAGGTCCTGCCGCACCTCTTCGGGCAGCTCGGCGACCTTGGCGCTCGCGTCGGACAGCCGCTGGCCCGCCATCGCCTGGTTCAGCATGGTGCGCAGCAGCGCCGTGTCCTCCTCGCTGATCACGTCGCCCAGCTCGACGATGCGCTGGTCGACCCGCCCGGTGTCGGTGATCAGCACGAGCATCAGCCGGGACGGTGTGATCGGCAGCACTTCGAGGTGCCGCACGGCCGCACGCGACAGGGTTGGCACCTGGATGACCGCGACCTGCCTGGTCAGCTGCGCGAGCAACCGCACGCTGCGGCGCATGACGTCGTCGAGGTCGAGCGCTCCGTCGAGGAAGCTGCGGATCGCCCGCTTCTCCGCCTGCGAGAGCGGCTTGACCTCGCTCAGCTTGTCCACGAAGAGCCGGTAGCCCTTGTCCGTCGGCACCCGGCCGGCGCTGGTGTGCGGCTGGGCGATGTAGCCCTCGTCCTCCAACGCGGCCATGTCGTTGCGCACGGTCGCGCTCGACACCCCCAGGTTGTGCCTCTCGACCAGGGCCTTCGACCCGACCGGCTCCTGGTTGGACACGTAGTCGGCAACGATGGCGCGCAACACCTCGAACCGACGCTCATCGGCGTTCACCGCTGTTCACCTCCGTGTCCCGTACTCACCGAGTTTACCCAGGCGGTTTCCTGCCTGGTGCTCGCTCTGAGCTCCACCCGTGCAGAACTCGAGCGGCCCTGTACTTGTCGGTGGTGCTCGCTAGGGTCCAAACCATCAAGAGATGCGGGGACGAGACGTGAACAACGTGGTGTGGCTCAGGCCACCTCCTGACGACGACCCGCCGGAGAAGCCGTGCCTGGTGCTGAGCGAGGACAGGTGGTGGGAAGGCACGCTGGTCTGGGAACCCGCCAGACGCCAGGACGGCCTGTGGTGGGCCACCGTGACGTACGAGAAGCGCGGCGAGCTCGTCACCGAAGTCCGCAGCCAGCACGACATCCGGGCCCGTTAGGGCAGCAGGCGGCGCACCACGGCGTCGGCCAGGAGGCGGCCGCGGTCGGTCAGCACGCACCGGTCGTCGAGGGGGTCGAGCAGCCCGTCCGCGACCGCCGCGCGGGCTTCCGCGCGGCCGGCGTCGTCCAGCACGTCGAGCGGCAGCCCCTCGGCCAGGCGGAGTTCCAGCAGCACGCGCTCCACCCGCCGGTCCTCGTCCGACAGCACCTCGCGCCCGGCCGCGGGTGACTTGCCCTCGGCGAGCAGCGACGAGTAGCGGGCCGGGTGCTTGACGTTCCAGAAGCGCACGCCGCCGACGTGGCTGTGCGCGCCGGGGCCGAAACCCCACCAGTCGGCGCCCTTCCAGTACAGGACGTTGTGCTGACACCGAGCCTCGACCGAAGTCGCCCAGTTGGAGACCTCGTACCAGGAGAAGCCGGCCGCGGACAGCGTCGAGTCGACCATCTCGTAGGACGACGCCAGCACGTCGTCGTCCGGCATCGGCAGGTCACCGCGCCGGATGCGGCGGGCGAGGCCCGTGCCGTCCTCGACGATCAACGCGTACGCGGACACGTGGTCGACGCCCGCCTCCAGGACGGCGTCCAGTGACGCGGCGAGATCAGCGGGCCGCTCCCCCGGCGTGCCGTAGATCAGGTCCAGGTTCACGTGCTCGAACCCGGCGGACCGGGCCTCGCGAGCGGCGTCGACCGGACGGCCGGGCGTGTGCTTGCGGTCGAGGACGGCCAGCACGTGGCGTGCCGCCGACTGCATGCCGAGTGACACTCGGGTGTATCCCGCCGACCGGATGCCCTCGAAGAACGACGGGGACGTCGACTCGGGGTTCGACTCCGTCGTCACCTCGGCGCCGGGAGCCAGGCCGAACGACTGATGTATCGCATCCAACACATCAGTCAGGCCGGAGGCGCCCAGCAGCGACGGGGTGCCTCCGCCCACGAAGACGGTCGAGGCGGGCACGCCACCGCCCAGCACGGAGGCGGCGAGGTCGAGCTCGCGGCGCAGGCCCTCCAGCCACGACTGCGGCGAGGCGGACGTGCCGAGCTCGCCGGGCGTGTAGGTGTTGAAGTCGCAGTAGCCGCAGCGGGTCGCGCAGAACGGCACGTGCACGTAGATGCCGAACGGACGGGAGCCGACGCCGGCCAGAGCGGAAGCGGGAAGCGAACCGTCGGCGGGCGCGGGCTCGCCTTCGGGCAAAGCGGAGGGCATGACGTTCAGTGTCCACCACGACGCCCGAACGGCGGTGCCCAGCCAGGACTCATCTCTGTCTGTGACAGAACTATCACTCTGCGAAACCGGCCAAGAATGTCAACTTCCCCAGCAAAATCCCAGCATTCGGTTGGCGGTGGACCATGCTCTGGACGGCAGGCACACTGAGGTCATGCCTTCGACCGGAGTCCGCCTCGTGGCCCGCCGCCACGTCGACTTCCGTCGTGTCTCCAGCGCGATGTGCCGTTGCACGGCATAACCACGCGCTGATTTGTTCCCGTCGGCGCTTGGTGCGCTGACGAGGCCCCCACCACAGCACCTCTGGGCTCGCATGCGCATCCAGCGCCTCGAAACCCCGGAGGATGGCGATGGTCCCGCCGCAGACGTCACCGCGAGCCAAGCAGCGTCGCGGCGAGGGGCAGTGGGCGCTCGGGTACCGAGAGCCGCTGAACCCCAACGAGCGGAGCAAGAAGGACGACAACCCGCTCAACGTCCGCACCCGCATCGAGAACATCTACGCCCACCGCGGTTTCGACTCCATCGACCCGGCCGACCTGCGCGGACGCTTCCGGTGGTACGGCCTGTACACCCAGCGCAAGCCCGGCATCGACGGCGGCCGCACGGCCACGCTCGAACCGGAGGAGCTGGACGACGAGTTCTTCATGATGCGCGTGCGCAGCGACGGCGGTGCGCTGACCACGCAGCAGCTGAAGGTCCTCGGCGAGATCTCGCAGACCTACGCGCGCGACACCGCGGACATCACCGACCGGCAGAACATCCAGTACCACTGGATCCGGATCGAGGACGTTCCCACCATCTGGCAGAAGCTCGAAGCCGTCGGCCTGACCACGATGGAGGCGTGCGGTGACAGCCCGCGCGTCATCCTCGGTTCACCGGTCGCGGGCATCGCCGAGGACGAGGTCGTCAACGGCCAGCCGGCGATCGACACCATCCTCGAGCGCTACATCGGCGACCCGCGGTTCTCCAACCTGCCGCGCAAGTTCAAGACCGCCATCTCCGGCCTGCAGGACGTCGCGCACGAGATCCACGACGTCGCGTTCGTCGGCGTCGACCACCCGGAGCACGGACCCGGCTTCGACCTCTGGGTCGGTGGCGGCCTGTCCACGAACCCCATGCTGGGCAAGCGTCTGGGCGCCTGGGTGCCGCTCGACGAGGTGCCGGACGTGTGGGAGGCGGTCATCAGCGTCTTCCGCGACTACGGCTACCGCCGCCTGCGCCACCGGGCGCGCATCAAGTTCCTCGTCGCCGACTGGGGTCCGGAGAAGTTCCGGCAGGTGATGGAGGACGAGTACCTCAAGCGCAAGATGATCGACGGGCCCGCGCCCGAGGTCCTCAGCCAGCAGCTCGACCACATCGGCGTGCACAAGCAGAAGGACGGCCTGTTCTACGTCGGTGCCGCGCCGGTCGCGGGCCGCGTCTCCGGTTCGATCCTGGTCGAGGTCGCGAAGATCGCCGAGCAGGCCGGGTCGCAGCGCGTCCGGTTCACGCCGCAGCAGAAGATCATCGTGCTGGACGTGCCGGAGGCCGAGGTCTCCACGCTGAAGAGCAACCTCGCCAAGCTCGGCCTGCAGGTCGAGCCGTCGCCGTGGCGGCGGGGCATCATGGCGTGCACCGGCATCGAGTTCTGCAAGCTCGCGATCGTCGAGACCAAGGCCCGCGCCAACGAGCTCGTCACGCAGCTCGAAGCCAACCTCAAGGACATCGTCGACGGCGTCACCGCGCCGATCACCGTGCACATCAACGGCTGCCCCAACTCCTGCGCCCGCATCCAGACCGCGGACATCGGCCTCAAGGGCCAGATCGTCACGGACGAGGGGGGCAACCAGGTCGAGGGCTTCCAGGTTCACCTCGGCGGCGGCCTCGGCCTCGACGCCGGGTTCGGCCGGAAGCTGCGCGGCCACAAGGTCACCGCGAACGAGCTGCCCGAGTACGTCGAGCGGGTCGTGCGGAACTTCGTCGCCCAGCGCGAAACCGACGAGCGGTTCGCCCAGTGGGTCGCTCGCGCGGAAGAGGGTGCGCTGAGGTGAGCGAACGCGCGACGCCCTTCTACTGCCCCTACTGCGGCGACGAGGACCTCCGTCCGCAGGAGGAACCCGGCTACGCGTGGCTGTGCACCGGCTGCCGCCGCGTTTTCAAGGTCTCGTTCGTCGGGCTCAACCTTCCGCAGGAGGTGAAGAAGTGAGCGATCTCAAGGAAGACCTCAAGATCGTCGCCGAAGCCGCTCAGGAGGAGCTGGCCAACGCCACCGCGATCGAGGCGCTGGAGTGGACCGCCCGCACGTTCGGCGACAGCTACATCGTCGCGTCGAACATGCAGGACGCCGTGCTGATCGACCTCGCGGCCAAGGTGAAACCGAACTTCGACGTGCTGTTCCTGCAGACCGGCTACCACTTCCCGGAGACCATCGGCGTGCGCGACGCGGTCGGGGTCGTCTACCCGGACGTGCGGATCGTGAACGCCGAGGCCGAGCAGTCGGTCGAGGACCAGGAACGCGAGTTCGGCCTGCTCTACCAGTCGGATCCGGGCAAGTGCTGCCACCTGCGCAAGGTCGTGCCGCTGCGCCGGGAGCTCGCGAAGTACGACGCGTGGGTCACCGGCGTTCGCCGCGTGGACGCACCCACCCGCGCGAACACGCCGATCGTGCAGTGGGACGAGCGCAACGGCCTGGTGAAGATCAACCCGATCGCGCCGTGGAGCGATGACGAGTTCAACGCCTACATCCGCGAGCACGGGATCTTGGAGAACTTGCTGGTGCAGGAGGGATATCCCTCCATCGGCTGCCTGCCGTGCACGTCGAAGCCGTTGCCGGGGCAGGACGCCCGCAGCGGCCGCTGGGCGGGTCAGGCGAAGACGGAATGCGGGTTGCACGGATGACCACAACCACTCTGGACACCTTGGGGCGCCTCGAATCGGAGGCGATCCACATCTTCCGCGAGGTCGCGGGCGAGTTCGACCGGCCGGTGATCCTCTTCTCCGGCGGCAAGGACTCGACCCTGCTGCTGCACCTCGCGATCAAGGCGTTCTACCCGGCGCCGGTGCCGTTCCCGCTGCTGCACGTCGACACCGGGCACAACTTCGACGAGGTCATCGAGTTCCGCGACCGCGTTGTCGCGCAACACGGTCTGCGGCTGGAGGTCGCGAAGGTCCAGGACTGGATCGACGACGGCCGCCTCGAAGAGCGCCCGGACGGCACGCGCAACCCGTTGCAGACGGTGCCGTTGCTGGACACGATCACCGCGCACAAGTTCGACGCGGTGTTCGGCGGTGGCCGCCGGGACGAGGAACGCGCCCGCGCCAAGGAGCGGATCTTCAGCCTGCGCACGGCGTTCGGCCAGTGGGACCCGAAGCGCCAGCGCCCGGAGCTGTGGAACCTCTACAACGGCCGGCACCGCCCCGGTGAGCACGTCCGCGTGTTCCCGCTGTCCAACTGGACCGAGCTCGATGTGTGGAACTACATCGAGCGCGAGGGCGTGGAGCTGCCGGACATCTACTACGCGCACGAGCGCGAGGTGTTCCTGCGCGACGGCATGTGGCTCGCCGAAGGCCCGTGGGGCAAGGCGCGCGACGGCGAAACGCTGGTGCGCAAGACGGTTCGCTACCGCACGGTCGGTGACGGCTCCTGCACGGGTGCCGTCGAGTCCGACGCCGCCGACATCCACGCGGTGATCGCCGAGGTCGCCGCCTCCCGACTGACCGAGCGCGGCGCCACGCGGGCCGACGACCGGCTGTCCGAGGCCGCCATGGAAGACCGCAAGCGGGAGGGTTACTTCTAGATGAGCGACCTGTTGAGGCTGGCCACCGCGGGCAGCGTGGACGACGGCAAGTCCACGCTCGTCGGCAGGCTGCTCTACGACACCAAGTCCGTGCTCGCGGACACGCTCGACGCGGTGCACCGCGCGAGCGCCGACCGCGGCCTCGCGACGCCGGACCTGTCGCTGCTGGTCGACGGCCTGCGCTCGGAACGCGAGCAGGGCATCACGATCGACGTGGCGTACCGGTACTTCGCGACGCCCAAGCGGTCGTTCGTGCTCGCGGACACCCCCGGCCACGTCCAGTACACCCGCAACACGGTCACCGGTGCGTCCACCGCGCAGCTGGCGGTCCTGCTGGTCGACGCGCGCAAGGGCGTCATCGAGCAGACCCGCCGCCACGCCGCGGTTCTCGCGCTGCTCGGCGTGCCGCGGCTGGTGCTCGCGGTCAACAAGATCGACCTCGTGGACTACGACGAGGTGACGTTCTCCCGCATCGCCAAGGAGTTCACCGCGCACGCGACGGCTCTCGGCTACACCGAGGACGCGGTCGTCGAGATCCCGGTGTCCGCGCTGGCCGGTGACAACGTGGTGGAGAAGTCCGCGAACACGCCCTGGTACTCCGGCCCGACCCTGCTGGAGCACCTGGAGAACGTGCCGGTCGAGCCCGACCCGCACGACGCGCCGTTCCGGTTCCCGGTGCAGTACGTGATCCGCCCGCGCACCGCCGAGCACCTCGACTACCGCGGCTACGCCGGTCTGGTCGCGGCGGGCACGGTCAAGCCCGGCGACGAGATCGTGGTGCTGCCGTCGGGCCGTCGCTCGACGGTCACGAAGATCGACACGGCGGACGGCGAACTGGCGGAGGCGGCGGCCGGCCAGTCCGTGACGTTGCTGCTGGCCGACGACATCGACATCTCGCGCGGTGACCTGATCTCGGTGGCGGGCAACGAGCCCAAGGTCACCGACGAGCTGGACGCCACGCTGTGCTGGCTCGCGGAGAAGCCTCTCCGTGCCGGCGCCCGAGTTCTCGTCAAGCACGGCACGCGCACCGTGCAGGCGATGGTCACCGAACTGCGCGACCGCTTCGACGAGCAGACGCTGTCCAGTGTGGACAGCCCGGATTCGTTGGAGCTCAACGAGATCGGCCGCGTGGCGCTGCGCCTCGCGGAGGAAGTACCGCTGGACGACTACAGCTTCAGCCGGCGCACCGGGTCGTTCCTGGTGATCGACGCGAGCGACGGGTCCACGCTCGCCGCCGGACTGGTCGGGGCTCCGCTGCCGCTGCTCGAGAACGGCGTGGAGAGCTGTACCGGGGGTAGCGCCGCTACCCCGGACAACCACGCCCTCGTCTCCCCCGGTCCCTGAAAGGCATTCACGCCGTGAATCTCAAGCCCGCCGTTGCCATCGCACTGATTGCCTTGACAGCACTTTCCGGTTGCAGCCGCGCCGGGTCCAGCGACACTCCCGCCGCCGCCCAGTCGAAGGGCCCGGCGGCCGAGGTTCGCATCGGCTACTTCCCGAACGTCACCCACGCTGCCGCGTTGATCGGCGTGGAGAAGGACCTGTTCAAGAAGGAACTCGGCAACACCAAGCTCACGACGCAGACGTTCAACGCAGGCCCAGACGAGGTCAACGCCCTCCTGGGCGAGTCCCTCGACATCGCCTACATCGGTTCCGGTCCCGCGATCAACGCCTACGCGAAGTCCAAGGGCGAGGCGGTGAAGCTCATCTCCGGTGCCACGTCCGGTGGCGCGGCGCTGGTGGTGAAGCCCGAGATCAACTCGGTCGAGGACCTCAAGGGCAAGACCGTCGCGACGCCGCAGCTCGCGAACACCCAGGACGTGGCGCTGAAGAAGTACCTGGCGGGCAAGAACCTCACCGGCCAGGTCACCGTCCAGAACGTGGAGAACGCGCAGACGCTCGACCTGTTCAAGAAGGGCGACATCCAGGGCGCGTGGCTGCCGGAGCCGTGGTCGTCGCGCGTCGTCGCCGAGGCGGGCGCGAAGGTGCTGATCGACGAGAAGACCCTGTGGGAGGGCGGGCAGTTCCCGACCACGGTGATCATCGTGCGGACGAAGTTCCTGCAGGAGCACCCGGAGACCGTCGAGGCCGTGCTCAAGGGCCACGTCGCCGCGGTCGACTGGGCCAGGAGCAACGCCGACGACGCGAAGAAGACCGTGAACGCCGCGCTGGAGAAGCTCACGTCGAAGAAGCTCGGCGACAAGATCCTCGACGCCGCGTGGAAGAACATCGAGCTGACCACCGACGCACAGGCCAAGACCTTCCCGCAGCTCGCGAAGGACGCAGTGACCGCGGGCGTGGCCACCGAGGCCGCGAACGTCGCCGGGTACGCCGACTTCACGTTGCTGAACAAGGTTCTTCAGGCACAGGGCAAGCCGCAGGTGCAAGCAGCCGGACTGGACAAGAAGTAAGCACCGAGGGGACACGGACATGACCGCCACGCTCGAGACCACTGTTCTGTCTACTGTGGATACTGCCGTCGAACTGGCCGGCGTCCGCAAGGTGTTCGGCCACGGCAGCTCGGCCGTGGTGGCCCTCGACGGGGTTGATCTCAAGGTCAGGCCCGGCGAGTTCGTGTGCCTTCTCGGCGCGTCGGGCTGCGGCAAGAGCACGCTGCTGAACATCGTCGCCGGCCTGGACGGCGCGACGTCGGGTGAGCTGCAGCTCAACACGTCGCGCCCGGCCGTGATGTTCCAGGAGCCCGCTTTGATGCCGTGGCTCACCGCCGTGCGCAACGTCGAACTGGCGCTGCGCTTCGCCGGCGTGGGCCGGTTGGCGCGCAAGCGTCGCGCGTTGGAGCTGCTCGACCTCGTGCGGCTCGGTGACGTCGCGGACAAGCGCCCGCACGAGCTTTCCGGTGGTATGCGCCAGCGCGTGGCTCTGGCTCGCGCGCTGGCGTCCACCACGGTGTCGGCTGACGGCGCGCCGGCGCTTCTGCTGATGGACGAACCGTTCGCGGCGTTGGACGCCATCACGCGTGACGTGCTGCAGAGCGAACTGCTGCGCGTGTGGGAGACCACGAACACCGCGATCATCTTCGTGACGCACGACGTCCGCGAGGCCGTGCGCCTCGGCCAGCGCGTCGTGCTGCTCTCCTCGCGCCCCGGCCGTGTGGTGCGCGAGTGGGACGTCACGGGGTCCTCCGACACGGTTCTCGACGAGATCAACACCCACCTGCGAGAGGTCATCAGTGGCCACGCCGTCTGACACGCTCGACAAGGTCGGCGCCGGGCTCGACGCGCTGGACGCACCCGTCGAGGTGCAGAAAGTGCCTTTGTGGCGCCGATTCCTGAAGACCGGCCTGCCACCGATCATCGCGTTCGCCCTGCTTCTCGGTGTGTGGCAGGCGTTGTGGGCGTCGGCTCTGCTGCCGGAGTTCCAGCTGCCCGCACCGGTCAACGTGTGGAACGAGCTCGTGCGCTCGATCTCCACCGGTCAGGCGTTCAGCGTCCTGTGGACCTCGTTGCACCGCGCGGTGTTCGGGTTCATCGCGGCCGTGCTGATCGCGACGCCGCTGGGGTTGCTGGTCGCCAAGGTGCGGGTGGTGCGCGCGGCGATCGGGTCGCTGCTGACCGGTCTGCAGTCACTTCCCTCGGTGGCCTGGGTTCCCGCCGCGATCCTGTGGTTCGGCGTGACGCCGTCCACGATCTACTTCGTGGTGCTGATGGGGTCCGTGCCCTCCATCGCCAACGGTCTGGTGGCCGGCATCGACCAGATCCCGCCCTTGCTGCCGCGGGTGGGGCGTGCTCTCGGCGCGGGCCGGCTGGCTTCCGCACGGCACATCCTGCTGCCTGCCGCTCTGCCCGGGTATCTGGCCGGCTTGAAGCAGGGCTGGGCGTTCTCGTGGCGGTCGCTGATGGCCGCGGAGATCATCGCGACCTCGCCCCAGTTGGGTGTCGGGCTCGGTCAGTACCTGCACAACGGGTCGTCGTTGAACGACATCAACATGGTGATCGCGGCGATCTTCTTGATCCTGTTGGTGGGCATCGGGATCGAACTGCTGCTGTTCCGCCCGTTGGAGCGCGCCGTGCTGCGGGCTCGTGGCCTGACGGGTGCGCTGTGACGCCGCTTGTCGCTGTCGCACACGGCAGCCGTGATCCCCGCTCGGCCGCGTCCGTTCACGCTTTGCTGGACGTGGTGCGGTCGCTGCGTCCCGACCTGGACGTCCGCGGTGGGTTCCTGGACCTCTGCGCGCCTCGGTTGAGCGACGTGCTGCGCGGGCCTTCGGTGGTCGTACCCTTGTTGCTGGGCAAGGCTTTTCACGCACGGGTGGACGTGCCGGCCGCGGTGGCCGAGTCGCGGGTGCCCGCGGTGGTCACCGATGTGCTGGGACCGGATCCGCGGCTGGAGTCGGCGGCTTTGCGGCGGCTGTCCGAGGCCGGGGTCTCCTTCGGCGACCGGTCGCTGGGCGTGGTGCTCGCGGGTGCCGGGTCGTCGCACGGTCCGGCCAACGAGGCCGTGGCGCGCGTCGCCCGGCGGTGGGCTCGTGAGTCGGGATGGGCGGGGGTGGAGGCGGCTTTCGCGTCGATCGCCTCGCCCACCGTGCCCGAGGCGATCTCGCGGTTGCGCGCCCGCGGGGCCACGCGGATCGCCGTGGCGTCGTGGTTCCTGGCGCCGGGGCTGCTGCCGGACAAGGTTGCGTCGTTGGCGGGCGATGCCGTGGTGGCACGGCCGTTGGGTGACGACGTCGAAGTCGCGCAACTGGTGCTGGACCGCTACGACTCCGCCCTGGCGCGCCGGAGCGTCGCGGCTTAGCCGCGGTGATTTGATCACCCGAACAGGAAACGTCAGGGGTACCTGCGATCCTGTTTGGATACATATGTTTGTCGACGAGTCGGAACGGAGCGGTTACCTGATGGCAGCCGTTCTGATCTCCCCGAACGGGCTGCACTCCACCCGCTCGATGATGCGTGGTCTGCTGCTTCCCGGCTCCCGGCGCGTGCACTTCAAGACGGAGAAGCCGGCTCGCCGCGAGCTGATCGCCGACAGACTGGCGTGCTGCGACTTCGTGGTGAACATCTACACCGCGCGCGGGCTGAGTGAGCGAGCCCGAGCGAACCTCCTGCCGCTGCTCGTCGAAGACGCCATCGGCGCCGGGGTGACGAGGTTGGTGCTCGGCTCGCGCGATCGCGTGGTGCCACGGCGCGGGAGGCGACTGGAAACGGCGTACCGCGCCGGTCATCGGCACCGTCGTCGACCTGGGGCAGGTCTGGAAAGCGCGAAGCCCAGACAGCGACCGTCCGGACGCGCACCTGGGCTCACTTCCTCCACCTGGCGGCAGAGGCTCTGGAAGAGGGAACAGCACATTTGAGCCCAACCGCTGTCCACTTCCGGCCGCCGCCACAAGATCGAATGTCCAGCGCCGTTCGGGCGATGTGAAGTGTGAACTGTTGACGTGAAACCTACTCATTAGTAGTTAAGTGACTACGCCGCGTGCTGCGAATGTCCCTCGTCCACTCAACGGGGAGAGGCCATGAAGCTAGCCGGAATCGCATCTCTACTGGTGGTACCGATGCTGATGTTCGCCACCAACGCGTCAGCAGCCCCGCAGACCGTCACCTACAAGCTCCGCGCGAGTGCCGCCGGGCAGTCGTCGGACTTCACGCTCGACCAGGGGGTCGACGCGAGTGCGCCGGCCACCGTCGCACCGAACGGGACGCTCAAGGTCACCATCGACCCCGCGCCCAACAAGATCCCGTCCGAGGCGGGCGGGCGGCAGGTGCGTGAGATCAAGGGTCTCGCGCTCAAGCTGCCGGTGCCGGCCAACTCCACGTTCCAGTCCGCGTCGCTGTCCGGCGGCTCCGGGCTGGGTGGCACGCCGACGGTCGCCTTGCAGGGCAACGACGTCGTGCTGAGCGTGCCGGGTCCGATCAAGGGCGGCGCGGACTTCGAGCTGCCGACGGTCGCGATCAACCTGCAGGCCGGCGGCGCCGGCACGATCACCACGAAGCTGGGCGGCACCAGCTACGACGCGCCCGGCCTCACCTTCACCGCCGTCGTCACGGTCATCGGGTTCCCGATCAACGCCGCGGCCAAGGGCTATCCGGACCCGAGCCCCGTGCTGACGACCACCACCATCGGCTGAGACGTGGTGCCCCACCCCCTGCCGGGCATCACGGACCAAGCAGGTAGCCAGAAGTCGTGTTCGCAACTCGCCGTCCGGTGAGGTGGATGAAGGGCTCCTTCCTCCACCTGGTGTGGATGAAGGAGCCCTTCATCCACGTAACTGCCCGGCAG
>NZ_JBEXJN010000040.1:0-89892 GCF_040609115.1 Lentzea sp. NPDC004782
TTTGTCTTTGAGCTCTGTGAGAGGAACCCAAAGATGATCAAGCGGTGGCCGTACCCATGTCAAAGGTCAAGAGCATCCTGGTTAAAACACCAGGTGCACCTGTGGTGGACAAATGCGCCGTTCATCGTTGTCACGAACGCTGTTTGCGGATCCAGGCGGACACGTCGTCGGCGGCGATCGGCAGCGCGTCCGAGAGGATCTCGGCGCCGTCGCTCGTCACCACCAGGTCGTCCTCGATGCGCGCGCCGATGCCGCGCAGCTCGGGCGGCAGCGTCTCGTCGTTGGGGTGGAAGTACAGGCCGGGCTCGACGGTCAGCGCCATCCCGCGTTCGAGGATGCCCTGCTGGTAGGTCTCCTGCCGGGCGTCGGCGCAGTCGTGCACGTCCAGGCCGAGGAAGTGCCCGGTGCCGCAGACGATGTAGCGGCGGTGGTGCTGACCGGACGGGTCGAGCGCCTTGTCGACCGACACGGGCAGCAGGCCCCAGTCGTGCAGGCCCTCGGCGAGCACGCGCATCGCGGTGTGGTGGAAGGCGCTGTAGTCGTTGCCCGGCCTGACTTCCGCCAGCGCGGCCACGTGCGAGGCGTGCACGAGGTCGTAGACCTGGCGCTGCGCCGCGGAGAACTCGCCGCTCACCGGGAACGTGCGGGTGACGTCCGCGGTGTAGAGCGAGTTCATCTCGACACCGGCGTCGAGCAGCAGCAGGTCGGCCTCGTCGACGCGGCCGTCGCAGCGGGTCCAGTGCAGCACCGGGGCGTGCGGGCCGGCGGCCACGATCGAGGTGTAGCCGGGGCCGTTGCCCTCGGTGCGGGCGCGGCGGTCGAACGTCCCCTGCAGCCACCGCTCTCCCCCGCCGCGCACGGCCTGGCCGAGCTCCATGGCGACGTCGGCGAAGCCCTTGACCGACGCGTCGACGGCCTGCCGGAGCTGGTCGATCTCCCAGTCGTCCTTGATCCGGCGCAGCTCGGCGAGCACGGTGCGCAGCTCGTCGCTGTGGGAGCCGGTGAGCGCGTCCAGCAGCGGGTCGACGCCCTTGGCGGTCAGCGTCTCGGGGTGGCGGCCGCGCAGGGCGTGCGCGAGGTCCTCCAGCGGGCGGGCCGTGATGCCGAGCGCCTCACCCCACTCCTTCGGCCCGGCGGCGGCGCCGATCCAGAACGGGCTGCGGTCGGCGTCGCCGAAGAAGTCGACGCTGTGGGCCTCGGACGGCACCGGCACGAACAGCGTGGCGTCGTCGCCGGACAGCACCAGCACCGCGCCCTCGACCTGGCAGCCGGTCAGCCACACGAAGTCGCTGTCGGCGCGGAACGGGTGGAACGTGTCGTTGGACCGGACGTGCGCGCGTCCCGCGGCCAGCGCGATCCGCTTGCCCGGCAGCGCCCTGGCGAGCCTGGCGCGGTGGGCCTGGGCCGCCTCGGCGGTGCCGCGCGGCAGGTCGATGGCGCTGTCCCACTCGCCCCAGCCGTCGCGGATGTAGGAGCGGAAGCCGTCGGCCTCCACGAGTTTCGCCATGTCGCGGCGTGTCCGAGCCAATTCGCGTCCTCTCAGAGTGGTCCTTCCTGCCAGCCTCGCGCCCATCGGCGGGGGTGCGCCACTCCAGATCGGCGATAGCCTCAGGTTATGGAACTGGAGATCCGGCACCTGCGGGCGATCTGCGCCATCGGTGACGCGGGCAGCCTGTCGCGCGCGGCCACCCAGCTCGGCATCTCCCAGCCCTCGCTCACGACGTTGCTGCAACGGGTCGAGCGGCTGGTCGGCGGCAAGCTGTTCGACCGCGGCCGTTCCGGTGCCGTGCCCACCGCGCTGGGCGCGCAGATGCTGCGACGGGCCAGGTTGCTGCTGGTGGAACTGGAGGCGTTCGGCTCGGACATGGCCGGACGGGGCGGCCCGATCCGGTTCGGCTCGGTGCACATGGAGTGCGTGGCGGCGCTCTTCATCCGCCTCGAAGACGCGCTGGACGACGACGTCACGCTGGTGGTCGACCCGTCGTCGACCGCACTTGCGCTGGCATTGGCGAACGGCCACCTCGACGCGGCGGTGATCGCGGTCGACGAGGAGGGCGACCTGGGCCTCCCGCGCGGCGTGGCGCAGCGGATCGTCGTGCCGTGGGTGCCGGTGTACATCGCTCTTCCCGCTGGTCATCCGCTGGCGGCCCAGCCGGAGGTGGAGCTCGCGGACCTGGCCGGCGAGGCGTGGGTCGGGCCGCCCGGCGCCGAGGACGGGTCGCTCACGACGTTGCGCGCGGCCTGCCGGGCGGCGGGGTTCGTGCCGCGGATCCGGTTCGAGGTGCCGAGCGGTGCCGGACGGCAGCTGATCGCCGCGGGCAAGGCCGTGCAGCTGGTCGAACCGACGTCGCAGGGCGGTCCGGGCGTGGAGGTGCGACCGTTGGCCGGGGCACCGATGCGGATGCGGCTGGTGTTCTGCTGGCGGCGGGAGCGGCTGACCTGGGAACAGGCCAGCCGCGCGTACGCCGAGGTGCTGGACGCCTACGCCGAGCAGGCGATGGCGAGCCCGGTGTTCCGGCCGTGGTGGGAGGACCGCGGCGCGGCCCTCGCCTCGGTGGAGTGATCAGCCGGCCGTTGCCAGTGCGCCGAGCCACGCGTACCAGTCGGCGTCGTAGCTCGTGCCGATCACGCGCGTGAGGTGGTCCCGTGCCGCCGCCCAGTCTCCGGTCCGGTAGCTCGCCAGCACCGCGTCGACGTCCTCCGGGTGCTTCTCCACCAGGTAGCGGACAGCGAGGTAGCCCCAGTTGTAGACGCGTTTGGTGTCGTGGTCGTAGGTCGTGTCGAAGAGCGTGCTCAGGGCGTAGGTCTGCTTCTTCGCCTCCGCCAGCGCGTCCGCGTAGACCTCGTTGCGGTAGCTGTACGAGAGGTATTCGGCGAAGCCCTCGACCCACCACACCGTCGGCGTGGTCATGTTCTCGTCGAAGCCGCCGTGCAGGTCGAACCGGCCGTCGAGGTAGTGGGTGTACTCGTGGTTGAGGTTCCAGATCTGGAACGTCGGCAGCCAGTCGGCCTCGTGCGCGATGAACCGCGCCTGGTTCAGCGCCGGGTCGCCTTCCAGGTACATGCCGCCGTTGTTGGTGGAGATGTCGAACATGACCCCGGCGTACGTGCGGTAGTCGTTGGCGGTGTTGAAGACCACGACCTCCAGCGAGGTGTTCTGGTCACCGGCGACGGGTCCGGGGTCGCGCACCAGCCGGTGGAAGACGGCGTCCTGACCGGCCAGCGACGTGCACGTCCGGCGCAGCTGGGCGAGGGTCATCTGCTGGGCGCGGATCCGCAGCGACTGGCTGCAGGTGTACCGGACGGTGAGCACGCGCCGGTCGATCTGCGCGCGGAAGTCGCACGTGCCGTAGCGGCCGCATCGCGCCTTGTCGTACCAGTCGACCATCTCGGCCACGCCGACCCACATCGGCGCCAGCCTGCCGACCACGTTGCTCCTTCCGGCGAGGTCGACCAGCAGCGGCCGCACGCGGGTCGCGAGGTCGGCGTGCTGCAGGAACCTGCCCAGCTCGCGGGTCGCGTTCTGCACCAGGTAGGCGCGGTCGGTGCCGAAGAAGTCCAGGTGCCGCACCACGAACCGGCGCAGCGCCCGCAGGACCTCCGGTTCGGCCTTCGCCGCGGCGACGAACTCCGGGTGGCTGTGGCCCTGGTAGAGCATGATCATGCCGGCGTGCACGGTGGCGTCGTCGGCACTGGTGTAGTTGTCCAGCACGCGGGTCAGCGCGCGCAGTTCGGCCGGGTAGTCGGTGACGGCCGCGTAGATCGTCGACTCGGGCGCCGGGTGGTGGATGGTCCTGGCGACCTCGGGTGGCAGCAACGGCGGTGCGGCCTGAGCAGGAGAGGCGTGCGCCGCCGCCGGCACCAGCAGGCCGGCCAGCAGGGCAAGGACGAGTGCCGCTGATCGCATCGGGTCCTCCGCAGGGTGAGTGAGGTGCCCAGCAGCGTCACACCCTCCGGAGGTGCGCGATCATCCCTTCCGCTCATAGCTCCCCGCTATGGACCTGTTCACTCGGGCTTGGTCGGCTCCGCGAAGACCAGGTGCCGCACGAGCGGGGGCTCCTTGGCCAGCCCGCGCGCGACGTCCTGGTTCTGCTGGTCCACGACCGTGCCGCGCTCCAGGTGCTGCCGCAGGTGCTCCTGCCACGTCGCCACCGTGAAGGTCTCCAGGAACGTCTCGGGTTTCTCGGTGTCGCGGAACAGCCCCCACATCGTGGCCCCGGTGCGCCGGCGCGCCCGGCCGACCCGTTGCATGGCGTCGATGAACGCGTCCTCGTTCTCCTCGGCCACCGGCCACTCCACCGTGACCAGCACGGGCCCGGCGTTCGTGTCGTCGAGCTCCGGCGGTTCCTCCCAGTAGGTCGCGGGGGTGACGTCGAGGGGGCGGTCGATGAGCGGCAACCACTTCGTCGCCGCCAGCGCGCCGACCGCCATCGCCACCGCGGGCACGATCATGGCGGCGTGCAGGTCGTACGCGTCCGCGAGCGCACCCCACACCACCGCCCCGAGCGCCTGCCCGCCCATGAGGATCAGCTGGTAGTACGCGAGCGCACGGGCCCGCGTCCACGACGGCAGCAGCACCTGGGCACTGGCGTTGAACGTCGACAGCGTGGCGATCCAGCACGCCCCGGTCAGCAGCATCGCCCCGATCACCACCGCGAAGCTCCCGGTCAGCACCGCCGCGCTCGTGGCCGCCGCGTAGAGCCACGTCGCGAGCAGCACCAGCCGGTTCTTGCTCATGCGCCGCAACAACTTCGGCACCACGAACGCGCCCCCGATCGCCCCGGTCCCGACGCTGCCCAGCAACACGCCGTACCCACTGGCGTCGAGCCCGAGCGGCCCGCGCGCGATGGCCGGCAACAACGCCCACAGCCCGCTGCCGAACACGATGAAGAGCAACAACCTCGCCAGCACCCGCCGGAACAACGGCGAGCTGCCCACGTACCGCGCCCCGCTGCGCACCGCCGTGGTGATGTGTTCGGTCCCGAGTGGACGGTGGTCCGACGGCCTCTTCCACCGCGCCAGCACGACCAGCACCCCGAGGAACGACACGGTGTTGAACGCGAACGTCGCCTCCGGCCCGGCCAGCGCGATCAGCAACCCGCCGAGCGCCGGCCCGATCGCGCGCCCGACGTTCATGTTGACGCCGTTGAGCAGCGCGGCCTGCGCAATCTCCTCCCGCGACACCAGCTCCGGCTGAATCGCCTGGAACGACGGCATCGACAACGCCTGCCCGACCGCCATGAGCGCGAGCAGCCCGAGCAGACTCAGCGGCGTCGCCTTGTCCGTGCCGGCCAGCAGCATCAGCCCCGCCGCACCCGCGAGCATCAGGGCCTGCCCGGACATCAGCACGTGCCGCCGGTCGAGGATGTCGCCGAGCGCCCCGGACGGCACGACCAGCAGGAACACCGGCAGCGCCGTGGCGGTCTGGACGAGCGCGACCTGCAGGGCGGTGCCGCCGAGGTCACCCATGAGCCACTGGGCGCCGACGGTCTGGGCCCAGGTGCCGATGTTGGAGGCGAACTGGGCGAGCCACAGGGCGCGGAAGGCGCTGCGGCGCAGGGGCGCCCACGCGGAGACTGTCACCACCCGATCTTCACACCTGCCGGTGCGCTCCGCCGAGCACGCCGACCTCGTCGGTCCCGCCCTCCAAGCGCCTTTGTCCGCGACCCCGCCTGCCGGGCGACTACGCGGATGAAGGGCGCCTTCATCCACACCAGGTGGAGGAAGGCGCCCTTCATCCACCTCATCAGACGGCGGGTTACGGACGCCGTGCGAAGAGGACCGCCTGCGGAACCTCTTCCTCCGGCTCGAGCAACCACTGCGCCTGGACCGAGAACCCGGCGTCCCGCAGCCACGACGCCACCACGCCCGGCTGACGGCGGTGCACCCGCACGTTCATCGGATGCCCGCCGTACCCCTGCGTCTTCACCCGCACCTCGTCCCCGACGTGAAACCCGAGCTGCAGCACCCCGCCAGGCCGCAACACCCGCCGGAACTGACCGAACACCACCGGCACCTCGTCATCGGGAACGTGGATCAACGACCACCACGCGAGCACCCCGGCCACCGACCCGTCCGGCAGCGGGAGGGACGTCATCGACCCCACCTCGAACCGCGGCCCGGGGTACGCGCGCCGGGCCACGTCGATCATCCCGGGCGACAGGTCGACGCCGGACGCCTCGACCCCGAGCCCGCACAGGTGAGCCGTCACGTCACCGGGACCGCAGCCGACGTCCACCGCCGGCCCGCCGAGGGCCAGCACGCTCTCGGCGAACAACCCCAGCGCCGCACGCAGGTGCGGCTCCTGGGCGAAGGCGTCGCGCCGTAGATCGGCATAACTGGCCGCGACCGTGTCGTAAGAGGTTCGGGTGTCCGCCAACCAGTCCGCGCTCATGATCGCCAGAATAGTCCACTTCAGTCAACACTGAAGCTATTAAAAGAATCAAACAACCGTCACCGGATGCCGGACCACAGCCCCGAACAGGTAGCCCTGCGTGTTGCAGGGCGCCACCTCGGGCTGATCGTCCGCCCGCACCCGCAACACGTGCTCTCCCGGCGTGGCGAGCCACGGAATCTGCCACCGAGTCCACCCGTCACGGGACACCGGAGTGGCCCGCCGCCACGTCCGCCCGTCCGTGGAAACCGAAACCCGCCGCACCCCGGCAGGCCCCCAGGCCCGTCCGGTCAGCAGCCGGCGCCCGGCCGGCAGGGTCGCACCCCAGCCGAGCTCGAAGGCGCTCTTGGTCACCTGTGAGGTCACCAGCGTCCCCTCAGCCGGGTACGACGGCCCCAGCAACCGGTAGAAGTCCGTGTCCCAGGGCGAGTGCAGCGGCGTCGTGGACACCTCCAGCGAACCCAGCCACTTGATGCTCGCGATCCCGGCCCACCCCGGCACCACCAGCCGGGCCGGGTAGCCGTGGTCCACCGGCAGGTCGGCGCCGTTCATCTCGTAGGCGACCAAGACGTCGTCCAACGCCTTCGACACCGGCAACGGCCGCCGCACCCGCCCGAGGTTCACCCCGCCGGTCACGTACTCGGGGTCCAGTCCGGCCGGCAGCACGTCGACCGCGGACCGCCGCAGCCCGGCGAGCCGCAGCAGCACGCCGAGCGGCACCCCGCGCCACCGGGCGTTGCCGACCGCGCCGAGCGTCCACGGTGTACCGGCGACGTTCTGGCCCTGCTGCGAGGTGAAGAAGCTCCGGCCGTTGCCCGCGCACTCGATCACCGCCTCCACCGAGCAGGACGGCAGCGCCCGCAGGTCCCGCAGCGACAACGACAACGGCCGCGTCACGCCGGACCCGAAGATCTCCAGTCGCCACGAGGTGGCGTCCAGCACGGGGGTCGAGGTGTGGTTGCGCACGAAGAACTTCGACACCGGCACGAGCGAACCGACGTCGCGCAGAGCCTCCCAGCGCGTCTCCGCGTTCGTGCCGCGCACGATGAAATCGCTGGCGGGCAACGGCTTCACGATCGAAGGTGCCGCCACGGCACGGGACGGTAGCACCGTGAGTCCTGCCGCGATCAGCACGCCGCGCCGAGAGATCATGCGCTTCACGCTATCGACCTGCCGCAAGGGGCCGTCCCACAGAACGAGAAAGGTCGTGCGCGACTCCGGTACACGTCGAGCCGCGCACGACCGTCCCCCCCTCGCACGAGCGGGCTGGGGGTCCCGCTCGCCCTGCCCGGTCCCGCAGTCTCCCACCGACAGGACCGGCCGCCCGAAGCATCGCCCCTCGAAGCAATGCACGTTCGACGAGTTATGCCCCTGAGGCGTTCCACCCCGTTCCACGCCCGTTCCACCGGTCTGCTTGGGTGTGCGGAGTGACGCCCGAGTCGTGGTTGGAAGCAGGCACCCGAGCGTTGACGCGGCACGGGGACCTGCGCACCAGCCGGGAGCACTTCGCTCGGGCTTACGAGGCAGCGCAACGCACAGGTGACGTGCACACGCTCGTAGCGGCGGCGCTCGGTGCCGGCGGGGTGTGGGTGCACGAGCACCGCACCGCGGCGGAGGCGGAACTGGTGCGGTCTCGGCTGCGGCACGCGCTCACGCTGGTGGAGCCCGGGTCCGACCTGGCGTTGCGACTCAGGCTCAGGCTCACGGCCGAAAGCGACTACCAGGCCAACGAGAACGCGAACGTCCTCGCACTCCTCGACGAGGCGCGGAAGGTCGCCGACCCGGTGGTGCGGGTCGAGGCGCTGAGCCTCGCGCACCACTGCGTGCTCGGGCCGGACCACGTGGAGCGGCGCTTGGAACTGGCCGCCGAGATGATCACCGAGAGCCTGCGCACCGGACGGCCGGGCGACCTCATGATGGCGTTGCTGTGGCAGGTGGCCGACCACTTCCTCGACGCCGATCCGCACGCCGTGCGCCGCCTCACCGATCTGCGCGAACGGCTCAAGCACGAGGACCACCTGGCCGTGCGGTTCGTGGTGAGCGCGATGGAGGTGATGCTCGCGATCCGCGACGGCCGGTTCGCTGAGGCCGAGCAGCTGGCCGGGGCGAGCGCGCAGCTCGGCGCCGAGGCCGGCGACGTGGACGCGACGGCCTGGTACGGCGCGCAGCTCTGCGCGATCCGCTGGTACCAGGGCCGCACGCCGGAGCTGTTCCCGTTGGTGGACCACCTCGTGCACTCGCCGACGCTGAGCACCGTCGACAACTCGTTCTTCAGCGCGCTCGCGGTGGCCGCCGCGCTCGCCGGTGACCGGCGCAAGGCCGAGGGCGCGCTCGCGATGCTGTGCCGGCGCGGGCTCGACTCGCTGCCCCGTTCCAGCACGTGGCTCGTCACGATGAGCGGGATCGCGGACGCCGCGCACCTGCTCGACGACGTGGAGGTCGCCCGCGAGGTCTACGCGATCCTGCGGCCGTACGCGCGGTTGCCGCTCATGGCGAGTCTCGCCGTCACGTGCTTCGGTTCGGCGCAGCACCCGCTCGGGCTGGCGGCGCTGACGTTCGGCGACGTCGGCCTGGCGCTCACCCACCTCAAAGCCGCCGTGCGGGACAACCTCGCGCTCGGGCACTGGCCGGCCGCGCTGTCGTCGCGGCGCAAGTACGCCGAGGCGCTGGAACGCGCGGGCGACGTCGACGAGGCACGCCGCCAGCTCGCGACGTGCGCGCAGGAAGCCGCCGCACTGGGCGTCACCGCACCTCCCGACGGCGAGCTGACGGTGCGGCGCGACGGCAGGAAGTGGCTCGTGCGGCTCGGCGGCCGAAGTGTTCTCGTGGACGGCGGGATCGGCATGGCACATCTCGCGGTGCTCGCCGCCAACCCCGGCCGGGAGATCGCCGCGGTTGAGCTCGTCGCCGGCACGAACGCCCTGACCGAGGACGTGACCGCGCAGGACCAGCTCGACCCGGAAGCCTTGCGGCAGTACCGGAACAGGCTCGCGCAGCTGCGCGGACGCGATCTCGACGACGCGGGCCGGGCCGAGCACGACTGGCTCGCCGGCGAGATCGCCGCGGCCACCGGGCTGGGCGGCAGGACCCGCCCGTTCTCCGACTCCGGCGAGCGGGCCAGGATCGCGGTGGGCAAAGCGATCCGGCGCGCGGTGAACGCGCTGGCCGCGGCCGATCCGGCGATCGGTGAGCACGTGCGCGGCCATGTCCGAACGGGCAGGCGGTGCAGCTACACGCCTCCGTGACCGATACTGCAGTCGTGATCACGCCCGAATACCTCCTGTCGCCACGTGAGTTCGAGGTCCTGTGGCGGACGCTCCGGCTCGGCCGCATGCCGTATCCGCTCGACGTGCCCAGCGAGGGAGCCACCGAGCAGGAGCTCAAAACGCTGCAGCAGAACACGCTCGCCGGGCTGCGCGACCGCGGGCTGGCCGACGACGAGCGGCTGGAGGAGCTGCTGCGGTTGCTCGACCACCACGAGGTGTCCGTGGACGCCGTGCTGGGCCTGGACCGGACCGTGCGGGCGCTGGCGGCGTCCAGCGGTGAGCAGGCCGTGCTGGCGATCATCGACGGCGACCGGGTCGGGCTCGCGGAGATCAGGCCGACCGGGCTCGCGCGCGAGATCGTGCGGGTGCTGCCGGAGGGAGAACCCGGTCCCGGCAACGCGATGTCGGTGCGCGCGGACACGTTGCAGCAGGCCGCCGCGTTGCAGGAGGCCGACCACGACGAGGAGTCCGACGACCCGTGGGGCGCGGCCGACGACGAGCTCGACGACAGCCAGGCGCTGCAGAAGGCCGGCTTGTCGGCGCAGGACGCCCGGCAGCTGGGTGAGCTCGCCGCCAACCGCGTGGCGGGCGGCCAGTTCGGCGTGACGCACCGCCGGGAGCGCTCGGGCACGGTGATCAACTGGTTCGACACCCGTCAGGGCCGTTACCTCGTCGTCAACTCCGACGGCTGGCTCAGCCTTTCCCCTGCCGACAACGACCGCATCGCCACCAGAATCGACACCGTGCTGGCGTGAATTGATCGACGACCGATTTATCGGCGACCGGCGGACCGGGCGGCGAAGATCAAGACAAGCCTAAGGATCACCCTCGAAGCCGTGTGATTTAGGCCACACCGCCGCCCGGTCAAGGGCCGTTCCAGTGATGTGAACAGAGATCGGAAGCCCGAACGGGCAAGGTTCGAGAGCGCTCCCACAACCAGGGCAAACGATCTTCCTGATCATCGGCCGTTCACATCACGATCGCCCGTTTCGCTGTGTGACAACAGATTGTGAACGCCGGGTCTCAATTGGCCACACTCGCCGTGGAATGCAACCGCTGTACATAAAGCTACTTGATACTGCACGCATGTACATCGTCGGTGACAAAGACGCTGTCCCGCTGCGGGACACCGTCAGCTCGGGTCAGGTGCAGCTCGACCCGACCGCGGGCGAGGAGCTCCGCAAGCACTTGCAGGCCCAGATCGACCAGGTCGACTCGTGGCTCGAACGCGCCAACGCCAGCATCGCCCGTCCCGCACCGCTGGGCGCCAACCCGATCGGCGACGCCATGCGCGAGAAGTTCACCCATCGCGCCGAGGGCGAGCAGTACTCGTTCGTCAGCGTCATGACCGCGTACCGCACGGTGCTGGAGCAGACGAAGAACTCGATCGTCGCGGCGATCGACAACTTCACCCGCCTCGATGAGGAACACCAGGCAGAACTGAAGAAGCTCATGAACAGCTGATCCCGGCGCGGATCAAGCTGACCCCATCGACGCGAGAGGCGAGCCGGTCATGCCCCCCGAGACCGACCCGAGCGAGTTCGAGAACAAGCCGGTCCTCACGGACCCCCAGAACTGGGCGTCACGCTCGCACGAAGAGCTCTACGCCGCAGTGCACAACAACAACGACCCCGGTCAGGCCGGCCAGATCAGCTCCGACTGGGGCAAGTACGGCTCCGAGCTCACCGAGGCCGCCCGCACCATCAACGCCGTCATCACCGCGTCGGAGTCCAAGTGGACCGGTGCCGCCGCCGAGGCCGCCCGTGACGCGATGAAGAAGCTCGGGACCTGGGTCGACGAGACCGCCCGCACCGCCGTCGAGGTCGGCAACAAGGTCGCCGACCAGGGCCGCGTGATGGAGGCCGCGCGAGCGCAGATGCCGGCGCCGGTCCAGTTCGACTGGAACAAGGCCGCGGCCGCGCTCTCCCAGCCGGGCACGCCCGCCTTCGTGCTGGCCGCCGCCGACATCGCGGTGGCCAACGCCGCGTCGCGCTCGGCGCACGAGCAGGCCGTCAACGTGATGACAACGATGGAAAACAACTCCCGGCAGATCGACACGTCGACGCCGACCTTCAAGCCGCCGTTCAACCCGAACACCGGCCAGGTCGAGGAGCCGGTGCTGGCGACGCCGCGGATGGCCGGTGCGCCCACGCTCAACGGCGCGGAAGGCCTCATGTCCACGCAGGCGGCCGCCGGTGGCGCCGTGGCCGCTCCGCCCAGCCCCACCGGCGCGGCCACCGGTGGTGCTCCTCAGGGCGGCGCGAGCGCGCCCGCCGCGGCGGCCTACACGCCTTCGGCGCCCGGCTACACGCCGTCGGCCGATCCCGGTGGTGGCGGCGGCGGAGGCGGTGGCAGCTACACGCCGCAGATGCCGAACTACAACCCCGGAAACACGAACGTGGCCGCCGCGACGTACACGCCGACGGCGCCGGGCTACACGCCGCCGTCCAACCCCGGCACCACGTACACGAGCGGTGGCGGCGGTGGCAGCAACTACACCCCGCAGTTCCCGTCGGGTGGCACGCCGTACCTCGGCACGGGCCAGTCCGGCACGCCGCGTCCGAACCCGAACATCCCGAAGATCCCCGTGGTCGGCAGGGACGTCCCGAACCCGAACTACACGCCGCAGAACCCCAACTCGCCCAAGGGCTTCACGCCCACGGCACCCGGCTACACCGGACCTGGTGGTCCCGGTGGCGGCGCCGGCGGTGGCGGTGGCGGCGCCGGCATGCGGCCCGGTGCGATGCCGAACTTCGGTGCCGCGGGTGGTGGCGCCGGCGGGTTCGGTGGCGGCGCGGGCGGTGCCGGCGGTGCGGGTGGCTCGATGCAGCCGGGCGGTTCCGCCGGTGTGCAGGGCCGTCCCGGTGGCATGCCGACGGGCATGACCGGTCCCGGCGGCGCGACGGCGGCGGGTGCGGGCGCGGGTGCCGGTGCGCCGATGGGTGGTGGCGCTCCGCACGGCGGTGGCAAGGGCGAGGACGACAAGGAACACCGTTCCGCCAGCTACATCATGGGCGGCGACCTGTTCGAGGTCCCCGGCGAGAACCTGCCCCCGTCGGTGATCGGCGGCGCGAAGGTCAAGAAGCCGAAGGGATCTGACGGGTCGTGATCACCCCCGAGTTCCTGCTCTCGCCGCGCGAGTTCGACGTCCTGTGGCACGAGCTGCGGCTCGGCCGGATGCCCTACCCGCTGGACGTGCCGAGCGAGGGCGACACCGAGCAGGACCGCCGGGTGCTGCGCGAGAGGACGCTCGACGAGCTGCGCCGGCGCGATCTGGCGGGCAACCACCGGCTGGAGGAGTACCTGCGGCTGCTCGACGACCACGACGTGTCCGTGGACGCCGTCGCGGGACTCGACCGGACCGTGCGGGCGCTGGCCGTCTCCAACGGTCAGCGGGCCGTGCTGGCGATCATCGACGACGACCGGGTCGGGTTGCTGGCGATCCGGGAGACCGGCCTCGCCCGCGAGATCGTGCGGGTGCTGCCCGACGGCGAGCCCGGCCCCGGCACGGCGGTGAACGTGCGGGTGGAGACGTTGCGCGACGCCGTCGCGATCCGGGAGGCGGAGGAGTCGGACTCCGACGACCTGTGGGGCGCGGCGGAGGAGATGGACGACCGGACCGCGCTGCAGCAGGCCGGTCTTTCCTCCCAGGACGCCAAGCAGTTCGGCGAGCTCGCGGCGAACCGCGTCGCGGGCGGCCAGTTCGGCGTCACCCGCGGCCGGCAGCGTTCGGGCGTCGTGATCAACTGGTTCGACACCCACCAGGGCCGCTACCTGATGGTCAACTCGGACGGCTGGCTCAGCCTCTCGCCGACCGACAACGACCGCATCGCCACCCGAATCGACGCCGTGCTCGCGTGAGAGCGCTTCAGTCGCCGTTGAACCGCCGCCGCCGGAGGACCGTGTGAATCCCGCGAACCCCACCCAGTGGGTCGAAGAGTACGAGGCCAAGCTGGCCGACCTGAAGAAGAAGTCGGAGGACCTGCAGGAGAACTTCGCCGCGTCCACCGCGACCGTCACGTCCAAGGACGGCGCGGTGACGGTGACCGTGGGCCCCAACGGCGGCCTGCAGAACCTGGTGCTCGGGCACCGCGCGGTCGAGCTGGGCGCGGCCCGGCTCACCGCGCTGATCCTGGAGACCGCGCGGCGTGCCCAGAAGCAGGCGGCGGAGAAGGTGCTGGAGATCTTCAAGCCGCTCGGCGAGGGCACCGAGGCCTACCAGATGGTCTCCGACTCGATCCCGGCCGACGACGAGATCGACGAGACCGACGCCTACGACGAGATCGACGACGAGCCGGAACCCGCCCCGGCCCCGCCGCCGGTGAGCCGACCGGCCGCCGCACCGCAGCCGCCGCCCGTCCGCGGCCGCCGCCGTGCGGACGACGATGACGACGACGACAACCAGCCCTGGTAAGGAACAGCGATGACCGCGCCGGAAAAACCACTTCCCTCTCCTCCCGGGATGAAGATCACCGAGGAGAACAAGCTCAAGGGCTCGTTGTTCATCGAGGCCTACGGCAGCCTGATCGACGGCATCGGCAAGGACGCCGAGTCCGAGACCGAGAAGGCGCTGGACATCACGTTCAACGCCATCGGTGCCGCGTCGTCCACGGTGATGCTCGCGATCGACCCGCTGGGCAGCATCATCGGTGCCGGCGTGGGCTGGCTGATCGAGCACGTCAGCTTTCTGAGGGACGCCCTGAACCAGTTGATGGGCAACCCCGAGGAGATCCAGGCCAACGTCGAGGCGACCAAGAAGCAGGCCGCCGACCTGCGGGTGCTGGCCGAGGACCACAAGAACGGGCTCGCCACGTTCGACGGCTGGACCGGTCAGTCGTCCGAGGCGTTCAAGCGGTCCATGGACGGCATGAGCCAGGAGCTCGACGACCTCGCCAACGCCGTCGAGACCAAGGCCAAGATCGTCGCGATCATGGGCATGCTGGTCACCGTCCTGCGTGACATCGTCCGCGACCTGATCTCCCAGCTGATCGGTGGCCTGATCGGCGGCGCGATCCTCGCCGCCGCCGCCATGATCCCGACCTTCGGTGCCTCCATCCCCGCGTTCATCGGCTTCGCGGTCGGCAAGGCGGTCGCGCTGGGCGTGAACATCGCGTCCCGCGTCGCCCGCGTCGTGGCGGCCCTGGGCCGTCAGATGAAGCGGATCGGCGACCTCGACGGCATCATGGCCAAGATCAGCAAGGGCTGGGAGCGGTTCGAGAACTCCGCTGACGCCGCCGAGATCGGCTGGGAGGCGTACAAGGCCCAGAAGGACGTCGACAAGAAGATCGACGAGGCCGTGGCGGGTGGTGGCAGTGGTGGCGGTGGCGGTAACACCCCACCCGGCGCCTCCGGCGGCAAGACCGCCCAGGACGTGGCGCCCAGCCTCCCGAACGCGCTGCGCGTGGGCACCGTCCAGACGGACGGCACCGCAGCAGCCCGCGTGCACGCGTTCGAGGCGCCCGCGGAAGCCGCGCAGCCCATGCACACGGTCTCGCGACATGAGGTGAACGCGGCCGAGCCGATGCAGGCCGTCGCGCGACACGAGGCCAACGCGGCCGAGCCGATGCAGGCCCTCCGACGGGTGGAGGCCGTGGAACCGTTGCAGCCCATGCACGCGGCGAGCCGCATGGAAGCCGTCGAGCCCATGCAGCCGCTGCAGCGCATGGAAGCCGTGCACGCGCCTATGGCCCCAGTTCAGATGAACGCCGAGCCCGCTCAGCCGTTGCACCGCATGGAGGCCCTCCAGCCGATGCAAGCTGCACAGCGCGTGGAAGCCCCCATGGCCCCGATGCAGCCGCTTCACCGCATGGAAGCCGTGGAAGCGCCCATGGCTCAAGCGCGCGTGGAGGCCACGCCGATGCACGAGAACCTCGCCAGGACAGCGTCGGACTCGACGATGGTCTCGGGCGTGTCCATGACGTCGGGAACGCCGGTGCACCAGGCCGTCCAGCCGATCCAGGCGCACGAGATGTACAACAGCGTGGACACCAACCCTGCCGAGCCGCTGCAGTCCGCCACTGCCTTCGAACAGCCGATGGGGCCGCAGATGTCCCACACGTTCGAGGCGCCGGCCCGCGAGAACTACAACCCGCTGCAGGCCTACTCGGCCGCGGACCCCGTGCAGGAGAGCTACAACCCGCTCGTCGGGGGCGAGCCGATCCAGCAGGCGGCCGCGTACGAGACGCCCGCCCAGAGCGGCGGCGCCCCGGTCCAGCCGCTGCGCCCGGCCGTCTCGCACGAGCGGCCGAACAGGCAACCGGAGTAACCGCCCCAGCCGGGATCCCGCCCACCCTGCTTTGTCACTGGAGAAAAGCCGCTCATGGCCAAGGGGAACGTCAATCCCACATCGTCGCCGCCGCCGAACACCAACCCGGCGCCGAACCCGACGCCGTCCTCTTCGTCGACGGGCACCGGTGGTGGCAACAACGGCCCCACCGGCAACAGCGGCTTCTCCGTCAGCGACTCCTCGATGCAGGGGTTGCAGAACAAGGCCGGTGATCTGGGGTCCCGGCTTTCGAGCATCTCGAGTGGCCTGCGCGGCCTGAACTTCAGCGGCAACGCACTCGGCCCGATCGGCCTGTTCGCCGTGCCTGCGCTCAACGCGTCGAACGACCATGCCGTCTCCCAGGCCGACAAGGGCGCCAAGGCGTTCACCGACGTTCAGTCGAATCTGAAGGCCACGCACGAGACGTTCACCCAGACCGACCAGACCAACCAAAAGAACTTCAACTCGTTGGACACCACCACCAGCGCCAAGCCGCCACCCGGCGCCGCCAACACGACCCTCGGCAACAACGTGCAGGGCGGCCCCAAGGTGTCCGGGCCGGGTTCGATCAACGGTGGCTCCGGCGCCAACGTCCCGGGCAACAACAACCCCCAGGGCGGCCCGAAGGTCAAGGGCCCGGACCCGATCAAGGGCGGCGCCGGCGTCACCCCGGCGGCAGGCGGCGCCAAGACCCCCGGTGGCCCGTCCGTCAGCACGGCCCCGAACGTCAAGGGCGGCGCCAACTACACACCCAGCATGGGCAACACCCCCGGCGGCCCCTCCGTCGGCACCGCCCCGAACGTCAAGGGCGGCGCCGGAATCAACCCCAGCAGCACCGGGAGCAAGGCGCCAGGCGGTCCGTCCGTCGGCGCGACACCCAACGTGAAGGGTGGCGCCTCCTTCACGCCGAGCCTGGCGCCGCCTCCCGGTGGCACGCCCGCCGGCTCGGCGCCGAAATCCGGTGCCACTCCTGGCAAGGGCCCGGCCCCCTTCACCCCCAGCCTCGGCCCCGCTCCGGCAGGCACATCGCCGAAACCCGGTGCCACTTCCGGCAAGGGCCCGGCCCCCTTCACCCCCAGCCTCAGCCCGGCACCCGCCGGTGCGACGCCCAAGCCCGGCGCTCCAGGCGCCACGCCCGGCGGCGGTAAGGGCCCGGCGCCCTTCACTCCGAGCCTCGGCAACACCCCCGGCTCGTCCGCGAACACTCCCAAGACCGGCGTGACTGCTCCCGGCCCGCAGAACGCCGTGACGTCTCCGTCGACCAGCGGCACTCGCGGCGGCACGCCCGGCGCCGCACCAGGCATGGCGCCGCCCACGAGCCCCGGTGGCACGCCCGGCGGTCAGACCGGCGGCGAGCGCGGAGGCAGCAAGTTCGGCACCGGTGGCGGCAAGGGCGTGTTCGACGCGCCCAAGCCCCCCACTCCCGACAGCACCATCTCCAAGGCACCCGGCACGTCCCCGTCCACACCGCCGCCCGCCCCCAAGCCGAGCACGCCACCGGCTGCTCCGGGCTCGGTCGGCGCGACGCCGGGCTCGTCCGGCAAGGGCCCGGCCCCGTTCACCCCCGGCACGGGCGCCGCACCGGCCGGCACCCAGTCCCCGACGACGCCCGGCACGCAAAGCTCCGTGACGTCCCCGTCGACCGGCGCTCCCCGCCCCGCCACGTCCCCGGGTGTGGCACCACCCGCCTCCGCCAACCCCGGCGCCGCCGCACCGCCAATGGCTCCTGGCGCGACGCCAGGCGCAACCGGCACCGAACGCGGTGGCAACAAGTTCGGCCAGGGACCCGGCGTGAACAAGGGCGCCTTCGACGCCCCCAAACCACCCACCCCGGACAACACCATCACCAGGGCGCCCGGCACCTCGCCCTCCACACCCCCACCGGCCCCGAAGCCGACGCCACTGACCCCGCCACCCAGCGCCAACACGCCGGGCACCAACACGCCACCGCCCGCGCAGACCCGCCCAGCAGCAGGCCCGCAGCCGGTCAACGCGCCCAACACCAACGCACCCAGCCCGAACACGCCACCGCCCACCCAGTCTCGCCCTGCCCCGGCCGCACCGCCGGTGAACGCGCCATCGCCGAACCCGGCGACCAACGTCCCACCGACCAACACACCGTCCCCCAAAGCGGACACCACACCCGCACAAACCCGACCGGCACCGGCCAACCCGGCAACCAACGTGCCACCGGTCGCGACACCACCACCCGCACCCAGCACCAACACGCCCAGCACCAACACGCCACCGTCTGCCCAGACTCGCCCTGCCCCGGCCGCACCCCCGGTGAACGCGCCATCGCCGAACCCGGCGACCAACGTCCCACCGACCAACACACCGTCCCCCAAAGCGGACACCACACCCGCACAAACCCGACCGGCACCGGCCGCCCCGACGCCGAACAGCTCGCCGGCACCCGCGCCGAACCCAACGCCCAACCCGGCGGCCAACGTGCCACCGGCGACCGTGCCGAACCCGAACGTGCCGCCCGCCAACACTCCCCACCCCGGCGATTCCGCGGTCAAGTCGCGTCCGGCCCCCGTGCAGAACGTCCCCTCGACGTCGGCCGGCACCAACCCCGGCTCGACGCCGAACGCCGCTCCGGATGTCGCCGTGGTGCCGCCGGTCGTCACCCCGGCACCGAACACCCAGTCCCCCGTGCGGTCCGGCAGCGACAGCGACGTCAACACCGTGCACAACGACTCCCCGGACGTCCGGACGCCCGAGCAGCGCGTGGAGAGCTACCGCGCCGACGACCCGAAGAAGGACTCGCGCTGGCAGCAGGTCGACGGGGAGTTCAAGTACCTGCCGAACAAGCCGTCGGAACTCGTCGGCATCAGGGTCGACGCCGACACCACGGTCGGCCTGACGCCGCACATGGCCAAGAAGTGGCTGGAGGACAACGGGATCGACGTGCCCGCGCAGAGCGGCGTCGACGCGACGATCATCCCGCTGCTCTACGACGGCAACCTGGGCGGCGGCAACCGCAGGCCTGAGATATACGACATCAACAACGCCGCGGACTTCCACAGCGAGATGATGGGCATCGCCCGCGAGCAGAACATCCAGGGTCAGCAGAACCTGGTCAACGCGGTGAACGACGTCGCCAACCACATCACCTCCAAGTACCCGCCGAGCGAGTTCGCCTACGTCGGCCTGGGCCGCAGTCCGGCCGCCGTGGTCGCCGCGCTGCAGAACCAGGGGCACCCCGCGGTGTCCATCCCGCTGTCGAACTTCCGGCCGCCGCCCGCGGACCCCAACTCGATCCTCGCCCCGTCCTACGAGGCGCACGGCGGCAAGGTCGAGCCGCTGAACGCCGACCAGCAGAACATGCTCAACCAGCACTTCGACGAGTTCCTGGGCGGTCTGCCCCAGGACAAGAACGTGGTGCTGATCGACTACACGCAGGGCGGTCTGTCGCTGGTGTCGGCGCAGCACCACCTGCAGCAGTACCTGACCGACTACAAGGGGTCGGACGCCAAGGTGAACGCGTTCGCGATGCACCAGGACATCGACACCGCCAACCTCGGCAAGACGGTCAACACCGCCACGACCCCGGGCTCGTGGACCCAGGCTGCCTGGGAAATGGTCGTGGACACCGACCGCAGGGCGAGCCGGCAGGAATGGCAGAGCCGCTTCGAGGCGTACCCGATCACCAAGGAAAACCCGCTCGGCGACGCGTTCCGCAAGGAGGTCTTCGACGACCTCGCCGAGTACGGGTCGTACAAGATCCTCGACGAGAACCCGGCGACGTTCGAGCAGAACCGGCCGCACCGCGAGCACAACACACCTCCCGGCACCACCACGGGTTACGAGGTGCTGAGCGACGCCGTCGCGGAGGCCAGCCCCACCCCGACGCCGGAAACCCCCCACCCGACGCCGAACACCGACACCGACACAGACACCGACTCGGACACCGACACGGATACGGACAGCGACTCCGACAACGACTCCGACTACGGTTCTGCCCGAGACGACGACTCGGACAGCGACTCCGACTACCACTCTGCCCGAGACGACGACTCGGACAGCGACAGCGACGCGGACCCCCGTGACGCGCCGCCTCGGAACGCGCCCGCACCGCCACCCGCTCCCCCGGCACCGCCCGCCCCGGACACCAACACCGACACCAACACGGACGCGCCGAAGCAGGTCAAGCACGGTGGCGCACCGCCCGCCATGCCCGCCATCACCCCGGAGTCGCACGCGGGCAGGGACGTCCTCACCGACGAGTCGTGGCGGCACGACCCGGCCAAGACCGCGGACTGGTCCCAGCCGAACAACCCGGCCGACCGCGGCACCTGGGCCGACCGCCGCAACGACACGGACGTCCGCACCGTCGACGTGACGGTCCACGACGTGCGCACGGACAGCACGCCGGGCAACATCAAGTCCTACCTGGGCCTCATCAACTACGACCTGCGCCGCATCGAGACGAGCCCGGGCAACTTCGTGCAGGAGTACACCGTCAAGGTGCACATCGACCCTGCCGCGAACGCAGACGCCGACGCCGTCGCGCAGGTCAAGGAGAACGCCACCAACGGCGTCAACAGCCTGCTGAACCAGGGTTTCCGGCTCCCGAGCGGTGACCAGTTCCACGTCAACCTGGAGTTCACGGACAACCCGGCGGGCGCGCACACCATCGTCAGGGTCGACCCGGACAACGCCAACGTCGACCAGAACCACTGGAACCCCAACGCGAGCCCTGAGCTCCTCGCGCACGAAACCCTGCACTACCTCGGCGTCCCGGACGAGTACAAGGACACGTCGAGGGTCTTCCAGCAGCACGACACGAACTCCGGCGTGCACCAGAACGACGGCAGCATGATGGGCGACGGCATCCACCTGCCCGACCCCGGTGTCCGTCCGCGTCACCTGTGGCTGATCGAACGCACCGCCAACAGCCAGGTGATGGTCCCCGACACCACGATCAACCCTCCTGGCCCGGCCACCGTGCCGCCGCCCGCCGGCTGGACGCCGAGCACCACGTCGCCGGACGTCGCCAGCGACACGAAGAACAACCCGGTCAACTACCTCGACACCGATGTGCAGACCAGGCCGGTGCCCGACGCGGACACGCCGACCCTGCCCGGCAGCTTTCCCGCCGACGCCGACACCGACGTGGACGCGAACGCCGACGTCCGTCCCCCGCAGACGCACCTGCCGAACCTGGACGACGTCGGACTGGTCGAGTCGGTGCTGCGCAGCGCCGCGTTCCAGAACGTGCCGGTCGCCAACGCGTCGCCACTGGTCGGCCAAAGCGATGTTCGGTCCACTGTGGACGCGGTACTGACCGATGTCCAGCAGAACCCGCAGAACCACGACCACCCCGGGCTGAACCCGAACGGACTGTCGAACTGGGTCGCGAGTCAGGTCGACCCGGACACGCTGGCGAAGTTCCACCCCGACCTGGAACCGAACGTGCCCGGCCTCACCGGCGACGCCAAGCTCGACCAGTGGCGGGCGAACGTCGCGAACGACCTCGCGAACGGGTCGCCGAGGCGCTGGGACGTCGTGAACGCCGGGCTGAACACCGACGGCATGAAGCCCGGCGACGTCGACGTGATCAACCACGTCACGCAGCAGGTGAAAGAGAACGGCGCGATGCCGACGTCGGCCGACCTGGTCGCCAAGGGCCTGCAGACGCCGGCGTGGGCCGACTCCCAGGTCGGCAGTCACCTGCCGAACACGATCGCGCAGTCGCTGGGCGTGCAGCTCGTCGTCGACAACGACGGCGTGCAGACCGTTCACGGCCCGGCGGGCGCGCCGCAGGTGCAGGTCACGTCGCAGAACGGCACGTTCGGGGCGCTCGGTGCCCCGTCGCCGCAGGACGTCCGCGCCGGCATGGAGGCATGGCTGGGCGGCAAGTCCTCCGCGGAGGTCAACCAGACCATCGCCGACCTCTACAAGGGTCGTCAGGACGAAGGCCTCTACAACGCGGCGCAGAAGACGCAGCTGATCAAGCGCGCGGCGGCGCACCCCGGCGGTCCGCAGGTCTTCATGAAGGACCTGCTGGACCAGCAGGCGAAACTCGAGAACCGGATCGACGACTCGAAGGCGAAGTCGACCTGGAAGCCGGCAGCGCTCCAGACGCAGGCGGACAAGCAGCAACAGGCCCAGATCAAGCAGGACATCGCGCGGGACACCGATCTCCTCAACAACATCAACAAGCAGATCGGCACCCTCAGGGACGCCGGCCCCAAGGTGGGCCTGACCCACGCCGTCGACACCTACGTCGCGGGCCCGAACGCGGACGGACTCATCAAGCTCGGGCCGAACGCGATCGCCCAGCTCGACACGCACCTGACCCAGGAGATCGCGGCCGCCGAAAACGCCGGGTTCGACACCACGGACCTGAAGGCGCTGCACGAGCGGGTGCAGAACGAGATGGCCGTGCGCGGCGCGGTGAACCACGTCATGAAGCACGGCGTGGCCGGGTTGACCGCCGAGGTCGACAAAGCCAGGCAGGCGTTGCAGGACTTCCGCGACGGCAAGGACGACCACGCCGGTTTCAACGGTTTCATGAACCGCTGGTTCGGCACCGGTGAGGACTTCAGCAACTACGACTTCGACGCCAGGATCGCCGAAGCCGAGGCCGTGCTGAAGGAGAACGAGAAGATCCTGTCGTTCACGACCAACCCCGACTACAGCAACCGCTTCGACACGGCCGCGAACATCCAGTCCAAGATGGAGCGGCTGGAGGCGGACAAGGCGAGGAGGACCGCGGAGCGGGAAGCTCGCGAAGCTCAGGAAAACCGCGTAGCACAGGAGAACCGGGCAGCCCAGGACCGTCGTGAGGCGCAGGCGCGGCAGGAGCACGCGGCGTTCAAGGCCTCGCTGTTCGGCAAGTCCTCCGCCGAGCTGAACGACCTGGCCGAGCAGTACCGCGACAACCCGGACCGCTCGTACGAGATCAGGCAGATGTCCCGCAACCTGGAGGCCGCGCGGAAGGACGGCGGCATCCAGCAGCACCTGCAGGATCTCCAGGGCGAGATCAAGGAAACGCGCAGCCAGATCACCGACCTGAAGCACATCACCGACGCGCTGCCGGACGCGTGGAAGACCGAGCTGATGCGCACCAGCCAGGCCGAGCGCCAGGCGACGCAGCAGAACCTCGAGCAGCACGAGATGGAGCTCAACAACGAGCTCAACCGGCTGCAGTACGACCGCAACGACGCGCTCACCTCGTACGCGCTGAACCTGCCTGCCGATCCGAACGCTCCCGGATGGCAGTCGGTGACGCCCCAGGACGTCGTGGACCTCGAAAACCACGTCGAGAGCCTCGTCAACGACGCGCGCGCCGCCGGTCAGCCGACCCCTGACCTGGACCGGCTGCTCGACACGGTCAGGGAGATCCGGATCGGCGACGAGGGCCCGGTCCAGCCGAACGACCCGGCGCCGGCCCAGCCGGACAACGACGCCCAGAACCGCGCCGAGAACAACGCCGCGAACCAGCAGGCTCAGCCCGCACCGGCGGTCGCGCCCCGCCCAGCGGGGCCGTTCATGCAGGACCCGGCGGCACGGCCGGCGAACCCGGACGTCGACCTCGTCGTCCCCGGCGGCTTCGACCCCGTCCACCAGGGCTCGACGCCGCAGTCGTTCGCGGCGTCGCTGTACGGCCTGGACCCCGCGGCACTGCGCGACATGCGGCAGAACCCGGCCTACAGCGCCAACCCGGAGCGCGCGGCCGCGATCCAGCACATGCTCGACCTCTCCACGGGGGTCAACAGTCCCGAGGTCTACAACCGGCGAACTGAGCTCGCCCGGGAAACCCTCGCCAAGGCCGAGGCCGCCCGTTCCCGGTGGAACGCGGCCGACCTGGTGCCCAACGCCCTCAAGACCCAGTCGATGCTCGACGAGCAGGCAGCCCGTCAGCAGCAGGCCGACCGCGAGGTCCAGCGCGCCCAGAACCGGCTCGACCAGCTCACGAACAACCGCGACGCGGCGCTCACCACGTACGCGCTCCAGCAGGACGCCAACCCGAACTCGTACGGCTGGCGCCAGTTCAGCGACGCCGACATCACGTCCGTGCAGAGCCACGTCGAGCAGCAGATCCGTGACGCGGAGGCGGGCGGCCACCCGACCGGCCACCTCACGAGGCTCCTGGACTTCACCCGTGAGGTCCAGAACGCACGCGCCCGGCAGGGGGCGGACGCCCGCCCGGCGCCGGAACCACAGACGCGCCCCGCCCCGCCCCCACCCGACACACGCCCGGCACCGCCCCCACCCGCCGCGGCGGACGCGCAAACACGCCCCGCCCCGCCCGCACCCGACACCAACACACGCCCGGCCCCACCCGCGACGGACGCGCAGACGCGCCCGGCACCGCCGAGGCCGACGCCGAACCCGGTCACCCCGATGAGGACGCAGGCCCCGCAGCCGGTGGGCCAGGTGCCGGACACGAACCTGCCGAGCTTCTTCCAGGACAACAAGGCTCTCGGCTCGATCGTGCCCACCGACGTGCAGGGTGCGGACCTGGTCACGGGCAAGATCGACGGCATCAAGCCGGACGACGCGGCGCGCATCGAGGACGCGCTGGAGAACGAGTTCGAGACGTTCCTCGGCAACGGCCGCAACTTCCAGGTGAAGATCGGCCGCTCCTGGTTCGAGGCGAACGTCCGTGCCGAGATGCACACGGAAGCCGGCACGGCCACGAAGGACGCGGCCGACACCAAGGTGGACAGGAACTACCAGGCCGCCGCGGCCTCCACCACCACGAACACCATCTCCACGTCCAACGACGTCGGCGGCTCGGCCACGGCCGGTGTCGCGATGGGCCCGTACGGTTCGCTGGGCGGCAAGGCCGCGCTCGCGACGCCCGCGGTGTCGCAGGCGACCACGAACACGATCACCGAACAGCGCGCGATCAAGTCCGGGGAGGGCTCGAAGCAGGTCACCCTGCCGGTCTCGTTCGAGATCACGGTCACCGACGCGGCCGGGCGGCCCGTGCAGTTCGCGGCGGTGAACACCGGCACGAACGTCACGCTGCAGGTCCCGGCGGACCTCAGCACGATCGTCGACTCCGGCAAGGCGTCCGACGTGGTCACGCCGACCGACGCCGCGTGGGGCACCAAGATCGAGAACGCGGTGCCGGAAGCCGTGACGGTCAAGGACGCGGGCAAGGCGTTCACCGACGTGGCGGCGAAGTTCCACCCGTCGATCACGAAGGTCGGCTCGCCCGGCCGTGAGGTGCTGCAGAACTTCCTGAGCCCCACCTCGATCCGCAACAACCTGCCCGCGATGCTCGGCGGGTTCGTCACGTCGCCGGACCTGATCAGCCCGCACGCCAGCAAGGGTGGCGCGGTGCAGATGACGGCGACGCTGAAGGACGCGAAGCTCGTCGGCACGCACGACGAGGCGGCGCTGGACCTGAAGGACACCTCTGCCTGGGGCAGCAGTGTGTCCGCGTCCACGAAGACCGGTTTCGACGTCACGGCGGGATTCGGCGGCAACATCGGTGTGCCGGGCCAGGTCGGCGGCACGGTCGGCGGCACCGTGAACTACTCCGCGCGCACCGCCGAGGGCGTGAGCGCGGGGTCGAGTGTCGACCACAAGACCGGTATCGGGGTGAAGGCCGACACCGGCCTGTACGAGGTCACCGCCGAGGTCGAGGTGCGCACGCCGTCCGGCGAGAGCGTCAAGATGGAGATCACGACCCACATGCGCATGGGCCTCAACGAGGCCGGTGCCGTGGGTCTGCCGACGCCGGACGGCACCAGGAACACCACAACCGACCCGGCCACGGCGGGCACCAGGTTCCTGCCGCCGTACGTCGCGGACACGCTGGCCGCGGGCAACGCCAAGGTCGGCGAGTTCACGCCGGCGAACGAGGTGCAGGGCCAGGTCGAGTCGAAGCTGCGTGAGCAGCCCGGTCTCGAGAAGCTCCTGCCGAAGTGGAACAACCCGGACGCGAACCCGCGCAGCAGCAAGGGCCAGAGCTACTCCGACGTGGCCGAGCAGCTCGCGAACCAGCGCAAGCTGACCGCGAGCCTGTCTCCCGCCGCGTTGAAGGCGAACATGGACAGCCTGCTCGGTCCTGGCGTCCAGGTGCAGCTGAAGAACACCGGCACGACCAAGAACACCTACGTCAACGTCACGGTCAAGGCCAAGCTGTCCAACCCGAAGCACCTCGGCCAGGCGGACAAGCACGCGGTCAGCGACTCGACCACGACCGGACCGAAGCTCGACTCCAGCACCACCACGACCAAGGGCTGGACCGGCGGTGTGCAGGGCAGGGTGAACATCCCGGTCAAGACCGGCGTCGCCTCGCTCACCCCGTCGCCGCAGGTCGGTGTGTCCTACACGCACTCGACGGCGGACAAGACGTCGGCGGGCCCGTCGATCAGCAGCACGTCGTCGAACCCCGGCAGCGCGGACGCCCAGGTGTTCCAGCAGGACGTCGAGTTCGAGATCGAGATCACGTCGTTCACCCGGCCGCGGACCTGGGTGCGCAACGTCGTGCCCGGCGCGCCCGGTGTCCATTCGCCTGTGGTGACGACCGTCGCCAAGACCGGCGCGGGGCTCGACAAGATCGACGGCAAGGTCAACCTGTGGGTGTCGGACGGCTCGACGCTCAAGGACGACCCCGGTGACGGCTTCAAGCCCGGTGACCCGCAGTCGACCATGCTGGAGAACTCCCCGACCGTCAACGACCTGCTGAACCCCAAGGACGCGCGACCGAAGTCGCCGGAGTTCCTGCACGTCGAGGCCATCGCGAACACGACGGAGCTGCGGGACCAGGCGATCGACGCGCTCAACCGGGCCGCGAACGGCGACTCGGCGCTGACCGTGCCGGGCACCGCGTCGCGTGCGCAGATCGACAAGATGTTCGCCCCGGAGAACATCAAGGCGAACCTGCAGAAGCTGGTCGAGACCGGTGTCCAGGAGCAGGGTCTCAAGTACGACCGCCGCGTCACCGACCGTTCCGGCGCGATCGGCATGTCCGTCAAGCTGGGCGAGGCGAAGCTGGTGTCCATTTCGGACACCACGGGTGCGGAGAACTCGGTCAGCGGTGGCTACAAGGCCGGTGAGTCGTCCACGACGAGCCGGTCGGTCGACGTCACCGCCGGTATCAACGTTCCGGTGCGCCCCAACGTGACCCCGCCGCCCGCCGGCACACCGTCGCGGACCAGCGGTGTCGGTGGTGCCGCGGTGACCGGCAAGGTGACGCCCTGGTCGGACACCAGGACCGAGGCGAACGAGATCGGCGGCAAGATCGACCGCGGCCGGACCACGCCGGACGAGGCGCGGACCGTGCTGGTCCAGATCGACGCCGAGTTCACCATCGTCGGCGAAAGCCGCGCGGGGAACTTCGTGCACGGCGGCACTCCGCACGCCGAGGGCGTCACGGTGAACATGCCGAAGTCGGTGTTCGTCCGCGTCTCCGAGGATGTCGCACGGCAACTGGGTGTGCTGCCGACGGTCGCGCCGAACGTGTCCAAGCCGGACTTCCCGAAGATGGCACCGCCCGCGACGGTGGCGCCCGGCGAGCCCGGCGCACTCGGTCTGTCCAATGTGGAGTCTGTACCGGATCTGTCCAGTGTGGTCAACGACCTCACGACCCAGCTCTCGACGAACACCAGGAAGTTCGGCAGCGACTCGCTGATCCCGGACTCGGTGCTCAAGGACTCGATGAGCAACCTGCAGCGCATCGTCGACCTCAACTCGCCGACCAGCGTGAAGGCGATGATCGACAGCGCGCTGGACGGCGGTGTGCCGCTGCTGGTGCACCAGCCCGGCACGTTCGGCAAGGACTCCTACCAGGTCACATTGCGGGCCAAGACGGGCGAGCCGGCGTTCGACCAGGTCGTCAACGACGGCATCGACATGACGCACAACTCCGGCGGCTCCCGCAAGGAGAGCCAGGGCCAGGGCCGCGGTACCGGCTGGGGTCTCGGCGTGCGGGTACCGGGCCTGGCCGCACCGGGCAGCGCGAACCCGAACGTCTCGGGCACCGCGGGCGGCAGCGTCGGCGCGAACATCGGTAGCAGCAAGAGCAGTTCCGTCACGACCTCGACCAACGAGGCGTTCAGCCACACCCGCACCGCCAGTGGACCCGCAGCGCGCTACAACGTGCCGATCGAGTTCGAGCTCGTCGTGGAGAAGGGCTCCAAGGTCGTCGCCGAGGCCAGGAGCAGCCGGCAGGACATGGTGGTCCGCACGCACGCGGACAACCAGAAGGTCTCCCAGCCGACCTCCGGCCGCGGCAATCCGCAGCCGTACATGTCGGCGGCGTCGCGGCGCGGCAGCGAGTTCGGCACGCCGGCGGCGACGTCCGCGTTCCAGCAGGACAGCCGTGCGTCGCAGCTGCCGCCGACCGCGTCGGTCGAGAACCTGCGCGGTGCCAACGACCTGCGTGACGCCGCGGTGAAGGCGCTGACGGAGGCGGGCGCGGGCAAGGGCCTGACCGGCAAGGGCACCGGTGCGCTGAACAGCCTGTTCTCCACGCTCAGCCCGGAGAACCTGCAGCCGCACCTGCCCTCGATGCTGTCCGGTCCGCTGGACGTGCCCGGTCTGAAGGAGGCCGCCCTGACGTTCGGGCAGGACGCCGACGTCAAGGTCTACGCGAAGCTGGTCAACCCGCAGCTGGGGTCTTTGAGTGACAGCGTCAAGATCGAGCACCCGCTGACCACGAGGACTTCCGAGACCTCCAGCGAGGCCAAGGTGTCCGAGACGGCCGACGCGTCGGTCGGTCTCGCGCAGGGCAGCGCGGCGGTCAAGCAGGGTGCCCCCGCGGACACGGTCAACTTCAGCACCGGCGGCGTCGAGGTACGCCACGCGGGTGAGGACTCCGCCGCGGTGTCCGGAGGCCCGGCGCAGGCCGAGGGCGGCAACGTCAAACCCAAGGACGCGCCCCGCAGCGGACTCGTGCAGTTCGACGTCGAGTACCGCGTGGTCGCGACGATCGGTGGCAAGACCGGTGTCGTCGACCTGACCGTTCCGGGTTCGGCCGGCGTGCGCATGCCCGCCACCGAGGTCGAGACCCTGTTGAAGCACGACTTCAGCGATGCGTTGAAGGACGCCCAGACCGAGGTCAAGAAGGCGGCCGACGACTGGCGGACCGCGGAGAAGGAAGTCGAGGCGGCCCGCCACGAGGCCCAGGACGCCATCAACTCCGCCGCCGCCGTGCTGGCGAGGACCGACCAGCCGCTGGGTGACGCCGCGACCGCGTTGAACACGGCGATCGAGGCCCACCTGGACGCCGAGGCGAAGCTCCCCGCTCTGGAGGCCGCTGCCAACGCGGCGCAGGCGGACGTGGCGCGCACCCGTGCGACGATCCAGGAGCTCAACCCGCAGATCACGTCGCTCAGCCAGGGCGCGTTGGCCACCAAGGACGCCCTCGACGACGCCCAGATCAACGGCGCTCCCCAAACCGAACTGGACCGCCTCGGACGAGAGGCCGACGCCGCGCACGCCGCGTTGACCGACGCCCAGCAGCAGCTCACCGACGCCCACGCGGACCTCGACGCCCAGCGCAGGGCCGCCGCCGACGCCCGCGCCGCCCTCCAGGCACAACAGCAGGCCGTCGCCGAGGCCGACAACGCCCGCTCCGATGCCGAGTCCGCGTATCAGCAACTCGCGGACGAGCGGGCCACCGCGGAGAAGGCGATCAAGGACGCGGAGACGAAGCTCGACGACGCCCGCCGCGCCGCGGACGCGAAGCAACAGGCGTGGTGGGACGCCAAGGCCGAGGTGGACCGCGAGGTCGACGCCTTCAACACGGCCGCGCAGGCGCCGCCGCCGGTGCCGCCGAAGGACAACGGGGCCGGCACGTCCGGGAACACGACCGCGGACGGCAACCAGAAGCCGCTCCCACCCACGCCACAACCACTCACCGACACCACCGCGAGTACCGACCGAACGCCGCCGGCGTCGAGCACGGACACCGCCGCGAACCACAACCGCACCTGGTCACCAGCCCTGCCCACCATCCCCGAATCACCCGAAACGGAGACCAGCGACACCGACGCCAGCTCGTCGCACACCGCACCACCGCCCGCACCCGAAGTACCGACGCGCCCGGCACCGCAACCTCCCGCCACGCCCACCACCCCCAGCACGACCACCGACACCACCGCGAGTACCGACCGAACGCCGCCGGCGTCGAGCACGGACACCGCCGCGAACCGCAACCGCACCTGGTCACCAGCCCTGCCCACCATCCCCGAATCACCCGAAACGGAGACCAGCGACACCGACGCCAGCTCGTCGCACACCGCACCACCGCCCGCACCCGAAGTACCGACGCGCCCGGCACCGCAACCTCCCGCCACGCCCACCACCCCCAGCACGACCACCGACACCACCGCGAGTACCGACCGAACGCCGCCGGCGTCGAGCACGGACACCGCCGAGGACCACCAGTCCGGCACCAGCACCTCTACCGAGCTCGATGTCCGGCTCGCGGACCTCACCTCCGACGCCATGGCCACCGCGTCACCGATGGCCAAGCTCGTCGAGATGAAGCTGCAGTCGGACCCGCGGAAGTTCGTGCAGTCCGAAGCGGGCCTGCATCTGCTGCACGCCTCGGTCGTCCTCGACACCAGGACCGACGAGATCGCCGCCATGATCCAGGAGCACGGCGTCGGTGAGGTGGCGAGGACGTTCAACAAGGCGTTCGAGCGGCCGATCATCGAGACCGTGCAGCTGGAGCAGTTCAACGACCTGAGCGACCCCGCCAACCGAGCCAGGTTCGGCGAATGGGCTCACCAGCTGTGGTCCACGGTCAACGGCGCGGACGGTCTCAACGCCGACCCGGACAAGGTCGCCGAGGTCGTCTTCAACCACGACAAGGGCTACAACCGCGCCTTCAACTTCGCGCAGGAGGCCGCGCTCGCCGACATCATGGGCGCGCCGTCGCTCGCCGATGTCGTGAGCGCGAAGGAGGCGCCGGACACCGACACGTCGTCGCAGGCGGCGTGGGTGTACCAGGTGTTCTCGGCGGCCGGGATCATCGCGGCGGACGGCTCCGACCGCGCGTCGCAGTTCGCCGGACTCGTCGAGGGCAACCGTGCCGAGCTGGAGTCGAAGCTCGGGCCGCTGGACGATCGGCGCGTCGCGGACATCAGGCAGGAACTCGTCGACATGGTGATGCTCGACGACGACCTCCCTGCACCATCCGCTCCCCCGGCCGACGCCACACCGGCCAGTCCGAACCCGTCGCACAGCACGGCTCCCACCACGCCGCCGCGCCAGGACCAGCAAGCGAACGTGCAGCAGGCCGTGGCCGCGCACGGGATCGTGGCGTCCGACCACCTCAACGCCACCCTGCGGCAGCTGCGGCACCTCAACACCGACGTGCTGCGCGGCCAGAACCCGCCACCGACCACCGACAACGGCCTGTACGCGGCGGTCGGCGCGGTGAAGGGGGTGCACCCGGCGGCGCTGCGCCTGCACGCCGTGGAGCTCGCCGCGAAGAGCCCGGCGGTGGCCCAGGCCGTGGCCGACTTCACCGTCAGCAGGCCGATGCACACCGGGCACATGGCCGGTGCGCTGGTGGAGAACCTGAACTGGCAGATGCAGCCGGACGCGAAGGAGAACAACGGCGCCGGCAACGCCCGTGACCTGGTCGGGCACCTGATCGCGACCCAGCAGGGGGTGAACGTGCGGATCCACCAGCCCGGCGGCACCCCGGTCCTGCTGCGGCCGATGGGCGACGCGGTGAGCGAGACGGTCGAGATCGAGATGGTGATGAACGGCCGTCAGGTGACCTATCGGCCCTACCGCGGGCCACAGGGGCTACACCAGGACGAACCGATGCTTTAGCGTGGCCCGCGTGGACGAGTTCGCGGAAGCGCTCCGGTCGGCGATCACGAATCGTGGTCTCGGCCTGGAGCGACTCCGCGAACACCTCTCGCAACACGGCGTGTCGGTGTCGCCGACGACGCTGAGCGGCTGGCAGACGGGCCGCAGCAGGCCGGAGCGCCAGAAGTCGCTGCAGGCCGTCGTCCACTTGGAACACATCCTGCAGGTGCCGCCCGGGCACCTCTCGGAGCTCCTGGGACCGCCGCGCCCGCGTGGCCGGTGGCTGCGCAAGGCCCCGGCGCCGATGTCGGCGTTCTGGCCGGAGCACGCGTTGCAGGACATGGAAACCCGCTGGGACGACCAGCTGATCCGGGTCAGCCAGCAGGACTTCGTGAGCATCGGGGCGGACCGGACCGCGAGGTCGTTCCGCTCGCGGCAGGTGCTGTCGGCGTCGATGAACGGGCCGGACCGGTGGGTCGTGGTCATGCACACCGAGTCGCGCGCCCTGCCGTCGTTGCGGGCCCTGAAGAACTGCGAGATCGGGCGGCTCGTGGAGGACGAGACGCGGGGCGTCCTCGCCGCCGAGCTGCTGTTCGACCGGGTGCTGGACAAGGGCGAGAGCATCGTGATCGAGCACGAGCTGGTGAACGTGGCGCCGCGTCCACTTGCGACTCGTTACGAGCGCGAGTTCCGGTTGCCCGCTCGGGAGTACGTGCTCGAGGTGACCTTCTCCGGCACCCCACCGGTTTCCGTGACGCAGCTCGCCGACGGCACCGCGGTGGCTCCTTCCCAGACCTTGCTGGACGTCGCTCTGGACGTGCAACCCGGCGTTCGGGGTCTTCGCTGGTCCTGGTGAACGCCAGAGGACGGGTGCTCCCTCCGCGCCACGCAGGGAGCACCCGTCCTCCTCTGACCGGGGTCAGCCGATCTTCTCGATCTTCGCCCGGCGGATCAGGAACTTGCCGGGCTCACGGACCTGTTCGAAGGCCGCGTTGTTGAGCAGGACGCAGCTGCCGGACACCGACGTCACCTTGACGGTGGTGGACTTGTTGTTGTCCAGGTTGGTGACCTTCAGCGTGGTGCCTGCCGGGAACTGGTTGCTGGACGCCGCGGGCGCACCGCCCTCACCGGAAAGCGTGACGGTGGAACCGTTGCAGACCTGCTGACCGGACGCACCGCCACCGTTGTTGTTGCCCTGGTTCGCATCGGGCTGGGTCGTGGCTTGGCCCTGGTTGCCGGCGTTGTTGTTGCCCTGGTCGTTGTTCGCGCCGCCGTCGCCCTTGCACCCGGCCGCCTTGCGCCGCTGCTGGATCAGGTCGACCACGGCCTGCCGGTTCGCGATGCGGGCCTGGGACTGGGCGTCCGGGTTGGCCTTCTGGCCCGCGATGAAGTTGAGGTTGTTCTGCAACGCCTTGTCCAGCCCACCGCAGTCCTCACCGGACGTGGCGGCCTGGCCCTTCTCGGCCTTCGCCTGGACGTTGTTGCCGCAGCCGGCCGCCTTGCGCCGCTGCTGGATGAGGTTGACCACCGCCTGCCGGTTCGCGATGCGGGCGTCCGACTGGGCGTCGGGGTTCGCCTGCTGCCCGGCGATGAAGTTCAGGTTGTTCTGCAGGGCGGTGTCCAGTCCGCCGCAGTCCTCGGCCGCGTTCGAGTCGGTGCCGCTGAAGGCGAAGATGCCACCGGCGACAGCAGCGACCGCGAGCATGGCGCCCGCGCCGATCATGGCGGGCTTGCGGTGTCGAGCGCCCATTCGATTCTCCTCGGGGTGTTCATCGGTGTTGTACCGGTGACTACGGGGAGGTCACGAACGGGGTTCAAACCGGTCTGGACCACGTTGCTTTTAAATGCCTTTAAGGTTTTACCCGGACGGTGATCTTGCTGGTCAGAGGCCGTTTTCGCATAGTTTGACCTGCCCTGGTTCATGGTTCGTGAATGGACCAAGCGGGGTGGTACCGGTGCGGGTCACCGGTCTGGTCCACGGCCTGACGACCGGTTGTGGTTCGACACGGATTCGACGCTGACGCCGTCGTCGTTCGACGGCTTGAGAGTGTTCACAACGAGCTCGGAGGACCGGAATCGTTCCGGTCCTCCGATGTCCGGTTGTCAGTCAGCCGGCCAGCTGCCCGGCCGCGGTCCTGTCTCCGGTCAGGTCGGTCCGGCTGGTCTCGTGCAGCGCGACCGTGCAGACCACGGTGAGCACGCAGAACGCCGCGAGGATGAACGGGATGGCCCTGGTGCCCGCGCTCGCCTGCACCTGCGCGAACAGCAGCGGTGCGAGACCGGCGCCGAGGCCCGCGAGCTGGTAGCCGAGCGAGGCACCGGTGTAGCGGCTGCCGGTGTTGAACAGCTCGCTGTACAGCGCGGCGAGCGGACCGTACATCATCGGGTGGATCACCGCCTGGCCGAGCACCAGCGCGATCACGACGTAACCGTTGTCCACCAACGGGAACAGCACGAACCCGAACGCGGCCATGACGACGGCGCCCCCGAGCACGACGGGCCGGCGACCGAGCCGGTCCGACGCAGCCGACCAGGCGATGATGCCGACCACCGCGAGCGCGGAGGACAGCGTCAGCGCGTTGAGGATCGACTGGCGGCTGTTGCCAACCTGGACGCCGTACGCCAGCACGAACGTCGTGAGCGTGGACTGGGCGACGAACGCCGACAGCCCGACACCGATGCCGAGCAGCAACGTGCGCGGGTGGTTGCGCAGCACGTCGACCAGCGGAGCCGAGGTGCGCTTGCGCTCGGCGCTGAACACCGGCGTCTCCTCGACCTTCATCCGCACGAACAGGCCCACGGCGAGCAGCACGAGGCTGAGCAGGAACGGCACCCGCCAGCCCCAGCTGAGGAACGCCTGCTCCCCCACCAGTGCCGCGGTGCCGGTGAGCGCCGCGGTCGACAGGACCATGCCGCACGGCGCGCCGGCGTTGGTGAAGCTCGCCCACAACCCGCGCCTGCTGGTGGCGTGCTCGGCGGACATCAGCACCGCGCCGCCCCACTCGCCGCCGACGGAGATGCCCTGCACCACCCGCAGCAGCACCAGCCCGGCCGGCGCGAGCCAGCCGGCCGCGGCGTAGGTGGGCAGCAGACCGATCAGGAAGCTCGCGACACCCATCAGGCTCATGGTGAGCACGAGCATCTTCTTGCGTCCCAGCAGGTCGCCGAAGTGTCCGAAGAGGACACCGCCGAGCGGCCGGGCGAGGTAGCCGGTGGCGAACGTGCCGAAGCTCGCGATCGTCCCGACGAGCGGGTCCAGTGACGAGAAGAAGACCTTGTTGAACACCACCGCGGAGGCGGTGGCGTAGAGCAGGAAGTCGTAGTACTCGATCACGCTGCCGAGGAAGCTCGACGCGACGGCACGGCGTAACTGCGTTGTTGTCGCCATGGCACTCTCATCTCAGGCGTAGTGTCGGTAAACCCCGCGCGCGACGCACGCGGGCTTTTCGGAGCCTTCGATCTCGATCGTGAAGTCGATGGTCACCTGCACGCCGTCGCCGGGGACGTCGTCGACGGAGGCGACCGTGCCCTTGAGGCGGATCTTGGCGCCCACCGGGACGGGCGCCGGGAACCGCACCTTGTCCAGGCCGTAGTTGATGCTCATCCGGACGCCCTGGACGTCGAGCAGCTCGGTCATGAGCGGGATGAGCAGTGCCAGCGTGAGGTAGCCGTGCGCGATCGTGCCGCCGAACGGTCCCTCGGCGGCGCGCTCGGGGTCGACGTGGATCCACTGGTGGTCGTCGGTGGCGTCGGCGAACAGGTTGACGCGGTTCTGGTCGATCTCCAGCCAGTCGGTGTGGCCCAGGTCCTGTTGCGCCAGGGTTTTCAGCTCTGCGATCCCGTTGACGATCACATGTCCTCCTTCGTGAGTCCGAGCAGACGAGCGGCGTTGTGCTTGAGGATCTTGGGCCGGATCTCTTCTTTGATGTCGAGCTTCGCGAAGTCGGCGAGCCAGCGGTCCGGCGTGATCACCGGGTGGTCCGAGCCGAAGAGGACCTTGTCCTGCAGCACGGTGTTGGCGTAGCGGACGAGCTGCGGCGGGAAGTACTTCGGCGACCAGCCGGACAGGTCGATGTGGACGAACGGCTTGTGCGTGGCCACCGCGAGCGCTTCGTCCTGCCACGGGAACGACGGGTGCGCGAGCACGATCTTCAGGTGCGGGAAGTCGACGGCGACGTCGTCGACGAGCATCGGGTTGGAGTGCTTGAGCCGGATGCCGCCGCCGCCCGGCACTCCCGCGCCGATCCCGGTCTGTCCACTGTGGAACAGCGCGGGAACGCCGAGCTCCTCGATGGCCTCGTAGAGCGGGTAGGCCATCCGGTCGTCGGGCGAGAAGTCCTGCAGGCTGGGGTGGAACTTGAAGCCGCGGACCCCGTGCTCCTCCACCAGCCGGCGTGCCTCGCGGACGGCGGCGCGGCCCTTCCACGGGTCGACGCTCGCGAACGGGATCAGCACGTCGGCGTGCTCGGCGCAGGACGCGGCGATCTCCTCGTTGGAGATGCGCGGATGCCCGGTGGCGTGCTCCGCGTCGACCGTGAAGATCACCGCGGCCATCTTCCGCTCGCGGTAGATCGCCGCGGTCTCGGCGATCGTCGGCTGCCGGTGGCCGGCCTTGAAGTACTTGGCGGAGGCCTCCATCAGCGCCGGGCTGAGCGCGCCGTGGCCGTCCTTCGAGATCTCGGCGTGCGTGTGCACGTCGATGGCGACCAGGTCGTCCACATCCATTTTGGGAACGTTCACGGCGCCACCGGTGCCGGGATGCCGTAGGTCTCGGGTTGGAACGCGTCCCACCGCTCGGCGATCTCGTCCGCCTTCCAGCCGCCGTCCGCGAACAGGACGTGCTTCTCGGCCGGGTGCGACCACAGCGCGAGCCGGTCGCCGCCGATGCCGATCGCCTGTCCCGTCACGCCTTTCGCCTTCTCCGACGCGAGGTAGACGATCAGCTCGGCCACGTCCTCCACGGTGCCGAGGCCCTCGTCGCGGCGCACCCAGGCGGGCAGCGGCGTGCCGTTCCGTTCCGACTCCTCGATCAACGGCGCGAACGCGGGGATCGTCCTGGTCATCTCGGTGGCGGCCACCGGGATCACCGCGTTGACGGCGATGTCCGCCTTGGCGAGCTCCAGGGCCCAGGTGCGCGCCATCGCGGCGATACCGGCCTTCGCGGCGGCGTAGTTGGTCTGGCCGAAGTTGCCGCGCTGCCCCGCCGGTGACGAGATGAGCACGAGGCTGCCGCCCGTGCCCTGTTCGCGCATGCGCACGGCCGCCGCGCGGGCGCACGTGAACGTGCCGCGCAGGTGGACGTTGATCACGGCGTCGAAGTCGTCGTCGCTCATCTTCCACAGCACGCGGTCGCGCAGGATGCCGGCGTTGGTGACCAGCACGTCGAGCCGCCCGAACTCCTCGACGGCGGTGGCGACGAGCCGTTCCGCGGTCTCGGTGGGTCCGACCGGGGCGATGACCGCCTTGCCTCCGATGGCGGCGGCGACCTCCTCCGCGGCCTCGTCCACGTCGTTGACGACGACCTTGGCCCCGTTGCGCGCCAACGCCTCCGCGTAGGCACGCCCCAGCCCGCGACCGGCGCCCGTGACGATCGCGACCTTCTCCGACAGCTCCATCCGACGAGTCCTCTCCGTTGGGACCCTCAAAGTACGACATATTCGTGACGCTCGTCTAGATTCTGCCCAACATGTATCGTGACAACGTGACGCCGCAGTCCCTGATGCTCAACTTCCTCGGCCTGTACGTGCTCGGCCGCGACATCGCCGTGTACTCGGGCAGCGTGATCGACATCTTCGGCCGCGTGGACGTCTCCGAGGAGGCGGTGCGCTCGACCCTGAGCCGGATGACCACCCGCGGCCTGCTCGACAAGCACCGCAGCGGCCGCAAGGTCTACTTCGGACTGACGCAACGGGCGAACGACGTGCTGCTGGACGGCGAGCAACGCATCTGGCAGCGCGGCGCCGTCAACCGCGACTGGGACGGCACCTGGACCCTGGTCGGCTTCTCACTGCCGGAGGGCCGCCGCGGCGAACGCCACGACCTGCGCACCCAGCTGCAGTGGGCGGGCTTCGGCCCGGTGCAGAACGGCCTGTGGATCGCCCCCGGCACCCGCGACGTCGCGCAGATGGTCGCCGAACTCGACCTGACCGAGAACGTCACCGTGTTCACCGCCCAGCACGCGAAGCCCACGGAGGCCGCCGACCTGGCCACGCGCGCGTTCGACACGGCCGCCATCGCCGCCCGCTACCAGGACTTCCTGACGCGGTGGAGCGGGCGCGCACCGCAGGCGTCACTGCCGGACGACCTCGCCCGCCAGCTCGTGCTGCACGGCGACTGGCTCGACCTGGTGCGGCAGGACCCGCACCTGCCCGCCGAGCTGCTGGCCGCGGACTGGCCGGCGATCGAGGCCGAGCAGCTGTTCCAGACGCTGGCCACCCGCTACCGCAAGTCGGCTGCCCCGCTGGCGGAGGCCGCGGTGGAGTCGATCGACCTCTGACCCGCCCGCTCGTCGCGCCGGTCAGGCTTCTACGGCGTGTTTCAGGCGGGCCAGCGTGGCCTCGATGTTGGCCTGGTTCGTGACCGCGCGGTCCTTCACCCCGGTCGCGAGCACCGTGACCGGCTTGTACCACGCCGGCCTGCGGTCCCACGTGGACTCGGTGACCCGGCACCCGGTCGCCGTCGGCTCGATGTCGTACTGCCAGCGCGACACCGCCAGGCCGAACGACTTCACCTCGAACGCGAACCGCTCGACCGAGCAGTCGGTGACAGTCGACGTCGTGGGCCACACCCGCCAGCCCCGCCGGTTGACGCCCCGGAACCGGGCGCCCACGCGCGGACCGCCGGCACCGAGCCAGCGCCCGCCCGAGTACTCCTCGGCGACCCCGCTGAGCCCGCGCAGGTCGCTGACCAGGTCGAACACCCGCTGCGGTGAGGCCGCGACGTCGATGTGCGCGGTGGCGTCAGGGGTCATGCCGCCGAACTTACTACGAGTAGGGTTCAGCGATCCAGGGTCAGCTCCCGGACGGGCGTGCCCCGGAGGAACGCGTGGATGTCCTCGACGGCCTCTTCGAAGTACGTCCGGTAGTTGGACTCCGTGACGTACCCGAGGTGCGGGGTGGCGAGCACGTTCGGCAACGTCCTGAGCTCGTCGTCGAGCGGCAGCGGTTCGGTCTCGAACACGTCCAGGCCGGCGCCCGCGATCCGGTTGTGCCGCAACACCTCCAGCAGGGCGTCGCGGTCGACGACGGCGGCGCGAGAGGTGTTGACCAGGAACGCGGTGGGCTTGAGGCAGGCCAGCGCGGCGGCGTCCAGCAGACCGCGGGTGCGGTCGCTCAGCACCAGGTGGACGGACGCGAAGTCGGCCTGTCCGAGCAGGTCGTGCAGCCCGGACGCGAGCCGCACACCCTCGGCCTCCGTGCGGTCGGCGGTGAGGTTCTGACTCCACGCCACGACGTCCATGCCGAACGCCTTGCCGATCCGCCCGACCGCCCTGCCGAGGTGGCCGAACCCGACCAGGCCGAGCGTGCGGCCGGCGAGGTCGACGCCGACCGTGCTCTGCCACGGGCCGCCGGCGTGGAAGGCCGCGTTCTCGACCGCGAGGTGCCGCGCGAGCCCGAGGATCAACGCCCAGGTCAGCTCGGTCGGCGGGGTCTTCGCACTGCCGGTGCCGCAGACCGTGACGCCGTGTTCCCGCGCGGCCGCGAGGTCGATCGAGGCGTTGCGCATGCCGCTGGTGACCAGCAGCCGCAGCTTCGGCAGCCGGGCGAACAGCTCCGCGGTGAACGGCGTGCGCTCGCGCATGATCACGACGCACTCGGCGTCGGCCAGCGCGTCGGCCGGGTCGTCCAGGTGCTCGCGCAGCACGGTCACGTCGAGGCCCGACCAGTCCGCGCCGGCGAGCGCCACGTCCTGGTAGTCGTCCAGCACCACACACCTCATGGGCTGATCATGTCAGAGTGGACGCATGGGGGAATTCCAGCTGGCCCAAGCCAACATCACGACCGGGCTCCGGCCGTTCGACCACTGGCGGATGCGCGGGTTCGCGAGCCGCGTCGACCCGATCGCGGACCTCGCGCGGCAGGCACCCGGCTTCGTGTGGCGGCCGACCGCGGACGAGATGATGGACGACCTGCGCCGGCTGGGCCGCGACCCGATGCTGGTGGCGTTCAACCTCAGCGTCTGGGAGTCGGTGGAAGCGTTGTGGGAGTTCACCTACGGCGGCATTCACCTGGAAGCGGTGAAGCGCAGGGCCAAGTGGTTCGACCCCGCGACCGCGCTGGACGTGATGTGGTGGGTGCCCGCGGGCCACCGGCCGACGACCGAGGAGGGGCTCGCGAAGCTCGACCTGGTCCGGAGGGAGGGTCCGACGCCGGAGGGCTTCACGTTCCGCAGGCGGTTCACGCCAGAGCACCTCGCACGATGATCTCCAGCAGCGGCCGGGGGTCGATCGCCTCGTCTCGCGCGAACTGCTGCAGGAACAGGCCCTGAACGCACATCCCGATCGCGTCCGAGGCGGCCAGCGGATCACGCACCCCGAGGCTTGCCAGTGCCGGGACCAGCATCGAGGTCATCGCGGCCCGGCCCCGCAGCAACGCCCGCCGCACCTGCGGGTTGGTCGCCGCCTCCACCCACAGCACCATGCGCGCCTTGACCATCACGGCGTTCGGACCGGTCATGAAGCCGTAGATGTGGCACAGCTGGTCGATCAGCTCTTCCGGTGACGCGGGTTTGAACGTCGCCTCGACCTGCGGCGTCTCACTGCGCACCATCCAGTCCACGACACCGTCGAGCAGCGCGGCACGGCTGCGGAAGTAGTTCGACGTGGAGCCCTTCGGCAGATCGGCCCGGTCGTCCACCCGCGCGTGTGTCAGGCCGCGCAGGCCTTCGGTGCCCAGCAGCTCGACGGCGGCGGCGAGGGCACGGTCCCTGTTCGACATCACGAATGCACTATAAACGTAGTGACGAGGCACTACGAACGTAGTACCGTCGATTCATGACAGCCACAATCGCCCTGGTCGGGTGGGTGCTCAACATCGGCGTCGGACTCGTGTTGCTCCTGCGTTTGCTGCGAGCGCGAAGACACGTGCCACCCCTCGCCTACTACCACCTCGTCACCGCGTTCGTCGGGCTCGGGTTCTGGATCGGCTTCCTGGCCGCGGGGACGACCGTGCTGGCGTGGACCGGGTTCGCGGTGCTCACCCTGCACAACGCCTTCGGCGACACGCTGATGGTGAGGGGCTGGCGCAGGCGCCACCCCGACGCGACGGGCTTCGCCTACTTCCAGGCGGTGAAGTCCCTGCTGAAGAGGCCGCTGCCACTGGCGCACGCGTGGATCGCGCCAGTGGCCTGGTTCCCGGCTCTCGCCGCCGCGGTGATCAGCAGTTGGGGCGGGTGACCTTGCCGGCGAAGCGGTCGCCCAGCCAGTTCAGCGCGTTCGAGCCCCACGCGCTGACCGCCGCGATGTGACCCAGCAACGGCAACGCGGTCCATTGCACGTCCGCGCCGAGCGCGCACCACTGCGAACGCAGCTTCTGCCCGACGCTGAACGGGATCAGCTCGTCGACCGTGCCGTGGTAGAGGTACACGGGCGCGGCCGGCTTGACCGAGCCGAGCGAGTTCTCCACCAACCTGTTCTGCCACGCCGGGTCCTGCATGACGTCCGGCCGCGTGGTCAGCGAGTTGATCCGCGTGAACGGTGCCACCAGGGCGATCTCGACGACGCAGGAGTCGCGGATCTGGTCGACGACCTGCCGGCCGCGGTCGTTCAGCACCTCGGCCAGCGGCAGCTCGGGGTAGGCCGCGGCGTATCCCGCCGCCGCCGCGAACACCAGCCCGGACCCGGCGTTGCCGTCGTTGAACTTCGCGACCGCGTTCAGGTCGGCCGGCACCCCACCGGCCGCGACGCCGACGACGTTGAGCGAAGGCGCGTACGACTTCCACTGCTCGGCGGCGGACGACGCCGCCTGACCACCCTGCGAGTAACCGAAAACGCCGACCGGCGCGTCCGCGGACAGGCCGGGGATGCTGCTCGCCGCACGTGCCACGTCCAGCAGCGCGCGACCTTCCGACCGGGCCACCGCGTAGGTGTGATCCCCTGGCGTGCCGAGGCCTTCGTAGTCGGTGACGGCGACCGCCCAGCCGTTGAACATGGCCTGCGCGAGGAACGCGATCTCGGGTTCCGTGCCGTTCTGCAGCTGCTGCGACGGCGCGCAGCGGTCGGCCATGCCCTGCGTGCCCATCGCGTACGCGACGATCGGGCGCGGGCCGTTCGTCCACGGCAGCGGCGAGACCAGGACCATGCCGGACACGACGTTGCCCGTGCCGGTCGCCGACGTCGAGCGGTAACGGATGTCGTAGGCCTTCACCGGAGCGGGCAACAGCCTCAGCGGCTCCGGGTGCCAGGCCACCTCCTGACTGCTGACCAGATCGCCCGGTGCGGCCGCCGAAGCGGGTGTGACCAGGGCTGACAACAGGAGAACGGCGGCGAGCACGGCGCGGAGCTGCATCGTTGGACCCCTTTGTGGTAACCGGCGTTACCGCAATCTAGGGCCGAACGTCGCAACGGGGCAATAGGCTGTTCGGCTTCAAGGGTTCACCGCGAGGAAGAGGAACGCGGCCAGCAGCACCAGGTGCACACCGCCCTGCAACCGCGTGGCCCGGCCCGGCACGACCGTCAGCACGCTGACCAGAACGGTGAGCAGCAGCAGGACCATCTGCATCGGGCCGAGGCCGAGCAGCAACGGGCCGTCGAGCCAGACCGTGGCGAGCGCGATGGTCGGGATCGTCAGGCCGATGCTCGCGATCGCCGAGCCGTAGCCCAGGTTGAGGCTGGTCTGGATCCGGTCGCGCAACGCGGCCCGGGCGGCGGCGATCGTCTCCGGCAGCAGCACCAGCAGTGCGATCACGACACCGACGAACGACTGCGGGAACCCGGCGGCCCGCACGCCCGCCTCGATCGCGGGCGACTCGATCTTGGCGAGGCCGACCACCGCGACGAGGGCGACGAGCAGCAGGCCGAGCGACGCGAGCGCGGCCCTGCCCGACGGCGCCTCGGCGTGTTCCTCGCTCTCGATCACGCCGTCCTCGGTGACGGGCAGGAAGAAGTCCCGGTGCCGGACGGTCTGGGTGAAGACGAACATCGCGTACAGCGCCAACGAGGCGAGGGCGGCGAACGCGAGCTGCGGGCCGGAGAACTCGGGGCCGGGTGTGGTCGTGGTGAACGTCGGCAGCACCAGCGTGAGGGTGGCCAGGGTGATCACGGTGGCCAGCGCGCCGCCGCTGCCCTCGGCGTTGAACAGGGTCGTGCCGTGCTTGAGGGCGCCGAGCAGCAACGCGATGCCGACGATGCCGTTCGTGGTGATCATGACCGCGGCGAAGACCGTGTCGCGGGCGAGCGATGAGGCCTCCGGGCCGCCGGAGACCATGAGCGTGACGATCAGGGCCACCTCGATGATCGTGACCGCGACCGCGAGGACCAGCGACCCGAACGGCTCCCCCACCCGCAGCGCCACGACTTCGGCGTGGTGCACGGCCGCCAGCACCGTCGTCGCGAGCACGACGGCGACCAGGGCGACGAGCAGGGGTGCGAGGTCACGACCCCAGGCCAGGGCGAGCAGCAGCACGCCGAGCACGGGAGCGATGGTCGTCCAGGACAGCACGGGGAAGCGCGAGGAGGCGGCCATGATCACACCCTCGCACGGCGGCCGCACCGGCCGCCATTCGGAGCAACACCCAAATCGATGCGAGAAAATGTGCAGCGGAGCGCCCCTGCCGCGCCCCGCTGCACATTAATGGCCGGTGCCGTGAACTTTAAAAGTCGAACACGGCACCGGTGTGCGCCAGCATGACGCACGAGTTCGGGTAGGTGTGCACCTCGTCGACGGGCTCGCCCCGCCAGAAGCCGAACACCGACACCTCGACCGGCGCGTAGATGAACGTGCAGGCGCGGTTGTCGGACCGCATCGCCCGCAGGTCCGCCCCGGCGGCCGCCAGCTTCGCGCAGGCGAGGGCCCTGCGCGGGTGGCGATCACCTCGTTCGCAGGTCAGCACGGTGGTCTTGACGGCGTTGCCCTCGACGTCCGAGTACCGGACGGTGAGCACCAGCGCGGTCGCCTGACGTGCGGGCGGGGCGGCCTGCGCGGTGCCGGCGAGGGCCAGAGCAGACATCAGCACAGCAACGATCGCAAAAAAGCGGCCGAACATGAAAGCGGTCCTCCTGAGACCTCACAAAAGCGGGCCGGTTCTCGGCCGCCGCAGATGTTGCCATCACGTTTCGCCGATGCAAAAGGGGCCAGCACCCGTTCACCGATCACATTTGCGCGTTGCGCCGAAAGCGTGATTGGGCCGAACGGCTGTGTCGCACGCCACGTTCACCGCGACACAGCCGCCGACGGACTGTTACGGGTTGCGGACAGAGACCACCACGGGAAGACGTATTATCGAAATCATGTCCAAGACCTCCAGACGCGTCGTGTTCGGCGTGCTGCTGATCGTCACACTCGTGGTTTCCACCGGCGGCGCGCTGGGTTACCTGGGCAGATTGACGCTCGTGTTCGACCGGCATCCCGGAAAGGCCCTCGCCATTCTGGAAGAGGTGCCGGGACCGCCGGACGGGCCGAAGTGCCCGATCGACGCCCGCTACCTCGACGAGGCGCCGGACGGCCTGCGCCCCGAGGTGCTGCAGGCGTGGAAGTCGTTGCGCGCCAGGGCCTCCGGGCAAGGCGTCCAGCTCTGCCTGAACGACGGCAAGCGCAGCCGCCAGCAGCAGAAGAAGGAGTTCGACGAGGCCGTGCAGAAGTTCGGCACCGAAGAACTCGCCTCGCGTTATGTGCTGAACCCGCCGGACCGCTCGATGCACGTGCGCGGCTATGCGGTCGACATCCAGCCGATCGAATCGGCGAAATGGGTCGAGAAAAACGGCAGCACCCTCGGCTGGTGCCGCCGTTACGAAAACGAGCAGTGGCATTTCGAGTACAACGCCGCCTACCCCACCGGGGGCTGCCCCGCGCTGGAGAAGAGCGCGACCGGCAGCTGAAGGTCCAGACGTCCGGGGTGCGGGCGAGGTTGCGCCGACGTAATCTGACAAGCCGGATTACCACTTGGCCGCGATCACCGATTGGAGCCCTCCGGTGCCCCGTGCCTACGGCGGTGTGTCGCCCGAGCAGCGCAGAGCCGAGCGGCGTGCTCGGTTGCTGCAGGCAGGCCTGGAGCTCTTCACCAGCACGGGCTTCGCCGCCACCAAGATCACCGAGTTGTGCACGGAGGCCGGCGTCTCCACGCGGAACTTCTACGAGGAGTTCGGTTCCAAGGAGGACCTGCTCCGCGAGCTGCACGACCTGATCAACGCGACGGCGTTCGACCGGGTCCGCGCTGCGCTCACCGAGCTGGAGACCGCCGAGGTGTCCACCCGGATCGCGACACTGCTGGACGTCTTCGTGCGCACCGTGACCGCCGATCCCCGTGCGCCGCGCCTCAACTACGTGGAGGCCGTCGGCGTGAACACGGAGATCGAGCAGCAGCACGTGCGGTGGGTGACGACGTGGGCCGAGTTCATCGAGTCCGAGGCCCTGCGGGCGGCGGCGGCCGGGGTGGCGCCGCGGCGGTCGTACCGGCTGACCGCGATCGCGTTGGTGGGGGCGGTCACCGGGCTGCTGCGGGAGTGGCAGGCGCACGAGCCGCCGTTGGCGGTGGACGAGATCGCGACGGAGATCCGCGAACTCATGTTGGCGGCGATCACCCGGCCGTAACGTGAGGGCGTGCAGACGACTACCCGGCTCGTCACGGCGATCGCCGCCGTCGTCGTCTACGTGGCGTTGCTGCTCGCCATCACCGCGGGCATCGATCTGCGTGAGAGCAACGCCTTCCACGACGCCCCCGCGCAGTACGCCGCGTTCGTCGCGGCACTGGACCGGGCCGACGCCAACGGCACCCGCGCGGCCGCCGACTGGTTCTACGAGCACGGATCGTTCAGGAGCAAGGCGGAGGTGTCGATCTCCCTGGGCGCCGGTGCGGCCGACGAGGGCAACGCGGATCTCGCCCGCCGGTTCACCGACGACGTGGCCGAGAAGATCGTGCAGGACCAGCGGATGTTCGACGACAGAGCGGCCGACGCCTGGGGACGGGCGCTGCCGTGGCTCGTCGCCGGCACCCTGCTCACCGCGGCCGCGCTCGTCCTGCGCCACCGCCGCAGGAAGGCCAACGCCGAGGTCGTCGACCTGGTGCTCCAGTACGTGCCGCCCCGGCCGTGGTGGCGGCGCCCGGTCTTCCTGGTGGTCAACGCTGTCGGCTACACGTTCCTGGTCGTCGGGTTCCTGGCGGTGGTGGCAGCGACCCGTGCCTACGAACTTCCCTGGGCCGCAAGAGGTCTCATCCTCGTAGGCGGCATCGCGGCGTTGCCCATCGCCTACTACGTGCTGCGTCACTCGCGCCCCAGAGCGGCCAGAAGCGCGGCGCAGGCGCTGCGGAACGACTGGCGCGCACCGGTTTTGTACCTGCGCGGCTTCGGCGACGACCAGGACGCGGCGGTCGTCGACGAACTGCCCGGCGCGCTGTCGGCGGGCCTGCTGAGCATCCACTCCCGGGAGGAGCACCTGATCGGCGCGCTGGGCGCGTTCGGTCCGGTGGTCGCCGTGGGCAGGCCGGGCGAACCGCTGCCGCACCTCGGCGCCGCGCGGTTCTACCTGCCCGGCGACGACTGGCAGACCGGCGTTTTGAAGCTGATGGGCCTGTCGCAGCTCATCGTGCTGCGGCTCGGTGACGGCGACGGCGTGTGGTGGGAGGTCGACCAGGCACGGGCCACCCAGCCGCCGGGCAAGCTCGTCCTGCTCATCCCCGGCGACCGGCCCGATCTCGCCGAACGGCTGGACGCCCACCTGCCGGTGCCGGCCGAAGCGCCGACCGTGCCGGGCAAGTGGACGTCCGCCGTGGTCGTGTTCGCCCAGGACCGGACCCCGCGAGTGCAACCCGTCGGACCGTTGCCCGGCGACAAGAAGCTGCCCGGCTCGGCCGTCTTCTACGTGGCTCAAGCGATCCAGCTCGCGCTGCAGCAGACCGGCGCCCGCAAGAGGGCGTTGGGACCGCGGACCAACAGCCATCTGCTCGCGGTGTACGGCAAGGTCCTGCTGCTGGCTCCCGCGGTGTTCCTGGTCGTCCACTTCCTGCGGCTGGTTTTCCTGTGGTGAGGTCCTACAGCTTCAGGTGAGGCCGGTGGACGTCGAGCCACGCGGCCAGGTCCAGGGCCTGGTCCGTCACCCGTGACGGATCGACGAGATCGAACACGGGGTGATCACCCGGCAGCTGTGCGACCTGCCGTCCGTCCACAAGGGATGGTGCGGCAGCACCGGGGATCCGCGCGTTGTAGAGGTACTCGACGAGCCGGTGGTCGGTGAACGGCAGCCGCACCTCCAGGCCCTCCGACATGCTCAGCCGGTCGATGCGGTCGAGCATCACCGGGAGGGTCCGGGTGAGGTGCAGGTGGGCCGACCTCCGCCCTCGCCAGTGCTCGTCCGGTTCTCCCGGCAACCTCGCGATCTCGTTGTGCGCACTGGCGAGGCTGTCCGCGAGGTAGGTGTCCAGGTCGAGCGTCCTGAGGACTTCTTCGCGGAACAACGCGCGTTCGAACGGGCGGTGCCCGCCGAACAGGTCGTCGGCGCCTTCCTCCGGGAGCACGACCCGTTCGCGCGCCGCCCGGAAGATTTCCAGCAAGGGGAAGTCCATGTCGCCCGGACCGCGCGGCACGTCCCTGATCCGGACCAGCTCGTGCCTCGACGCGGACCCGGTCGTGCCGATCTTGCGGAGCCGGCCGACCGGGACGTCCGCGACGCGCTGACGTGCCGCGGTGTCCTGCCGCAACCGGCGGATCTCCGCGTCCGTCTCCTCGGCGTCGTCCAGGTGCGGCGCGGTTTCCAGGCGCCAGTAGACGTGTTCGGTGACGCCGGCGCGGTCGACCGTCAGGACCGTACCGGGCCTGACCTCGTACAGGCCTTTGTAGACCGTGCGGCCGGGCGTGTGGAGGAACAGCTCGCGCAGGCCGTCCGCGTCGACCTCCCGGCGGGTGGCGGGATGCGCGAAGACCGCCTTGGGCTCGCTCGCGAACAGCACCCCGTCGCCGACCGGGTGGTAGTGCAACGGCTTCACGCCGAGCCGGTCGCGCACGAGCACGAGCCGTTGCGCGCGGCCGTCCCACACCGCGAAGGCGAACATGCCGTTGAGCCGTTCCGCGACGCCGAGCCCCCACTCCAGGTAACCGCGCAGCACGACCTCGGTGTCGGTGCCGGTGGTGAACCGGTGACCGCGCGCCCGGAGGTCCGCGCGCAGCTCCGGGAAGTTGTAGACCTCGCCGTCGTAGCTGATGGTCGCGTGCCCGGCCGACATCGGCTGGCTGCCGCGCGCCGGGTCCAGCGCCGCGAGCCTGCGGTGGCCGAGCGCCGCGTGCTCCGAGGTCCACAGGCCGCCCGCGTCGGGGCCGCGCGACAGCAACGTCGCGGTCATCGCCGCGAGCACGTCGTGCCGGATGGTGAGGTCCTGGCCGAAGCTGACCCATCCGGTGATGCCACCCATGGAGGAAGTGAACCGGTTCCGGCGCTGGCGAACGCCTAGTGAACGGCCTCGCTCCGGCCGCGACCCGTTGTCGATGATGGGCTCCTTCATCGACCTCGGGTGCAATGCCAGGAACTCAAGCGGCGACGCGTTGCGCCGACCTTCGCGGGCAGGCCTCGCCAGGCACGTGGCGACGTGGATGAAGGAACCCTTCACCCACGCCAGGTGGATGAATGAGCCCTTCATCCACCGCCACCCAGGGCGAGACGTGGCGACGCTGAACCGGGCTGCGGGCTCCGTCCGTAGTCCCTGGCGTGAGCCGCTTCGCCGTTTTCGCCCTGGTCCTGTGTCTCGGTGCCTGCTCCTCGCCGCCCGCCGAGGAGGAGACCGCGTCGCCGCAGGAACTGGAGGCCGCCGCCGGCCCCGTGGCCGGACCGCCGCAGGTCCTGCCGAACGACATCGCGACCCTGCGGATCGAGCAGTCCGCCGCGCTCGGCCCCGTCGTCGCCGACGGCGACCACTACACGCTCTACTTCGACGAGAAGGACGGCACGAGCCCGCCGTCGTCGGTCTGCGTCGAGGCCGACTGCACGCTGGTGTGGTCGCCGCTGCTGGCCGCGGGCGGCAAGTTCGACGCGCCGGACATCGATCCCGCGCTGCTCAAGACGTTCATGCGGCCGGACGGGCTGGAGCAGGTCACCATCGGCGGCCGTCCCGTGTACCGGTACGTGGACGACGAGAACCCCGGTGACACGACCGGGCAGGGGGTGGACGGCCGGTTCGCCATCGCGCCCAACGGCTCGAAGGCGGCGCGCTAACGACCCAGCCCGGCGTCCCGTGCCCTGATGATCGCCGTCGCCCGATCGGCCACCTGCAGCTTGGCGAAGATGGCGGACACGTTGTTCGCCACCGTCTTCGCCGCCACGCCCAACCGCGCGGCAATCGCGCCGTTGGACATCCCGGCGGCCAGCAGGTCCAGGATCTGCCGTTCCCTGCCGGTGAGCTCGGGGAACGGGACGTCCGGGGTGGACGATCCGGTCAGGAACCCGAGCACCCGCTGCGCCACCGCCGGTCCGAAGATCGCCTCACCGGCCGCGACCGCGCGGATGGCCCTGGCGATCTCGTCCTGCTCGGCGCCCTTGACCAGGTAGCCGCGGGCGCCCGCGCGCATGGCGGCGAAGACCGAGTCGTCGTCGGAGAACATCGTGAGCACCAGCACGGCGACGCCCGGTGCCGCGCGGACGATCTCCTTGGTCGCGGCGATGCCGTCGAGGTCGGGCATCTGCAGGTCGAGCACGGCGACGTCGGGCCGGGTGGTGACGACTTCGCGGACCGCCTCGCGTCCCGTCGCGGCCACACCCGCGACGACGAAGCCGTCCAGCGAGGTGAGCAACGCGCTCATGCCCTCGCGGACGATGGGGTGATCGTCGGCGATCACGACGCGGATGTCGGTCACGGCACCTCCACCGGCAGGCGCGCCAGCACCCGTCCTCCTTCGGCCGTCGGCCCGGCCTCGAACGCGCCACCCAACTCGGCCGCCCTCTCTCGCATCGCCTGCATCCCCACACCGGGTCGCCACGGGCCGTTGGGCGGTCCGTCGTCGGTGATCTCCACTTCAAGCTCTTCGCAGCACCGCAATCGCACCACGACGGACGAGGCTTTCGCGTGCCGGACGACGTTGGTCAACGCTTCCGTGGCGATGCGGTACGCGGCGACCTCGACCGCGGCGGACAGCGACGGCACCGTGTCGGGCACGTCCAGCCGGAGCTGCAGGGGTGTGCGCACGAGGGTTTCGGCGCGTTGGCGGAGGGCGCCGAGCAGGCCGAGCTCGTCCAGTGCGGGCGGGCGCAGGTCCTCCACGAGCCTGCGCACGTCGGCGATGGCCGTGCGGACGTCCGCGCTCACCCCGGTGAGCAGGCTGCGGGTGCGGTCCGGGTCGGTGGCCAGCAGGTTGGTGGCGGCGTCCGCGCTCAGCGCCACGCCGGTCAGCGTCGGGCCGAGGCCGTCGTGCAGGTCGCGGCGGAGGCGTCGGCGTTCTTCTTCGCGTGCGGTGACAAGGCGTTCTCGGGATGCCTGCAGCTGCGTGGAGAGCAACGTCGCGTGCACGGCTACGGCCAGAGGGGCCGCGACGAGGCTCAACACGTTGCGATCGGCGGCACCGAGCGTGCTCTCGCCAGTGCGCACACCAACGTGCAGTTCACCCACCACCGCGCCGTCATACACCAACGGCACTTCGACGACGTTCGAAGGCCGTGTGCCGTCGCTGGCCAACGTCACGTCGGCGGCCGTCAGGGCAACGTGCGGCACCCGCAACGCCACCCGCACCGCCTCCACGACCCCGGCCAGCCCCTCGCCCGCCAGGTGCTCGCTGACCCGTGAGACCACACGGGCCGGATCGCCGCGGTCGCCGTAGAGAGCGCGGTCGACGAGACGTTGCAGGCGCGGCAACACCGGCGCGACCAGCAGCGCGACCACCACGGTGGCCACGACCGAACGCCCGAGCTGTGCGGACACGAACCGGTCCAGCACCGCCACCAGCGCCGCGTAGACCCCCAGCACCACCGCCGACAGCAGCAACCACGCCAGCACCCGCGACACCACCAGCCGGATGTCGAGCAGCTGGTGCCGCACGATCGCGATGGTCACCGCGATCGGGATCAACGGGATCGAGAGCAGCACGAACACCGGCGTGCCCGCCACGAACGACCACGGCACCACGAACGCCGCCGCCACCGAAGCCGCCAGCAGCAGCCACAGCACCGAGTCCTCGCCCCGCCGGTACCGCACGGCCAGCGCGACAACTCCGGCCAGCAACGCCCCGAGCGTCCGCGTCTCTGACACGGTCCACAACGGACCGAGCTCCGCGTACCCCGGCAACTTCAGGTAGCCCGGGACCGCCGGATCCGCCGCCACCTCGACCACGAACAACGGCGCCGTCACCACGATCGCGACCACCACCGGCAGCCAGCGCCGCGACGGCAGCCGCCCGTCCGGGAACAGCACCAGCGCGAGCGGCAGGAACAGCCCGATCGACCACGGCCACGCGTACGCGGCGATCGTCGCGACCAGCGGGTCGTCGACCGGCATGCCCAGCGCGGTCGTGGCGTGCCCGAGCCCGTCGGCGAGGAACAGCCAGCCGATCGGGTTGCGCGGCCGGTGCCACGCCAGCACCGACCCGCAGACCGCGAACGCCAGCGCCATCGCGGAGTTCGTGACCACGAACGCGTCCAGCGCCTGCTGCCACGTCCACCCCAGCCGCAGCACGACCACGACGGCGGCGCCGGCCTCGGCCACCACCAGGGCGCCGAGGCCGGACGCGAGGACGCGGCCGACGTTCATGCCGGTAAGTGTGGGGCGCCGGGGACCCGGTGTCCCGGGAACGCGATCCCGGCACGTCCGGGAAAACTCCCGGCTCGGCCGGATCACGCACCGGTGTGCGGGGAACAGGCCCAGGCCGACAGTTGCGGTCACCTGACCAACCTGGAGGTCTCCGATGTTCCGCACCGGCCTGCTCGTCCTCGGGCTGCTCTCCGTGACAGACCTGCTGCTCCCCCTGCTGACCGACGGCCAGTCCCCACCCATGGCGATCGCCCTGGTCTCCGCCGCCCTCGGTCTGGCCGGCCTCGTGCTGCTGATCTCGGCCTGGCGAGGCGCACAGAGGGCGATCCTCCCCCTGATCGTCCTGCGAGCCGTCTCGGCCGCGACCGCGCTGCCGGCGTTCGTCGCACCGGACGTCCCCGCACCCGCGATCGCCGCGGCCGCCGCCACCGTGCTGCTGACCGCCGCAGGCGCCACCCTGGTGCTCAAGGGCCGCGCGGCGGTGACGCGATGAGGTGGCTGCTCCCGATCGGCCCGGCCGCGATCGCGGTCCTGAGGCTGATCCTCCCGTACGACACCACCGACGACGACGCCACCGTGCTGCAGAAGGTGGCCGCGCACCCGGACGCCCAGAATTGGGTGATCTGGCTCGGTTTCGTCGCCATGCTGACCCTGGCCCCGGCGGTGCTCCGGATCGCGCGCACCACCCGCGAGCAGGCCCCGAAAACCACCGCGGCAGCCGTCGTCCTGCTGGTTCCCGCCTACCTGTCGATCGGCCTGCTCGTCGCCGAGGACGCGGCGGCGCTCAACGGCCACGCCATCGGCCATCCCGCCCTGGACGCCGCGACCGGAGTGTTCGTGGCCGGTCACGTGATCGGCACGGTCCTGCTGGGTGCCGCGATGTGGCAGTCAGGCCTCCCGCGCTGGGCGGCGGCGGCCACGGCGATCTCCCAGCCGTTGCACTTCGTGGCCGCCGTCGTCGTCACCAGTCACGGGCTCGACTTCGCCGCCTGGGGCCTGAACGCCGTCGGGTTCGCGGCGGTCGCCGTGGTGGCGGGACGAGGTCATGACAAGGCGTCACGGTCGCAGCACGCACTGTCCGCCCAGGCAGCCGGGTTGCCGCGTTCGGCCTAGCCACGAGCCATCTCGGCCGATTCGTTCGTACCGGAAATGCTGAAACCGGTTTCGCGCGGAACCGGTTTCGGCTAGAAAGTGTGAGAGCGCTCCCATAGGCGCTGCCGCCGCACGAGTCCTCTCGGAGACCACATGGATCGCGACGACGTGCCCTACCTCGACGCCACGCTGCCCACCGCGACGCGGGTCGCCGACCTCCTCGGGCGCATGACGCTGCCCGAGAAGGTCGGGCAGATGATGCAGCTGGACTCGCGGGAGGACCTGGACGACCACGTGCTGGGCAAGCACGTCGGCTCGATCCTGCACACCTCGCCGGAACGGGTGCTGCGCGCGCACGACCTCACCACGCGGACACGGTTGCGCATTCCCTTGCTCATCGCCGAGGACTGCATCCACGGCCACTCGTTCCACGAGGGCGCCACGATCTTCCCGACCCAGCTCGGCATGGCGGCGACCTGGGACCCGCAGCTCGTCGAGCAGGTCGCCCGCGTCACCGCGACAGAAGCGTCGGCGACCGGCGTGCACTGGACGTTCTCACCGGTGCTGTGCATCGCGCGGGACCTGCGCTGGGGCCGCGTCGACGAGACGTTCGGCGAGGACCCGGTGCTGATCGGCGAGCTCGCGGCGGCGATGGTGCGCGGCTACCAGGGCGACGGGCTGACCGACGAGACCGCCATCCTCGCCACCGCCAAGCACTTCGCCGGGTACTCCGAGACGCAGGGCGGCCGGGACGCGAGCGAGGCCGACCTGTCGCGGCGCAAGCTGCGGTCGTGGTTCCTGCCGCCGTTCGAACGGGTCGCGCGGGAGGGCTGCGCGACGTTCATGCTCGGCTACCAGACCACCGACGGCGTGCCGATCACGGTCAACTCGTGGCTGCTGGACGAGGTGCTGCGCGGCGAATGGGGTTACCAGGGCACGTTGGTCACCGACTGGGACAACGTCGGCCGCATGGTCTGGGAGCAGAAGCTGCAGCCCGACTACGCGCACGCCGCCGCGGCCGCGGTGAAGGCGGGCAACGACATGATCATGACTACCCCGCAGTTCTTCGAGGGCGCGCTGCAGGCGATCGAGGGCGGTCTCCTCGACGAGAAGGACCTCGACCAGGCGGTCAGCCGGATCCTGACGCTCAAGTTCGACCTCGGGCTGTTCGAGAACCCGCGCCGGCCCGACCCCGAACGCCAGCGGGTCGTGATCAACCACGACGACCACGTGGCGCTGAACCTCCAGGTCGCGCGCCGATCGCTGGTGCTGCTGCGCAACGAAGGCGTGCTGCCGTTGCGCAAGGGCCGGATCGCCGTCGTCGGTCCGCTCGCCGACGACGCGCAGACCCAGCTCGGCGACTGGGCGGGCTCGTCCGGCCAGGCCGACTGGCTGCCCGGCGGCCAGCCCCGCGAGATGATCACCACGGTCCTGGACGGGCTGCGCGAACTCTCGTCCGACGTCACGTACGCCCGCGGCGCGGACATCCTCACGCTCGAACCGGACCCCGAGGGCGAGACGTTCCCGGACGGCCAACCCCGCCCGCGCATCGTGCAGCCGTGCCCGCCGGATGCTGAGCTCATCGCCGAAGCCGTCGCAGCCGCCGGGGAAGCCGACTACGTGGTGGCCGTCGTCGGCGACCGCATCGAACTGGTCGGCGAGGGCCGCTCCACCGCCACGCTCGACCTGATCGGCGGCCAGATCGCCCTGCTGGACGCGCTCGCGGAGACCGGCACGCCGTTGATCGTCGTGCTGCTGGCGTCGAAACCGCTGGTGCTGCCGGACTCCGCCCGCAACGCCGCCGCACTCGTGTGGGCGGCCAACCCCGGCATGCAGGGCGGCCAGGCGATCGCCGAGCTGCTGCACGGCCTGATCGAACCCAGCGGCCGGCTGCCGATCTCGTTCGCCGTGCACGCCGGGCAGCAGCCGACGTACTACAACCAGATCCGCGGCCAGCACGGCTCCCGCTACGCCGACCTCACACAGGAACCGGCGTTCGCGTTCGGCGAGGGCCTGTCGTACACGACGGTCGAGTACGGCGAGCTGCACGTGGAGACGACGGTGCTGCGGCCGGACGAGACCGTGCGGGCCTCGATCACGCTGACCAACACCGGCAGCCGGCCCGCCCGCGAGACCGTGCAGGTCTACGTGAGCGACGCCGTCACGTCGGTGAGCTGGGCGGACAAGGAGCTCAAGACGTTCCGGCAGGTCGACCTGGAGCCCGGCGAGACCGCGAAGGTCGCGCTGGAGCTCCCGGTCGCCGCCTGCACGATCGTCGACCGGCACGGGTGCCGCGTGGTCGAGCCCGGCGACTTCGCCCTCCTGGTGGGGCCGAGCTCGAAGGACCTGCGCCGGGCGGAGTTCACCGTAAAGCCTCAGTGCTGAGGCGGCTGGGCGCGATCGTGAGGTAGCGGGGCGGGATCTGCACCGCCTTCGTGATCGCCTTCTTCACCGCCGGGACGAGGTCCGCGTCGACCAGCGCGACCGCGGGCCTGCCCGGCGGGTCGAGGAGCATGCTCGCCCCGCGCGCACCGGCGGCCAGCGCGGCTTCCACCACCGCGTCCTGCTCGGGATCCGGGTCCTGCGCGCGGTGGTACGCCGTCAAAGCCGCGCCGAGATCGCCGCCCTCATAGACGTACGCCCGCTCCACCTGCGGCTCCGGCCTCCTCACCCGAGTGTCGACGACGAGGAAACGATGAAGGGCTCCTTCATCGACCTCAGGTGGATGAAGGAGCCCTTCATCGCAAACGTCGGGGGTTCCGGTCAGGTCGCGCAGGGCCAGGGCTACTGCGGTTCGCAGGGCTTCGCCTGCGGAGAGGCCGCTGCCCTGCGGCAGGTCGATGCTGCACATCAGCGTGGCGCCGCCGGAGCTGCCGGACAGCGGGGCTGCCCACGCCGGGACGTCGCCGGACGGCAGCAGCGCACGCTCGGTCGGCCGGTTCACCGACACCAGTTCGAGCAGGCCGTCGTCACGCCGGTCCCCCGCCACGATGGCGCCCCACTTGGCGTGCACTTTGAGAGCGCCGCCGAGCAGGTTCAGCACGCCCGGCGCGTACCAGACGCCCGCCGCGGGCCTGCCGAACGTGCGCCGGAACGCGTGCGGCACCAGCCTGAGCTCCGGCGCGATCTCGGGCCGATCCGCGATGTCGATCATGCCTGCTGTGCCGATTTCCGGGCCAGCAGCCGGTAGGCGTTGCCGTTGCCGGTGCGGGCCGCGAGGAACCGGTTCACCGTCTGGTCCAGCGCCATCGCGACGAAGAACGCCGGAATCCCCAGTGACCACACCAGGAAGCTGCGCGTGCGGCGCAACCGGACCCGTTCCGGCCGCCACGGCGCGGGCGTGCGGGGCGCGATGTTGCCCAGGAACAGCAGCAACGCGAGGGTGAAGTCGTTGCACAGATGGGCTTTCGAGCGTTCGGTGGCCACTGTGGTCAGGCCGCGGTCGGCGAGCGCGTGCTCCAGGTTGCCGATCGGCATCATGTGCTGGTGCTGCGGCTGGAACCACGGCATCCAGTACTTGCCGAACAACCGCCCGAGCCGCCACTCCGGGTCCGGCAGCTCGATCAGCAGGTAGCCGCCGTCGGGAAGCACGTCCGCGACGATGTCGAGCTCCTCCCACGGGTCCCGCACGTGCTCCAGGTAGTGGTGCATGCTGATCACGTCGTAGCGGCCCTTGAGCTCGCCCGCGAACTCCTTGAAGGTGCCGCGGTAGGCCTGCGAGATCCGGCCGAGCCGGGCCGCGTCCTCGATCGCCGCACCCTGGTCGAGCCCGTCGAACACGGTGGACGGCAGGACCTCCTTGGCGCCCAGGCAGAAGTGCGCGTGCCCGGAGCCGACGTCGAGCCACCGCTCGGGTTTCGTGAACGGTTCGACCATCCGCGCCCGGCCGTAGTACGGGTCGGTCTTGCCGGAGAACACCGCCTCGGCCGAGGTCTCGCCGAGGCCGTCGTAGAAGTCGCGGTAGTAGAAGCCCAGGCCCTCCTCGGACAGCCGCGGATTCTGCCAGACGTGTCCACATCGGACACACCGGTCCATCGTGAACGTGCCGGGCTTGCGCTGCACCAGGTCCGTGGCGGTGACCCAGCGGCGCAGGTCGGTGCTGCCGCACGACGGGCAGTTGTCGCGCCGGGCCTCGTGGAAGTTCCTGGAGCGGTTCTCCTCGTACCACGGCGTGGCCTGCCTGAGGTGCTCGGCCTGCCGCTTCTCGGCCGTGGACTTCTTGCCACCCGCGGTCTTCAGCCACAGGTAGGGCGTGCGCACGAACCGCGGCACCCACAGGTCGCGCGGCCGCAACGGCGTTCCCGCGAAGACCAGCACCGGGTGCGCCCAGTACGCGGCCAGCGCGACCAGTCCCCACCGCCAGTCCGTGACCAGCGCGGCCACGACGGTCGCGTACCCGATGACCGAGCCCGCGATCCACAGCGACGGCCGCTTGCCGAGCTGCCGCAACGTGGCCGCGCGGTACCCGAGGTCGTACGGGCCGGCCTTCAGTCCCGGCGCGACCGCGATCTCGACGCGTGCCCGCACGTGGTCCTTGACCCTGCGCACGAACGCCACGAACTCCGTCGGGTCGTCGGGGTTGATCTCCTCGACGAACTGCTCGCGCACCAGCACGGCCTGCGACGCGCTGACCCCGCGAGCCCACTGGTCGTCGGCGTACTCGGCCGGGTCGACCGCGCCGAGCAGGTCGAGCGCGGCCACCGTCGGCAGGTCGCGCGGCACGAGGTCGACGAGATCGGCACCGGTCTGCCAGGAGCCCTCGGGATGGACCCCGGTGGCGGTGAGAAGCGAGTGCTCGCCCGCGCCCCTGACGAGCACTCGCAGCTTGGACGCGCGGGACCGCAGGCGCAGGACGTCCAAGAGGACGACCAGCACCACCAACACGCTCAGGATCACCCGGCCACCACCTTCTCCAGTAGGTCGGCCGCGGCCGTCGCGCCGCCTGCCGCCGAGAACGACTCCCGCACCTGCTCCGCCGCGAGCCCGTACTCCGGCTCGTCGAGCACGGACTCCAGCGCACTGCGAATGTCCGCGGCCCGTGCCCGCGAGTAGGTCAGCCGCACGCCCGCGCCCGCCGCCACGACCTGGGCGGCCACGGTCGGCTGGTCGTCCCGGATCGGTGCCACGACCAACGGCAACCCGTGCGCCAACGCCTCGCACACCGTGTTGTGGCCGCCGTGCGTGACGACCGCGTCCAGGTGCGGCATCAGCGCGAGCTGCGGCACGGACGGCAGCATCAGCACGTTGGCGGGAGCGGGCCGCGGCCGCGCGACCATCACCACCTGGACGTCCAGGTCCGCCACCGCTTCCAGCGCCTGGCCGAGGAACCGCTCGCCCGCCGGTCCGTTCAGGGTCCCGAGCGACACCAGCACACGCCGCTGACCGCTCAACCGCTCCCACGGAAAGCTCGTCCGCTCGACCCGGTGCGTCAAGGCAGGTCCGACGAACGCGACCTCGTCACCGAACTCGCCCGCCACCAGCGCTTTCGAGCTGTAGACCAGCACCAAGCGGTCGGAGAACCTGATGTCCCCGCGGGCGAAGTCGTACAGCAGGCCGCGCACCCACGCGTCGACCTTCGGCATCGTCCTCAGTGGATTGATCAGCTCGGCCGACGTCGACGCCGAGGTCACCCACGGCAGCCCGGCGTTCCGCGCCACCACCGGTCCCGCCAGCGCCTGCTGGTCAGCGACGATCACGTCGGGGCCGAACCGCGCGACCGCGTCCGAGACACCGGGGACCATCGCGTGACCGAGGGGGATCAGGAACTCCTCCCAGAAGAACTTGAGCACCGCCATCCCGCGCAACGCGAGCCACCGCTCCCGTTTCGCCCGGATGTCGGCCTCCAGCACGTCGTCGATCGCCGGGAAGACCACCGCGTTGTCCGGCAGCAACGGCGCCAAGGTTCCGGGGTGGCCGACCCACGCGACCGAGTGCCCGCGCGCCAGCAGTTCACCTCCCACCGACGCGGTCGGGTTGACGTGACCGGTCAGCGGCGGCACCGCGAACAGGTACCGGCTCATGACGGCAACCAGTCCAGCAGCACGTCGAGCAGCTCGGTCGTGGCCTCGCGCAACACCGTGTGGCCCAGCCCGGACACGATGTGCAGGCGGCACGACGGGATCCGCTCCCGCAGTTCCGCCGCCGCCCCGACCAGCTCGGACTCCGCGCCGTACACGCCGAGCACCGGGCACCGCACCTGCGTCAGGTCGAGCTTCGCGCCGGAGCCGAGGTCGTCGATCAACGTCGTCCCGTTGAGCAACGCGTTGGCGTTCACCGCGAGCTTCGCGATCTTGCGCTGGCCCAGCGCCATCAGCTGGTCCTGCGTCCGGTCGAACTCCAGGCCCAGCGCGGCGACGGTGAGCGTGTTCGTGATGTCCTCGAACCACGCGTCGCCGACCACTCCCCCGCACGCCGACTCGACGAGCACGACACCGCCGACCCGTTCCGGCGCCTGGACGGCCGCGTGCATCGCGACCACTCCGCCGTAGCTGTTGCCCAGCAGGAAGACCGGCTCGGTCACGCCGATCTCGTCGAGCACCGCGACGAGGTCTTCCGCGCTCTCCTCCGGCGTGTAGCCCGAAGGCGGCCGTTCGGACAGCCCGTGCCCGCGCAGGTCGAACAGCACGGTGCCGAACCCGGCCTGGGCCAGCGGCGCGGCGAGCGTGTAGTAGAAGCTGGACAGGTTGTCCATCACGAGGCCGTGCACGAACATGATCGTGGGAGCGTCTGCGGGCCCGAGCCGCTGCACGTGGAACCGCAGCCCTCGGGCGTGGACCTCAGACACGCGCCGTGATGTGGTCGACGAGACGGCCCACGGACATCGCCATGATCTCGTCGATGTCCATGTCCGCCAGGAACGCCACGAGGTCGACGCCGTAGTGGGCGTTGAGCTTGTCCGCCAGCGCCACGAACTCGATGGACTCCAGCCCGAGGTCGTCGCTGAACGTGGTGTCCCTGGTGATCTCCACGCCCAGCAGGAAGTCGGGCCCGACCACCTCGGTGATCATCTTGGCGACCTGCTGCAGCACCTCGTCCATCACTTCTCCGTTCGCACGCGGGCGGCGGCCCGTCCTTGCTCCGCGATGACTTCGATCTGAGGCACGGCGAACGCCCCGCGCACCCGAGCGGCGGCGTCCACGGTGAGTTCGACGGGGTAGATCGGCCCGGCTCCGCGGTCCCACAGCCACGCGCGCACGGCGTCCTTCACCGCGATCACGCGCAGCAGCCAGTCCCGTTGCGCCGGTACGTCCAGCCCGGCGTAGTGCAGCCGTTCGGCGGAGTTCAGGTAGCGGCGCATGATCAGGTCGCGGGTGGCGCTGTCGGACCAGTTCTCGGTGACGTTCAGCCACTCGCCGTCCCTTGTGGACAGCATCTCGGTACCGGGTCGCAGCTTCACCTGCCAGATCCGGTCGTCGGTGGTGAACCGGCGGGTGGTCCAGCCGGTGATCCGGCACCACAGCTCACCGTTCACGGTCAGCTCGGCGTCGGCGACCATCTCCTGGGCGGTCACCGAGCGGATCCAGGCCGTGCAGTGGACGTCACCGGTCGGCGCGGGACCGTGGAACGACACCCGCTCGATCCCGGTCGGCAGCACCGTCTGGTCGACGGTGAGGCTGACCTGCATCCAGTGCCCGATCAGCTGTCCCGCGCTGTCCAGCAACGCGCCCGGCGCGGGCAACGGCGTGAGGACACCGGCGATCCCGTTGTCCGCCAGGCAGTCGATCTTCGTCACGCCCGCGAACGCCGGTCCGTGGAACATCCAGTTGTCCCGGTACAGCTCGGCCGCGCTGACCGGCGCCTCGCGGACGCCCTCCAGCTCCTCGCCGACCCGCTGCGGCGCCACCGGTGCCATCAGCACGACTCCCTCGGCGTAGTCGCCGACCTTGACCACGACGCGGCCGGGGCCTTCCGCGCGGGCGGTGATCTTCACGGTCGTCGCGGGCAGCGCGGTGAGCCAGCGCTTGGCCCTGACCTCGGCGAACCCGTGCACGGTGCCGCCGGTGAGCCGTCGCGCCGCGTCCGCGAACACCTCCAGCAGACCGGTCGCGGGCACGATCGGGAACCCGTCGGCGAGGTCCGGCCAGCCCGGCGGCTGCGGGAACACCGAGTGGTCCACCAGTTCCGGCATGGTGCGCAAGGAGAACTCGCGGGTGAACCCGGCCTCGTTCGGCCTGAGCGCGCCGACGACCTCGCGCGCGACCGCGTTGGTGTGGGCGAGCAGTGCGTTGACCGCGGCGGACATCGGGCTGTCGTCGGTCATCAGCACCGGTTCGGTGCCGAGCGCGTCGACCTTGATCTTCGGCGTGCCGAGCCGCAGCTTGACCTTGTGGCTGGTGCCGCGCTTGAGCCCGAACGCCCACAGCGCTTCCGGTGCGATGCCGGCGTTCACCGCGAGGTGCGGGCGGTCCGACAGCGTGTCGGCGACGAACCCCGGCAGGCTGCCCTGTCCGATCTGGACGAACGCGCGGAAACCCGCCTGGTGCAGGCGTTCCAGCAGCGGGCGGAACTTCACCGGCTCGACCAGGTGGCGCAGCACCAGGTCGCGGACCTCGGCCGCGGCCATGGGTTCGAGCGAGTTCGCCGACCACACCGGGATGTCCGACGCGCGGACCGGCAGCTGGTCGAGCATCTCCTTGGCGCGGTCCAGGTGGGGCGCGAGCGCCGGGGTGTGGAAGCCGGTGCGGAACGGCATGAGCTGGGCCATCACGCCGTCGGCCTTGAGCTTGGCGAGCACGAGTTCGAGACGGTCGAGCGGGCCGCAGATCACCGACTGGTGCGGGCAGTTGTCGTGGCTGATCGTCACGCCGTCGATCAGGTGCGGCTCAGCGGTGCCGGCCGAGCACCCCAGGGCGGCGTAGGCGATGTCGACGACCGCGACCGCGCCGGGACCGAGCGCGCCGACGAACTCGTCGATCGTCGGGTAGATGCCGCCGACGACCATCGCGGTCCACTCGCCCATGCTGTGCCCCGCGAGCGCGCCGGGCGTGATGCCGAGCGCCATCAGCTCGCGGGCCTCGCGGCGGCCGTCCTGCAGCAGCCCGACGGCGTGGTCGACGACCTCGCCGCTGAACTCGCGCTCGAAGCCCGGGAACAGGAACGCGACCTGGTCGGTGCTGGTCAGGAGCGGCTCGTGGGCGAACCAGATGTCGTGCCGGCCCGGCCACGCCCTGCCCTGCGCGATGATCCGCTCGGCGAGCTTGAGCTTGCGGTCGTCGGGGTTGCCGATGGCGAGCCGGAACGCGCGGTCGGCGTTCGAGCACCGGCGTTCCGCGACCGCCCTGGCCAGCTCTTCCGCGGTGTCGGCGGCGAAGGTCATGACCGGCTTGCGCGGCTTGGCGACCGTGTGGCCGTCGAGCACGGCGTGGGCGTTGATGCCACCGAACCCGAACGCGTTCACGACCGCCCGGTGCGGTCCGGCCCACTCGCGGGCCTCCACGACCGGCCTGAACCTGGTGCCCTGCAACGAACTGTGCGGCTGTTCGACGTTCAGCGTCGGCGGCAACGTGTTGTGGTGCAACGCGAGGGCGGCCTTGATCAGCCCGGCCATCCCGGCGGCGGGCATGGCGTGGCCGATCATCGACTTCACCGTGCCGATGCCGATCTCGTCGCCGTCCGCGCCGAACGCGTTGATCATCGTGGCGAGTTCCGCGGCGTCACCGGCGGGCGTGGCGGTGCCGTGGGCCTCGATCAGGCCGAGCCCGTCGTCGCGCAGGTCCAGGCCCGCGTTGGCCCAGGCCCGTTGCACGGCGAGGAGCTGACCCTCGGGGTTGGGGGTCATCATGCTGGTCGCGCGGCCGTCGCTGGCCGTGCCGATGCCGCGGATCACCGCGTACACGCGCTCGTCGCCGACGTCTTCGAGACGCTTGAGCAGCACCATGCCGACGCCCTCGGACAGCAGCGTGCCGTCGGCGTTCGCGTCGAACGGCCGGATGCGTTCAGTCGGGCTCAACGCCCTGAGCTGCGTGAAGACGCTCCACAGCGTCGGGTGGTGACAGACGTGCACGGCACCGGCGAGCATGGCGTCCGCGCGGCCCTCCTGGAGCTCGCGGACCGCGTGCTCGACGGCGACCAGGCCGGACGCGCAGGCCGCGTCGACCGTGTAAGCCGTGCCCTTCAGGTCGAACCTGTTGGCGATCCTGGACGCCGCGAGGTTCGGCACGAGCCCGATCGACGACTCGGGCTGCTCCGGGCCGAGGCGGTCCCGGATGGCCTCGCGGACGGTGTCGAGGTCGGACCCGGCCAGGCTGGGGAAGAGGTCGCGGACCACCGACACGACCTCGTCCGCGAGCCGCACGCGCTGGTCGAGGCGGGCGCAGCCGGGCGTGAGGTAACCACCGCGCCCGACCACCACGCCGACCCGGTCGCGTGCCGGCAGCGCCGACTCGCCGCCCGCGTCCGCGATGGCCTCGGCGGCCGTGGCGAGGGCGAGCAGCTGGTCCGGTTCCGCGCCGTCCACTGTGGACGGCATGATGCCGAACCTGGTCGGGTCGAACTCCGCCAGGTCGTCGACGAACCCGCCCCGGCGGCAGTAGAACCGGTCGCCGGAGGTGCTGTCCTGGTCGTAGTAGGTGGCCGGGTCCCAGCGTCCGGGCGGGATCTGCCCGATGGCGTCGACGCCGGTGACGATGTTGCGCCAGAACGTCGTCGCGTCGGGGGCACCGGGGAAGACGGCGCCGATCCCGACGATCGCTATGCCTCCCATCGGTAGACCACCTGCACGTCGGTGCCGCCGGCGATCTCGTTCAGCAACGCCTCGACGCCCTGCTCGGGGTCGATCAGCCCGATACCGCGCCGCGCGTACTCGTCGGCCAGGCCGACCGCCATGCCCGCGCCCGCCCAGGGACCCCAGTCGACGGCGACGACCCTGCGTTGCGTGCCCCAGAACCGGGCCATCCGGTCGAGGGCGTCGTTCGCGGCCGAGTAGTCGGCCTGGCCGCGGTTGCCGAACACGCCGCTGACGCTGCCGAACAGCACCAGGAAGCCTTCGGTGCCAAGAGTGCCGACTGCCTTGGCGCCGTTGACCTTCGTGGCCCAGACCCGGTCGAACGACTCCTGGGTCTTGGCGGTGATCAGCTTGTCGTCCAGCACCCCCGCGCCGTGGATGACGCCGTCGATGCGGCCGAACCTCGCCTTGACGTCGTCCAGCACCTTGGTCACCGCGGCGGCGTCCGTGACGTCGCACTCGTGGTACCGCACGCTCGACGCCTTGGCGCGCAACCGTTCCAGGGTCTGGCGGACTTCGCGTTCGGCGAGGACCTTGCGGGCCCTGGCCGGGACGTTCTCCTTCTCGCCGAACTCGAACAGCGCCTTGACCAGTTCAGGCTCGGTGGTGGCGTGGCTCAGGCGGTGGTCCTCCGGCGCGATCGGGGTGCGGCCGATCAGCTCGATGTGACAGCCGGTGCGGTCGGCGAGCGCGGTGGCGGCCAGCGCGGTGATGCCTCGCGCGCCGCCGGTCAGCAGCACGACGCTGTCGGCGTTCAGATCGATCGAACTGGTGCCGAGTTGGGCCGGCACGGCCTCGATGACCTGGCGCTTGCCCGCCTGGTAGCCGACGACCGCCGGGCCGGGGCCGATCTCCGCGAGCAACGCCGTGGCGATGTCGCGGTGGCTCTCCTTGGAGTTGACGTCGGCCGCGCGCACCACGAGGTCCGGGTGCTCCAGCGCGGCCGTGCGGATCAGGCCGTGCAGGCCGATGTCGGCGGGCAGCTCGTCCGGGGTGTGGTCGAAGCCGAACGCACCGCCGCCCGTGGTGACCACCAGCAGGTTGACGCCGTTGGTGACGCAGGCTTTGACCTCGCTGAACGCCTCGGGCAACCGGGCGCCGAGCCTGATGATCACGTCGATGCCGGTGAGATCGGCCGGGAAGACCGGTTCGACGCGCGGGCGGGCGGTGTGGCGTTCGAGGAGGTCGGCGAGTTCGAGGCCGATGCCGTTGTCGTCCACGATCAGCACGCTCTTGCCGGTGAGGTCGACGGGTTCAGCCGGCTCACAGGGCACGACCCGCGGCACCAGGCGCACGAGCCGGCCCGTGCCCCCGACGCGCAGTGGGGCCGGTGCGGGCGTGGCGGCGAGGGCTGGAGCCTCCCCGAACCACCCGACGATCCCGTCGATGGTCTTCAGCTGCGCCAGCTCGTCGACCGATCCCGGCGCGCCCAGCTCCTGGGCCAGCTCTCCCACGATCTCCGCGCGCTTGATCGAGTCGATCGACAGGTCCGCTTCCAGGTCCAGCCCCGGTTGCAGCATCTCGACCGGGTAACCGGTGCGGGTGCTGATCGTCTGCAGCACCACGGTCCGCACGTCCTTGGCCGGAGCGCTGACCGGTGCGGCGCCGAACCAGCCGACGATGCCCTCGATGGTCTTGAGCTGGGCCAGCTCGTCGATCGAGCCGGAGGCGCCGAGCGTCTGGGCGAGCTCGCCGACGATCTCCGTCCGCTTGATCGAGTCGATCGACAGGTCGGCCTCCAGGTCCAGGCCGGGCTGGAGCATCTCGATCGGGTAGCCGGTGCGGTCGCTGATCGTCCGCAGCACGACCGCGGCGACATCCTCCTGCTTCGGCTGAGGTTCCGAAACGACCGGCCGTTGCTCGACCACCGGCCTCGGCGGCGGGACGTCGGCCGGCGCGGTGCCGAGGTAGCTCAGCAGGACGTCGCGCTGGGCGCTGACCGCGTCCCGCATGCCGTCCAGGAACTTCTCGATGATCTCGTCCCGGCTCAGCCCCGATCCCACCCGCAGGGTCGGGAACTCGGTCGCGGGCCGCAGCCCGCCAGGAAGTGCGTCGCCGTTCGCGTCCCGCACGAGACCTCCATCCACGTACCAGCCCGGCCGTTGCGGCACGACCGCGGCGGGTTCGGCCCTGTCCTCGAACAACGGCGTGGCGTCCACCTCGACACCGGCGACCGCGAGAGCGGCGAGCGTGCGCAGGAACGTGACGTGGTCGTCGCACCGCAGCGCCTGGTGCGGCCGGTCGCCGAGGGTCTTGCCCACCAACGACGTCAGCACGCCGCCCGGCCCGGCCTCGACGAAGATCCGCGCGCCCGCCGCGTACATCGACTCGATCTGGTCCACGAACCGCACCCGGCCCGCGAGCTGCGCGGACAGCCCGTCCCGCACGTCGGTGTGCGGCTGCGCGGTGACGTTCGACCACACCGGAAAAGCCGTCTCACCAATGGACATGGCCGACAAACGCGCCGCGAACCGGTCACGCGCGCCTGCCATCAGCGGGCTGTGGAACGCCGCCGCGACCGGGATGCTCTTCACGCTCAGCCCGGCGTCGCGCAGCACCTCGACGGCGTTCTCGACGGCCCGCGTGGGGCCGGAGATCACGACCTGGTCGGGTGCGTTGTGGTTGGCCACCACGACGTCCGGCGGCAGGAGCGCCTCGACCTCGGCCAGTGGCGCGGACACCGCGGCCATCGTGCCGGGGTCCGCACCGACCGCCGCCAGCATGGCCTCGGCGCGGGCAGCGCTGAGGTCGACCAGGTCGGCGTGCTCGAACACGCCGGCGGCGGTGAGCGCGACCAGCTCGCCGTAGCTGTGACCACCGGCCAGATCCGGTTTCACGCCGACGGACTCCAGCAGTGCGGTGACCATGAGCCCGGCGATGCCGAGCGTCGGCTGGGCCATCCTCGTGTCGGTGATCGCCGCACGTTGCCTGGCCACGTCGTCCGCGGTGAGCGCGGTCGGCGGGTACATCACCCGTTCGTACCGGGAGTCCACGAACTCCTGCAGCCACGGGAACGCCGTGACCAGGTCGAGCAGCATGCCTGGACGCTGGCTGCCCTGACCGGGGTAGAGGAAGGCGACCTCGGGCCGTTCTCCCCCGCGCAGCTTGACGACGTCGTTGGCACGCCAGGCTGCCACGTCCGCCAGCGCCAACCGCAAGCCGTCGTGATCACTGGCCACGAACGCGGCCTGGACCGTGCCGCTGCCGCAAGCCGCGGCCAGCGAGCGCAACGGGGTCATGGGGTCGACGAGTGCCGCGAGCCGTGCGGCTTCCCGTTGCGCGGCTTCGGGGTTCTCACCGCGGATCAGGAACAGCTCGGCCGGCCACAGGGTCAGGCCGTGGCGCGGCCCGTCGGCGCCGTCGTAGCCCGCGAGGACGGTGTGGAAGTTCGTGCCGCCGAAGCCGAACGCGCTCACGCCCGCGACCCGGTGCTTCGCCGCCCAGGTGCGGTGACCGAACGCGAACGGGCTGGTCTCGGCGTCCCAGAAGGCGTTGGGCTGCTTGACGTGCAACGTGCCGGGCCGCAACCCGGTGTGCACGGCCAGCGCCGCCTTGATCACGCCCGCGAGGCCGGCCGCGCACTTGGTGTGCCCGATCTGCGACTTCACCGAGCCGATCGTGCAGGTGCCGGGCTCGACGCTCGCGAACATCTCGGTCAGCGACGCCAGTTCGGTGCGGTCGCCCACCACGGTTCCGGTGCCGTGCGCCTCGACCAGCCCCACGGACGTGACCGGCAGCCCGGCCGACGCGTAGGCCCTGCGAAGCGCCCTCTGCTGGCCTTCAGGACGCGGTGCGGTGAGGCCGAGCGACCGGCCGTCGCTCGACGCGCCGATCCCCTTGATCACCGCGTAGACCCGGTCGCCGTCGCGTTCGGCGTCGCTGAGCCGCTTGAGCACCAGGCACGCGACGCCCTCGCCGAGCGCGATGCCGTCGGCCGCCGAGTCGAACGTGGCGCAGCGGCCCTTGGCGGACAAGGCTTTCACGGACGCGAACATCTGGTAGTCGTGCGCACTGTTGTGCAGGTCGACCGCGCCGCACAGGACCATGTCGCTGGTGCCGCCCACGAGTTCCTTGCACGCCACGTCGAGCGCGGCGAGGCTCGACGCGCAGGCCGCGTCGACCGTGTAGTTCGCGCCGCCGAGGTCGAGCCGGTTCGCGACCCGGCCGGAGATGACGTTGCCGAGCACGCCGGGGAACGAGTCCTCGGTGAGCGCGGGCAGGTGGTCGTCGAGGCCGCGGATGCCCAGTGCGGGCAAGGCGGTGCGGACCGTGTAGGCGTTGGCGAGGTCGGCACCGGCCTCAGCGCCGAAGATCACCGACGCGCGTTCGCGGTCGAACACCCGCGTCTCGTAGCCGGCGTCCTTCAACGCCCTCGCCGCGACCTCCAGTGCGAGCAGCTGCGCCGGTTCGATCGAGGTCAGCGACGCGGGCGGGATGCCGTAGGCGAGCGGGTCGAACGCCGTGCGCGGGATGAACCCGCCCCACTTGAACGGGCTGTCGTAGCGTTCCGGCGACCAGCGGTCGGGCGGGATCTCGGTGACGGAGTCCGTGCCGTTGAGGATGTTCGACCAGAACTCGGCGACGTCGCGGGCGCCCGGCATGATCGCCGCCATGCCGACGATGGCGACGTCCAGCGGCTTCCGATCTCCTTCTGCGGCGAGGCTTTCGGGCAGCACGCCGGAGACGATGTCCTCGTGCAGCCGGGCGATCGTGGTGCGCTCGTTCCGCAGCGTCGCGACCTGGCCGATCATGAACATGCCTTCGCGGCGTTGTTCGTCCTCGCCGACCTCTTCCAGTCCGTTCTCGCCGCGGACCAGACCGCGGCTGGCGAGCCGGAGCCGGCCGAGGTTGAGCTGTTCGAGCCGTTCCCAGCTCTCCTGTTTGGGCAACCCGGCGAGCTCGGCCCGCGCCTGCTCGAAGGTGTCCACATAGGACGTCTGGGCGCAGCGGACCGCGTGGCCGGGCGAGGTCTCCAGCAGCGCCGTGTCCTCGCACTCCAGCGCGACCTGCTGGAACACCGGCTGGATCGCGCCGTGCGTGACGGCTTCCTCGGTGAACAGGTAGGCCGTGCCGACGAGCACGCCGATCGCCGCACCCCGTGCCGCCAGTGGCGCGGTCATCGCGTCGACCATCGCGGCCGAGCGTGCGTCGTGGATGCCGCCCGCGAACAGTGCGACGACATCCTTCTCGCGGCCGCGCAGCACGTCGATCTGCTGCTGCCACAACGTGAAGCTGGTGCGAGGACCGGTGTGCCCGCCGCACTCCGAGCCCTCGAAGACGAACTTGCGGGCGCCCTCGTCGAGGAACCGGCGCAGCAGCGCGGGTGACGGCACGTGCAGGAACGCCTCGATCCCCGCGCTCTCCAGCTCGCGTGCCTGCGCGGGCGTGCCGCCGGCGACGATCGCGTACCTGGGCTTCACCGCGAGGACGGCTTCGAGCTGCCTGGCCCGCAGGTCCGCCGGCGCGAAGCCCAGCAGGCCGACGCCCCACGGCCGGTCGCCGAGCTTGGCCGCGGTCTGCTCCAGCAGCTCGCGGACCGCCGGGCCCTCCATCAGCGCGAGCGCGAGGAACGGCAGCGCGCCGCCCTCCGCGACCGCCCGCGCGAACGCGGGCTGGTCGCTCACACGGGTCATCGGGCCCTGCGCGATCGGGTAGCGCAGCCCCGGCACGCGGTCGCAGAACGACCCACCGGCCCGCAGCGAGCGGTGGCCGCCCGCCTGGGCGACATTGTCGCGAATGGCCCGCTGAATCGCGCCGACGACACCTCCAACGGTTCCAAACGAAGTGCGGTTGAATTCCGCGAACGCGCCTTCCTGGCCTATTTCGAGCGTGTTCTGGCGAACATGCACACGCAACCCGGCCTTCACGACCGTGTCGGCGCCGTCCATCACCCGGACGGCGTTCACAATTTCACCGGAAATGTGTTTTCGCACCTCGGCGACCAGGGTGAGCTGACCTTCCAGCACCACGCCCCGCGCGCCTCCGGCGACGGCCGCGGCAGCCGTGTCCGGCCCGATCGACCCGGCCACCCAGACCGGCAGGTCGGTGATCGCGAGCACCTGCTGGAGCAACACGAACGCGGGCGAACCACCCACGCGGCCGCCCGCCTCGGCACCCTTGGCGATCAGCCCGGTGGCCCCGAACTCGATCGCCGCCACAGCCTCGGCCACCGAGGTGACCATGGCGAGTACGCGCCGTTCGCCCAGTTCAGTCAGGTTCGGAGCATACCGAACGAGATCAACCACGACCGTGTCGACCGCGTCGGGCAAAGGACCCGTCAACGGTTCGTGCAGCCGCACCGCGAACGCACGCTCGTGGCGCTGGGCGACGCGGTTCAGGTCACGGGCGGCGTGCGGCCCAAGATCGAGCACGCCGAGGCCGCCCGCTCGTTCGGCCGCGACCACGAGGGCCGGGTTGGGGGTGCTGAACGGACTCAGACACAGCACCCGATCTCGATCCGACAGCATGTTCACTGCGCTCGCTTCCTCACCGTGCAGGGGGTGGGGAGAAAGGAATTCAGTTCGCTACCTACTGGCCAGTACTTTTGTGGGGCTCACCGTACGCACAAACCACAGTCGCCGTCGAGAGGGGTGATGAAACTTTCTCACGTGCGTAACCTGACGAATGACCCCAGATGGCGGGCCGCGCTACGCCGGTTCGCGGATGGCGGGCCGTGCTATGGCATCCGCAGCACCGGTTTGATCACTTCCCCGGCCTCCGCGGCCTCGATCGCCGCGCTGATCCGCTCGAACGGGAAGTGCGTCACCAGTTCATCGAACGGAAACCTCCCCTGCCGGTGGAGGTCGAGCAACGTCGTGATCAACGTCGTGCTCCGCCCCTCGCCGCCGAGCACCCCCACGACCCGCTTCCCCCACAACGTGCTGAGGTGGTCGAGCTCGATGCGCGCCCCTGCCGGCGCACCGCCGATGAGCGCGCACGTGCCGCGCATCCCCACGGAGTCCACGGCCTGGCGGCACACCGCCACGGCCCCGGTGCACTCCAGGCTGAAGTCCGCGGGCCCCGCGCAGATCTCGTGCACCGCGCCGACCGGGTCGTCGGTCGTCGCGTTGATCACCTCGGTCGCGCCGTACCGGCGTGCCGCGCGCAGCCGCGACTCGTGCCGGTCGACCGCGATGATCCGCGTCGCCCCGCTGTTGCGCGCCGCCATGATCGCGGCCAGCCCGACCGTGCCTGCTCCGAAGACGACGATCGACGAACCGGCGTTCGGCCGCAGCACGTTCAGCACCGCGCCCGCGCCGGTCGACAGCCCGCACGCCAACGGTCCCAACAGGTCGAGGGGCAACGAGGTGTCCACGGGCACCAGCCCCCGGTACGGCACCACCGCGTGCGTGGCGAACGACGACTGCCCGAAGAAGTGGCTGGCCAGCGGTGACCCGTCCAGCCGGCGCAACGCCCGGCCGCCGCCGACCAGCAGCTCGCCGAGCCGCAGGCAGTAGCGGGGCCGGCCGTCCAGGCAGTTGCGACACTCACCGCACCACGGCCAGCCGAGCACGACGTGGTCGCCCTCCGCGACACCCGGCACGCCAGGCCCGACCGCCTCGACCACCCCGGCGCCTTCGTGGCCGAGCACGCCGGGCAGCGGGAACGGCAGGTCGCCGTGGCGGGTGATGGAGTCGGTGTGGCAGATCCCGGTGGCGGTGACGCGGACCAGGACCTCGCCTTCACCCGGCTCGTCGAGCAGCACGTCCTCGAGCTCGAAGTCGCCGTGCCGGCGGTGGACGACGGCCGCGATGATCCTCACCCCAGCACCTCCGCCACATCGGCCCGCACGGCGAGGGCTTCGAGGTCGTCCGGCACGTCGGCGTGGTCCCGGTTGATCCGCACCAGCCGCGCCCCCGGCACGCTGCGCACCAACGACTCCACCGGCCACCGGATCACCGACGGCGTGCTGAACCCGGCCCCGATCTCGACCACCAGCAGCCGCCCTTCCCGCCCGAGCCACTCCCGCATCCGCCTGCCGTCGGGCACGTGGTGGTCGGCCACGTATTCGGGTCCTTTGTGGACGTTGAAGAACACCGGCCCGCCACACCGGGGGCACTGCGGCACCGCCGAAGCCTCCCCGGACTCCACGTCGCAGGTGGCCAGTGCCGCCTCGACGATCGGCCTGCTCTCCCACGTCTGCCGCGTGCACGGCGTCTCGCACTGGTAACGCCCGTAGTCGCCCTGGGGCGACCACACGTCCGCGAACCCGTTGCGCGCGAACAGCCCGTCGACGTTCGACGTCAGCACGAAGTGATCACGCTCGCCTATCACCGCCCGCAGCCGCGCGTACAGCGGGTTCGGCGTCGGGCCGAACCGGATGTCGTTGACGTGCACCGACCAATACCCCCACAACAGCCGCGGCGGCAGCGGCAACCCGATCAGCTGGTACCGCGCTCGCAGCCCTTTCCGGTGCAGCGCCGGGAACAGCTCCGCGAACCGCACGGGATCGGAGTAGTCGTACCCGGCGGCGGCCGACAGCCCGGCGCCCGCCGCGATGAGCACCCGGTCGGCCCCGTCCAGCCAGCGTTCGAACGTCACAGCAGCTCCCGGTAGGCGTCGTCGTCCTCGTCGCTAAACGTCGTGAAGACCACCCGGTCGAACCGGCCGGGGTGCGCGGCCAGCCAGTCCACGACGGTACCGGCCGCGATGCGCGCCGCCGCCCGCTTGGGAAATCCGAAGATCCCCGTGCTGATCCCGCAGAACGCGATGGTGCGGATCTTCTCGACCTCCGCCGCGAGGTCGAGGCACGACCGGTACGAATCGGACAGTGCGGTTTCGTGGGCGGGCAACACCTTCCCGCGCACGATCGGTCCGACGGTGTGCAGCACGAACGGTGCCGGCAGGTGGTAGCCGCGGGTGATCTTCGCGGTGCCGGTGGGTTCGGGCGCCGCCTGCGCGGTCATGATCCGGTGGCAGTCGGCGCGCAACCGCGGCCCGGCCGCGGCGTGGATCGCGTTGTCGACGCACGGATGGCCGGGCTGGAAGCAGCCCAGCAGCGCGTCGTTGGCGGCGTTGACGATCGCGTCGGCCATCAGGTGGGTGATGTCGCCGCGCCACACCGGCCCCGGCAACGTCCGCACGTCCACCAGCGGCCCCACCTGACGCTCACCCCCGAGCACCGCGTCCAGCACCCCCAGCAACTCGGGGTCGAGCGCCGCCGGCTCCCGCACCGTCAACAGGTGCCGCAGCAACCGCCGCCGCTCGGCGAGCCCGCGCGGCAGGGCGAACCGCCCCACCCACGGGTCCTCGCCGAGCAGCCGCAACGCCTCCGCCGTCACCACCCCGAGCCGGCGAGCGGGCGCGGGCGGGCTGAGCGGGCGGAACGGTTCGTCGAGCGCGATCGCGGACCGGTAGTCGCGCAACGGCAGTGCGGTGATCACGGTCAGAACAGGCCGTTGTCGTGCGGCAGGACGGCCGGCACGGGCGTGATCACGTCCCAGTGCTCCACGATCCTGCCATCGGCGACCCGGAACAGGTCCCAGTACGCCACCGGCTCGCCGAACTCGCCCTCGGACTGCAGCAGCACGAAGTCGCCCTCGGCCACGACCTTGTGGACGGTCTTGTAGACGAGGTTGCGCCCCTGCCCGGCCCACTCGGCGGCGGCCGCGCCGAAACCGGCCAGGCCGTCGGCGGCCTCGGGGTTGTGCTGCAGGTAGGTCGTCGTGGAGATGTAGTCGGTGAGCACCGAGTAGTCGGCGTCCTGCAGCACCCGCTGGGCGAACTCCCGCACCAGCGCGCGGGAAGCCGAGGTGTCGACGTCCGCGGGTGCGGCCTGACCGTCCGTCTGGGACCGTCCGCTCGCCGTCTCCCGGACGAGAGGCGTGAGGGCGTCCCAGTGCTCGGCGAGCTTGCCGTCCGCCACCCGGAACAGGTCGAACGCCACCAGCGGCTCCGGCCCGAAACCGTGGTAGACGCCGTGCAGCGCAACGAGATCGCCGTCGGCGATCACCCGCGCCGGCTCGTAGCGGAAGCCCGGGGGCAGTGAGGCGACGAGACCGCGCAACGCCTCGGGGCCGTCGCCGATGAGCGCGCTGTGCTGGCGGTAGTCCGGCGCGACCCAGCGGTCCACAGCGGACGGGTCCTTGTCGCCGAAGAGTTCACCGGCGGCCTTGAGCACGAGTTCTTTGTTGTCCATGGCAGCAAAGATGTCGCACGGACCGCCGCCGAACGAGGTAGGATCGCGCCTCACCATGGTCAAAAGTGGACAAGTGGTGTAGTTCGGCTTCAGCAACCCCGACCGCGGGCAGCTGGGGCTGGAAGCACTCGACCTCGCCGTCCTCCGGCGCAGGCTCAGCGAGGACACGCTGAAGAAAGTGCACCGCACCGACTTCCACCAGCTGTTCCTGTTCACCACCGGGCACGGCACCACCATGGTCGATTTCGTGGACCACCCGTGCGAACTCGGCACGCTGCTGCACCTCAGCCCCGGCCGCGTGCTGCGCCTGCCCGACGGCGACGTCGAGGCGCTCGTGGTCCTCTTCACGCCCGCGTTCCCGCCCCCGCTGGACGGCACACGGCAGTTGCTGAGCCCGTTCGGGCCGACGATGCTCACGGCTCCCAAGGCGGAACGGGCCGTCCTCACCCGCGCCGTGCAGGACCTCAGGCAGGAGTACCGCCGCAACCTGCTCACGAACGAGCCGGTGGACCTGCTCCGCCAGCTGCTGGGCGCGGTGCTGCTGCGCATCGCCCGCCTGCCGTCCCCGGAGGACGCCGCCCACGGCGACGCCCGGTTCGAACGGTTCCAGCAGGAGCTGGAACGGTCGTTCGCCACCAGCCGCAACGCCGCCGACTACGCGGCCCGCATCGGCTACTCGTTGCGCAGCCTCAACCGGATCTGCATGGCCGCGACCGGCCGGTCGGCCAAGGCGTTGATCGACGCGCGGGTCGCGCTGGAGGCCAAGCGCCTGCTCGTGCACACCGACCTGTCGTCGGCCGCGATCGGGCATCGGCTGGGGTTCAGCGAGGCCACCAACTTCACCAAGTTCTTCGCCCGCGAGACGGGGATGTCACCGCAGCGGTTCCGGGCTTCCTAGTCCGAGGAAGTGCAGCACGGCCAGCACGCGGCGGTGGTCGGCGTCGGCCTTGGGCAGGTCGAGCTTGGCGAGAATGCTGTTGATGTGCTTGGCGACCGCGCTCTCACTCACGACGAGCTGGGCGGCGATGCCGGCGTTGGAACGCCCCTCGGCCATGAGCGCGAGCACCTCCCGTTCGCGGGCCGTCAGCCGTTCCAGCGGATCGCTCTGCCGCCGCACCAGCAGCTGCGCCACGACCTGCGGATCGAGCGCGGTGCCGCCGTCGGCCACCCGCCGCAGCGCCTCGACGAACTCCTCGACGTCCGCGACCCGGTGCTTGAGCAGGTAGCCCACCCCGCTGGTGTTGGCGGCGAGCAGCTCGGCCGCGTAACGCTCCTCGACGTACTGGGAGAGCAGCAACAGCGCCGTCGACGGCCGGGTGCGGCGGATCGACAGCGCGGCGCGCACGCCCTCGTCGGTGAAGCCCGGCGGCATCCGGACGTCGACCAGCGCGAGGTCGGGCCGGTGCTCCTCGACCGCGGCCAGCAGCGCCTCCGCGTCGCCGGCCTCGGCGACCACGTCGAAGCCCGCCATCTCCACGACCTTGACCAGGCCCACCCGCAGCAGCACGGAGTCCTCGGCGATCACGGCACTTCTCAGCAAGGCAGCTCCACGCTCATCACGGTCGGTCCCCCCACGGGACTGCTCATCCGGAACGTTCCGTCGACCGACCGCACGCGCTGGGCGAGCCCCGTGAGACCGGTTCCCCGGCCGGGGTCGGCCCCGCCCAGGCCGTCGTCCGCGATCGTCACCCGCAGTATCCCGCCCACCAGGGTCACCGTCACCTCGGCCCTGGTCGCCTCGCGCGCGTGCTTGGCGACGTTCGTCAGCGCCTCGGACACGACGAAGTACGCGACCGCCTCCACCGCCGGGGCCGCGCGTCGCGGCAGGTCCACCCGCAGCCGCACGGGCAGCGGGGCGCGAGCGGCGAGCCCCGACAGCGCCGCGTCCAGCCCGAGCTCGTCCAAAACGGCGGGGTGCAGTCCGCGCACCAGGGTGCTGAGCTCCTCGATCGCCTCCTTCGCCTCGCGGTGCGCGGAGTCGATCACCGCGGCCGCGGTGGGCGGCAGGTCCAGCGTCGCCCTGGCCAGGCCCAGGTTCAGCGCCAGCGACACCAGCCGCTGCTGGGCGCCGTCGTGCAGGTCGCGTTCGATGCGCCGCCGTTCCGCGTCGGCGGCGTCCACCGCGCCGGCCCGGCTCTCCGTGAGGTCCTCGACCTGCCGTGCGAGGACCTCCTCCCTGCTGCGGCCGAGCAGCGACGGCACGAACGCGCTCTCCAGGCGCACGACGGCGGCGGCCACGCGCCGGACGAGGGCCAGCGCGACCACCCCGGCCACGACGAGGTACTTCTCCGAGAACACGCCGAGGTGCTCGATCCGCCACTGCCAGGGCAGCGCGTACACCGCCGCCGCGGCCACCCCGGCGGCCAGCAGCCCCACCACCAGCACCTCGAGCGCGCCGAACAACGCCCCGGCGAAGCTGTGGTAGCCGACCTGGCGCCACGGCCGCCGCCACCCCGGCCTCGGGATGTCGATGCCGAGCAGCTGCCGGAAGCGCCACCGCTGGGCCGCGGTCAGCACCGGCACGCACAAGATCATCAGCGCCAGGTTGATCCCCAGGAGCACCGGCGCACTGGCGTCCCCGCCCTCGATGATCTCCCACACCAGGCCGAAGGCGTTGAACAGCAGGAACGCCGTGACGAGGTGAAGCGGCGCCCCCAGCGCGAGGAAGGACAGGTCGCGGGTCAGGCGGGTGAGCGCTCGCCGCAGCCGGGTCTTCATGATCCAACCGTAGGCGGCCGCCGGGGGTGTACCTGGTGCCACCCCCAAGACGGAAAGCAGTGCGACTGACTCCAGACCGCGGAAATCAGAGGGTTGATCACGTGACCTCCACCTCCCGGCTGCTGATCGGATCAGGCCTCGTCCTGCTGCCCTGGCTCGCCCACCTCGCCGTCACCCTGCCACCCGCGCAGGCCGCCCTCTGGGTCACCCTGGACAGCCTGGAAGCCGCCGCCCTGCTCACCACAGGACTCCTGGTGCGCACCGGCGCCCACTACCGCGTGCCCGCGGCCGTCGCGGCGGGACTGCTCCTCGTCGACGCCTGCCTCGACCTCGCCACGTCCACCGGCGCGGAACTGGCCGTCGCCGTCGCCATGGCGGGTTTCGCGGAGATCCCCTGCGCGGCGCTCTGCCTGCTGCTAGCCGTTCCACCCAGGACAGAGCTGGTCGAGCGTGTGCCGGCAGATGTCGGCGAAGACCGGGTTGGTGTCGCGGTAGTACGGCAGCCCCAGGACCGCGAGGTGCAGCGCCCAGCCGCGGGCACGAACCCACGCGGCGTCGTCGAACTCGCCGAGCTCGCGCCGGAACGCCCGCCTGCCGCGTTCGTCGAGGAACAGCCAGGCAGCCATCAGGTCACCGGCCGGATCACCGGCCCCGGCACAGCCCCAGTCGATCACACCGGTCAGCTCACCGCTGGTGAACAGGAGGTTGCCGCTGTGCAGGTCGGCGTGCAGCCAGCGCGGCGGCCCGGACCAGGGCGGCGCGTCGAGCGCCTCCTGCCACAGCGCGAAGAGCCTCGGATCTCCTCCGACCTGCGTGATCCGCTCGCGAATCAGGTCGTCGTGCTCGCCGATGTGCGCGTTGCCGCGGTGCGGGACCCACTGCGCGTCGCCCACCTCGATGCCCTTCAACGCGTGGATCAGCTCCGCGAGGCGGATCGGTGTGTCGGAACGGACTTCGGAGACGGTGGCGGTGTGTCCGGGCAACCAGCGCACGACCGTCCAGCGGTGCGGGTAACCGGAACCGGGTTCGCCCAGCCCGACCGGTTCCGGCGTGGCGACCGGGAGGTGACGGGCGAGCAGGGACAGAACGGTGGATTCGCGTTCGGCCTGACCGGTTGACCACTCGCGGTTCGGCAACCGGACCGCGAGGTCGTCGCCCAGCCGGTAGATCGCGTGGCTGGTGCCGCCGTGCTCGACGGGCGTGATGGGAAGGCCATGCCAGCGCGGGAACTGCGTGCGGATCAATTCGTCCACAAGGGACACCTGCATTCGACCACTCCCCCGTTGAGGCCCGGCGTGCCATGCAACACCAGGCCTCCGCGAGGCGGCAACCGCTTTAGGGCCGCCTGGCCTCGATCACGCGCAGGGCGCTGGGCGTCGCCCGCACGCCGACGTGCCGAAGACCGGCCCGTTCGAACAGCGCGGCGAACTCGTCCTCGTCCCGCTCCTTGCCCCCGACCAGCATGAACATCTGCAGGTCCATGAGCGGCACGAACGCGTGGCCGTCCGACAGCAACGCCTCCACCACGAAGACCCGCGCGCCGGGGTTCCCGGCCTCGGCACAGCGCGACAGGATCCGCACGCACGTGTCGTCGTCCCAGTTGTGCAGGATCAGCCGCATCAGGTAGGCGTCCGCGGCCGGCACGGACTCCCGCGCGTCCCCGGCAACGACATCACACCGTTCCGCCAGCGCGCCGCCGCGCAGTTCGGGGTCCGCGTCCACGAGGGCGACGTCGAGGTCGAAGAGCGTGCCGCGCACAGCGGGGTGGCGCTCCAGCACCGCGCGCAGCAGGGTTCCCTGGCCGCCGCCGACGTCCACCAGGTGGTGCACGCCGTCGAGGTCCAGGGCTTCGGCCACCAGCGGGTTGGTGGGGCCCAACGACAACGTCATCGCGCGGTTGAAGCTCTCCGCCACCTGGGGTGCGTCACCGAGGAAGCTGTAGAAGTCCTTGCCGTGCACCGAGGAGAACGGCGAGGTGCCGGTGCGCACCGCGTCCGTGAACCTCTCCCACAACGGCCACATCCAGTCCGGCTTGAAGAACCCGCTGACGATCTCCGCGGGGGCGTCTCCGGTGTTCGTCCGCAACAGCCGCGAGAGTTCGTTGTGCACGTAGGTGTACGGCGCCGCTCTGCGGAAGAAACCGAGCCCGTGCAGGGCGCGGAACAGGCGGAGAGTGAGGTCCGGATCGATGCCGGCCGTGCGCGCGAGGTCCGCGACGGGCACGGGTTCCTCGCCCACCAGGTCGGGCAGGCCCAGCTCCAGGGCGGTGCGCAGGAGGTACCCGGACAGCATGTGCTTGAACAGCGGATCCATCGTCTCGAACACGATGGTCTGGTGATCCGTCATATCAGTTGAAAACTAATCAACCCACAACGGCCGCACAAGGACTGTTCCGCGCACACCGGACCGGTCTGATCGGTGGAACATCGCTCACCCGGCCCGCCGCTCGGCGAGCTGCACGACGTTCGGCGACCTCTCCACCCGCACCCGCCCGCTGGAGGCGACCAGGTACCCGACCCCGCGCACGGTCTGGATCACGTCCGCCGCGTCACCGAGCTTCTGCCGCACCCGCCGCACGTGCACGTCGACCGTCCGGGCGCCGCTGTAGTTGTCGTTCACACCCCACACCGCGGCGAGGAGGTCACGACGGCGATGCACGCGATCGGGGTGTTCGCACAGGTGCAGCAGCAGCTCGAACTCCAGTCTGGTCAGCTCGACGGGTTCTCCCCGGAACAGGACCTGCCGGGTGTCCGGCAGGATCCGCACGTCCGCCTCGTCGACCACGGCCTCGGTGGCCTGCACCAGGCCCGCGTCCTTCAACGCGCCGAGCAGCCGCAGTGCGACGTCCTCGTTCTCGGTGTCGATGGTGATGCTGAATCGCATGGCGGTGTCCTCAGGTCTTCGGCAGGCCTTGGGGGTTGATCTCCGACGCCGGCACGGCCTCGTCGGACAGACCCCAGCGCTGGAGCACCTCGGCGTACTTGCCGTTGGCGATCAGCTGGTTGAGCGCCTCCTGGACCGGGGCGACGAGACCGTTGTCCTTCTTGGTGGTCACGGCGATCTTGCCCTGCACGGCGGCGCCGCCGGAGAAGGTGCCGATCACCTCGGTCTGGCCGGACGTGGCCGCGTGGTAGGCCGACGTGGGGTTCGGGCCGAGGTAGGCGTCGATGCGGCCGGACTGCAGCGCCAGGTAGTAGTCCGACGAGTTCTGGAAGTACTTGATGTCGGTGGCCTTGAGGCCCGCGGCGACGTTCTTGGTGCTCCAGTCGACGAGGATCTTCTCCTGGTTGGTGCCGGAACCGACGGCGATCACCTTGCCGGCCACGTCCTCGGGCTCCTTCACCCGCCAGGTGCCGCCCTTCTTCGCCTCGAACGCCAGCGTGTCCAGGCGGTAGGTGGCGAAGTCGTACTTCTCCTTGCGCGCCTCGGTGACCGTGATGTTGGACAGGCCGACGTCGAACGCACCGCTGTCCAGGCCCACGAAGAGGTTCTCCCACGAGGAGACCTCCAGCTTCGGCTTGAGGCCCAGCACGTCGGCGACCAGCGTCGCGATGTCGGTCTCGACGCCGATCACGGTCTTGTCGTCGGTGGCGTAGAACCGCAGTGGCGGCGCGGTGCCCGCGGAGCCGCCGATGACGAGCTCGCCCTTGGTTCTGAACTTCTCCGGCACCTTCGACGCGATCTTGTCGTCCTTCTGCGCCGTCACGCGCTTCTGGTCCGGGCTCAGGTTGACGTTCAGGGCCCCGCCGCTGGACGAGGGCTCGCTCTCGGCCGTGCCGCAGGCGGCGAGGACGAGGGCCAGCGCGGCGAGAAGTGGTTTGCGCACAACGAACTCCTTGCTAGAGAACCTTGGAGAGGAACGCGCGGGTGCGTTCGTGGGACGGGCGGTCGAGCACCTCGGACGGCGTGCCCTGCTCGACGATCACGCCCTGGTCGACGAACACGATGCGGTCGGCCACCTCGCGGGCGAAACCGATCTCATGGGTGACGACGATCATCGTGGTGCCGGACCGGGCGAGGTCGCGCAGCACGTCGAGCACCTCGCCGACCAGTTCCGGGTCGAGCGCCGAGGTCGGCTCGTCGAAGAGCACGACTTTCGGTTTCGTGGCCAGGGCTCGCGCGATCGCGACGCGTTGCTGCTGGCCGCCGGAGAGCTGGCGCGGGTAGGAGTTCTCCTTGTCCGCCAGGCCGACGCGGGCCAGGAACCGCCGCGCCTCTTCGACCGGTGCGACCTCGGCGACGTTCTCCAGCGCGGTCAGGTGCGGGAACAGGTTGAAGTTCTGGAACACGAACCCGATGTGCCTGCGCTGCTTGAGGATCTCGCGTTCCTTGAGCTCGTGCAGCTTGCCGCCGCGCCGCTCGTACCCGACCAGGTCGCCGTCGATGCTGATGAACCCGCGGTCGACCTTCTCCAGGTGGTTGATCGTGCGCAGCAACGTCGACTTGCCCGAACCCGACGGCCCGAGCACCACCACGACCTCGCCGGCCGCGACGTCCAGCGACACCCCGCGCAGCACCTCGTTGGAGCCGAAGCTCTTGTGCACGCCCAGCACCTCGATCACCGGCGGTCTCCTCGGGCGAAGTGGCGCTCGACGTAGTGCTGGCCGATCGAGAGCAGCGTGGTCAGGATGATGTACCAGACGGTGGCGACCATCAGCAGCGCGACGACGCGCGCGTTGCGGCCGTAGATCACCTGGACCTGGTAGAACAGCTCGCCGATCGCCATCACGGACACGACCGACGTGCCCTTGAAGAGGCTGATCACCTCGTTCGCGGCGTTCGGCAGGATGGCGCGCATCGCCTGGGGCAGCACGATCCTGCGGAACTGCCGGAACCTCGGGATGCCCAGCGCGGCGGCGGCTTCGAGCTGGCCGCGGTCGACGGAGATCACGCCGGAGCGGACGATCTCGGCGGCGTACGCGGCCTGGTGCAGCGCGAGTCCGAGCACGGCCGCGCCCATCGGGCTGATCAGCTGCACCGTCTCGAACGTCACGAACTCCGGGCCGAACGGGATGCCGAGGCTGAGCCGCTGGTAGAGGTAGGAGATGTTGAACCAGAACAGCAGCTGCACGATCAGCGGGATCGACCGGAACGCCCAGACGTAGGTCCAGCCGACCGCTTGCAGGAACGGGCTTTTCGAGAGCCGCAGCACCGCGACCACGATGCCCAGGGCGAAGCCCAGCACCGTACCGGCGACGGTCAGCAGGATCGTGGTGCCGACGGCGGTGAGGATCGACTGGGCGGTGAAGTAGCGGGCGAACGTCGGCCAGTCCCACGCGGGGTTGGTGACCAGGCCGTGGACGAACTGCGCCACGAGCACCAGCACGGCGGCGACGCCGACCCACCGCCACGGGTGGCGGGCGGCGACGACGGGCAACTTCGCCAGTTCGACGTCCTTTGTGGACACTGGAGTGAGGGTGCCGGAAGACATGGTGGGTCCTTGTCGGGCAGGCGGGGCGAGGAAGGGCCGAGAGGTCAACCGGTACAGGCGGCGCTCGACACGCGCCCGTGGTCGACGTGCCTGCGGGAGGACAGGAACAAGGCGAAGTCGGTCATTCCTGCCCTCCCTTCCCTGCGCTCGGATGAGAGCACGTGCAGAACGCGCCTCACGTTAGGGAGCGCACGATTGCCTGAGCAAGGACGTCCACGTGGTGAACAACTATCGGAGACCGAGGTGATCCCGCAGGGTCGGACCGGTGTAGTCCTCCCGGAAGACGCCGCGTTCCTGGAGCAGCGGCACGACGGTGTCGGCGAACTCGTCCAACCCGCCCGGCGTCACGTGCGGCACGAGGATGAACCCGTCCGCCGCGTCCTGCTGCACCAGGTCGTTGATCTGCGTGGCGACGGTGTCCGCCGACCCGATGAACGTCTGCCGCGCGCTCACGTCGATCACGAGGTCGCGGATCGACAGGTTCTTGGCCGCGGCCCGCTCGCGCCACTCCTTCACCGTGGCGACGGGGTCCTTGAACATCCGGACGCTCGCGCGGCCCTTCGCGATGGTGTTCTCGCCGGTCAGCGGCTCCTCCACCGGCAACGGACCGTCCGGGTCGTAAGCGCTGAGATCCCGGTTCCACACCTGTTCCAGGAACCGGATCGCGGTCGCCCCGCTGACCTGCTGCCGGCGCACCTGAGCCGCCTTCTCCTGGGCGTCCGCGTCGGTGTCGCCGAGGATGAACGTGGCGGCGGGCAGCACCACCAGTTGATTAGGCGTGCGGCCGTACTTGGCCAGCCTGCCCTTCACGTCGCGGTAGAACCGCTGCCCCGCCTCCAGCGTCCCGTGCCGCGAGAAGATCGCGTCGGCGGTGGCGGCGGCGAACTCCCTGCCCTCGTCGGAGTCCCCCGCCTGCAATATCACCGGACGGCCCTGCGGTGACTGCGGGACCCCGAAGGTGCCACTGATGTCGAAGTGCTCGTCCTTGTGCTCGAACCGGCCGATGCCGGTGTCGAAGAGCTTCCACGCCGTGCGCAGGAACGACTCCGCGCGGGTGTAGCGGTCCTCCTGCTTGAGAAACCCTCCGCGACGGAAGTTCTCGCCGGTGAAGGCGTCCCACGACGTGACGACGTTCCACGCCGCGCGCCCTTCGGAGAGGTGGTCGAGCGAGGCGAACTGCCTGGCCACCTCGTAGGGCTCGTTGAACGTGGAGTTGATCGTGCCGGCCAGCCCGAGCCGGTCGGTCACCGCGGCCAGCGCGGCGAGCACGGTGAACGTGTCCGGCCGGCCTACCACGTCGAGGTCGTAGATCTGGCCGCCCTGCTCACGCAGCCGCAGTCCCTCGGCGAGGAAGAAGAAGTCGAACTTCGCCCGTTCCGCCGTCCGTGCCAAGTGGACGAACGAGTCGAACTCGATGTGGCTGCCCGCCTGCGGATCGCTCCACACCGTCGTGTTGTTCACGCCGGGGAAGTGCGCGGCGAGGTGGATCTGCTTGGTCATCTTGCGCTCCTTCTGAGCCGTCCAGCCACAGGTCCCGCGCGCGTTCGCCGTCGATGAACGGCTCATTCATCCACCTCAGGTGGAGCAAGGCGCCCTTCATCGAGCACCTGGCGCGCTGCGTTCAGGCACGCGTCACGGGCAGAACCTCCGGCCAGGCGCTTCAGGCGTACTGGTTGGCGGGCTTCGCGAGACCGAGGTGGCCGCGCAGCGTGGTGTGCTCGTACTCCGTCCGGAACAGGCCTTTCCCGCGCAGTTCCGGGACGAGCCCGCGGGTGACCTCGTGCAGGTCGGCGTGAATGCGGAACCCGGCGAACCCCTGCTCCTGCCACTCGCGCAGCTGGCCGGCCTCGGGGACCCCGGTGACGTCGCGGAAGACGAGCGCGCCGGGCACCGAGGGGTCGTCGCCGAACACGATGTCCGCGAACCCCGGCTCGGTGGCGGCGATCGGCGGATGGCCCTGCGGCGGCCGCGGCGTGATCGACGGTCCGCGCACGCTGAACCAGCGGCCCTCGAAGTCGATGTGGTGCAGCTTCTCGCGGTCGATGAACCGGCCGGTGGTGACGTCGCGGATCTCGGCGCCGTCCTCCCAGCTGTCCCACAGCCGCCGCAACACCTCTGCGTGGTCGGCGGCCTCCTCCCACAGGTCGTCGAAGTTCTCGCGCCGCCCGAAGTGCTTGCCGTGCAACGAGTCCGTCGTCAGCTGGACGCCCGCCCGCCCCTTGCTGACGTAGTCGAGCGTCGCGATGGCCTTCGACAGGTGGAACGGCTCGGTGTGCGTGACGACCGCCGTCGGCACCAGGCCGATGCGCGAGGTGAGCGGCGCGACGCGGGCGGCGGTCAGCACCGCGTCGAGGCCGGGCTCGCCGCCCAGCGAGTCGTCGAACGTGACGAAGTCGAGCGCGGCCTCCTCGGCCTCGCGGGCGAGCTCCACCCAGTGCTTCGCGGTGAACGCCTCGTCGCCGGTCGCGCGCAACGCGACGGCCAGGTGCAGTGGTGACCCCACCGGTCCCCCTCTCGTCGGGTCCTCGCATTCTGTGCGCGCCAAGGGGTTCGCCGCTTCCACGGCCACAGGGTGGGAAAACTCGCCGGGACGGGAATATTTCGAGGGTTTGCCTTGACGTGCGCGTCAAGGTTTAGCGTTCCGGTCATGAGGATCGGCGAACTGGCCAAGCGAGCCGGCACCACCACGCGTGCGCTGCGCTTCTACGAGTCCCAGGGACTGCTGGCGGCGCAACGCACGTCCAACGGCTACCGCGAGTACGACGACCACGACCTGCGGCTGGTGAAGGAGATCCAGTCGCTGCAGGCGGTCGGGCTGTCGCTGGAGGACACCAAGCCGTTCGTGGCGTGCCTGCGCGCGGGCCACGAGTCGGGCGACTCGTGCCCCGACTCGCGGGAGGTCTACCGGCGCAAGCTCGCCGAGGTGGACGCCTGCCTGGAGCGGCTCCAGACCGTCCGGGAGTTCCTGCTGGCCAGACTCGCCTTCTCCGATCCGTGCCTCGTGCCAGAACCCAAGGAGTTCCAGTGCAGCTGACCGACGCCACGTTCGCGGAGAAGACCCGGACCGGCACCGTGCTCGTCGAGTTCTGGGCGCAGTGGTGCGGGCCGTGCCACATGCTCTCGCCCGTGCTCGACGAGATCGACCGGGAACGCGACGACCTGACCGTGCTGAAGATCAACGCCGACGAGAACACCGCCACCGCGCGCGACTACCAGGTCATGTCGCTGCCCACGATGCTGCTGTTCCGCGACGGCGTACCGATCCGGCAGATCGTGGGAGCGCGCCCCAAGTCGCGGTTGCTCGCGGAATTGGATGACGCGCTCAGCGCGTGAGCGCGTCCGCCCCTTCCTCGATGAACGGAACCTTCATCCACCTGAGGTGAACGAATGCGCCGTTCATCGAGCTCCGCCAGGGCCGGGCCTGGCGCCGGGGGCCGAATTGGATGACGCGCTCAGCGCGTGAGCCACCTAGATTGAGGCCATGCTCGGTCTCGAACTCGTGGTGGTGCTGGGCGTCTGCGTCCTGGCGAGCAGCGTCGCGTCTGGACGGTTGCGCCTCGCGGCCCCGGTGCTGCTGGTCGTGTGCGGCGCGGTGCTCGGCTTCGTGCCCGCGCTGGAGTCGGTCAGCCTGCCGCCGGAGGCGATGCTGCTGATCTTCCTCCCGGCGCTGCTGTACTGGGAGAGCCTCAACACCTCGTTGCGGGAGATCCGCAGCAACCTGCGCCCGATCGTGCTGCTCAGCACGCTGCTCGTGCTCGCCACCGCGGCGGCGGTCGCGGCGGTCGCCCACGCGCTGGGCCTCGACTGGGGTCCTGCGTGGGTGCTCGGCGCGGCCCTCGCGCCCACCGACGCGACCGCCGTCTCGGCCATCGCCCGCGGCATGCCGCGCCGCACCACGACCATCCTGCGCGCCGAGTCGTTGATCAACGACGGCACGGCGCTGGTGATCTACGCGATCGCCATCGCGATCACCACGGGCGAGCAGCAGTTCAGCGTCGGCCTGGTCGGGTTGCGACTGCTGCTGTCCTACGCGGGCGGCGCGGTGGCGGGTCTCGCGGTCGCCTGGCTCGCCGTGCAGGTCCGCAAGCGGCTCGACAACCCGATGCACGAGACCGTGGTCAGCATCCTCACCCCGTTCACCGCGTTCCTGCTGGCCGAGGTCGCCCACGGCTCCGGCGTGATCGCGGTGGTCGTGTGCGGCCTGGCGTTGTCGCAGGTCGGGCCGCGCGTCGTGCCCGCGGACACCCGTCAGATGAGCTCCGCGTTCTGGGGCATCGCCACGTTCCTGCTCAACGGCGCCCTGTTCGTCCTGATCGGGCTCCAGGCCAACGGCGCGATCCGGTCGCTGAACGGCTCGGAGACGCTGCGGGCGTTCGGCACGATCGGCCTGGTGGCGCTCGCGGTGGCGGGCACCCGCCTGCTCTGGAGCTACACCACGCCGTACGTCATCCGCGCGCTCGACCGCCGGCCGCAGCAACGACTGCGCCGCGTCGGCGCACGCCAGCGCCTGGTGTCGGCGGGCGCGGGGTTCCGCGGCGCCGTGTCGCTGGCCGCCGCGCTGGCCGTGCCGGACACGGTCGTCGGTGGCGCGCCCTTCCCGTTCCGCGACCAGATCATCCTCATCACGTCCGGTGTCGTCGTGCTGACCCTGATCGTGCAGTCGATCATGCTGCCGTCGATCCTCCGGTTCTCGCGGCTGCCGGAGGACACCGCGGTGGAGGAGGAACTGAAGCTGGCCCAGACGACCGCGTCCGAGGAGGCCTACGAGGCTTTGCCGCGCCTCGCCGACAAGGTGGGCGTTTCGGACGTCGTCTACAAGCGCGTGCTCGCCGAGTACGAACACCACCTGGAGGTCGTGCGCGCCAAGGAATCCGGCAACGAGGAGGTGGTGCAGTCCGAGGGCGAGTACACCGCGCTGCGGCTGGAGCTGATCGCGCACAAGCGGGCGACCGTGGTGCGGTTGCGCGACGAACGGGCCATCGACGACATCGTGCTGCGGGCGGTGCAGCGCAAGCTCGACGTCGAGGAGGTGCGGCTGTCCCGGCGCGAGGTCGACGAGGACTGACCTCAGCTCGACGGCTCGACCCGCGCGTGTTCGACCGGTTCCAGGAGGAACTCCTGGTCGGCCTGACCAGAACAGGTCTCCTGGGACAGTTCGGCGCCGGCGTCGACGTCGGACGGACCGCCGAGCAGACCCACGCACTTGCCGCTGTGCACCGGCCGCAGCACGAAACCGTTCGGCACGGGAACGGAGACCGGCTGGAACAGGAACCGCTGGTTGGCCGCCGATGTGCAGTTCCTGGGAGCCAGCAGCATGCCGTCGTCGAGCGAGGCCTCGTCCACGGACAGACAGCCCCAGCCCTTCACCGGGTGATGCCACTTGATCAGGTACACCCCGGTGCCGAGTGTTTCGAGATACGTGTCCGGCACCAGGTTCGCGCACGGCCGCTGAACGGCGAGCTCGCGATCGGTGCGCTTGTTGCGTTCGCTGCCCTCCCCCACGCAGAGGCCGCGATCGGCGATGTGGCCCGGGCGCAGCAGGTACCAGCCGTTGGACGGCAACGCCGTCGGGCCGGAGGAGCCGCCGAGCAGAACTGTGGCGACGACCGCGGCGATCACCACCACGACCACCGCCGTCGTGGCGGCGAGCCACCGCTTCCGTCGCCCCGATGGTGCTTCCGATGGCACCTCCGCCGGCTCCACGTCGAGGAACGTGCCCACGGCCAGACGTTCCCTGGTGCTCAACCACGCCGCCAGGTGCTGCCCGTCGCCGCACGCGCGCACGAACGCCGCCAGCAGCTCCGGCCGGGGAAGTGCTTCACGGCGCAGCATGTCGGCGACGGTGCTGCGGGGCAGAACATCGCCGTACTCGGCCGCGTGTTCTTCCAATTGTCGCAGGGTTCGTCCCGAATTCTTTTTGAGCGACCGCAGAAGGGCGGAGAACTCCGCGACATCTCGCGCTGATTCCGGCTGGACGCGATGAGGAGTCACCATCTCATCGTGGCGGACCGGAGGTCCCAACGGCGTCGGCTGGTCAGGGGATCTTGTCCGGCCGTTCGGACAGATGCCACCTGACCAGGCAAGAGTCGCCGAGACCGTCCGGGACGCCGCGAATCGCTTGGCGCACGCCGACCGACTTGCCAAGCTGGCATCGCGTCGCCGGGATCGCGGCAATCCGCATTCCAAAACCGGCCGAAATGACGCTTCACCCGAATGGAGAAGAGCATGTATTTGCGTGCACTCGTTGCAGGAGCCGCCCTTGTCGGCACCGCGCTCGTGGCGACCGCCGCGGGACCGCCGGCGCAGGCCGCCGACCTCGGACCGGCCGCCGTCACGTGCGGGAACGCGAACTGGCCGCACCACGACTTCGACGACGGATCCGGCACGGTGACGAAGTCCGGCGGCGCTCCGGCGCACACCGGCCCGTACGGGGACTGCAAAGTCGTGGGTTCCGTTCCGGAAAAAGCCAAGGTGAGCTACGACTGCTACGTCACGAACAGCTACGGCAACAGGTGGACCTGGGTCCGCGACCAGAACGGCGCCAGCATCGGCTGGATCTACGGTCGCTACCTCAGCGGCGGTGGCTCTTCCGTGCCCTGCTGACCACCGGTCATGCCTCGCCCTCCCTCCTCGCCACCGCGGAGGAGGGAGGGCGAGTTAGCCAGCACACTTGCAGGAGCGGACATTGCGCCACTTGACGGCCGGGACACGCCGAACCTGCCAGCTTCAGTGACGGGCTTCGGCCCGTGACTGTCGATGGAGGGTGTGATGGGCGGGTCCGGGGACGTGGGGCGTCGCGTCGAACTGGTGATGCTGGTGTTCGCCGCGTTGATCGTGACGGCGGCGTTCGCGCTGGTCGAGATCAACACGCACCATCCGCTCACGATGACCGCGGTGTGGCTCGGCCTCGCGTTCCTCTCGGTGTTTGTGGTGGCGCATCTGGCCGTGCGTCGCTGGGCGCCCTATGCCGACCCGTTGATCCTGCCGTGTGTCGCGTTGCTCAACGGTCTCGGTCTGGTGATGATCTACCGGCTGGACCTCGCGGATGACGTGTCCCAGCCGGCGGCGCCGCGGCAGGTCGCCTGGACCGCCGTCGCACTGGTGTTCTTCCTGGTCGTGATCGCTGTGCTCAGGGACCACCGGGTGCTCGCCAAATACGGTTACACCTGCGGGCTGGCCGGGCTGGTCGCGTTGATCCTGCCGGGCGTTCTGCCCAGTTCGATCTCCGAGGTGCAGGGCGCCAAGGTGTGGGTTCGGGTGGGCGGCCTCAGCATTCAGCCCGGGGAGTTCGCCAAGATTCTGCTGATCGTCTTCTTCGCCGCGTTCCTGGTCGCCAAGCGCGAACTGTTCGTGGTCGCCGGGCGGCGCGTCGCCGGTGTCCAACTGCCGCGACTGCGGGATCTCGGGCCGCTGTTGGCCGCCTGGGGCGTGTCCATCGGCGTGCTCGCCCTGGAAAAGGAGCTCGGGGCGTCACTGCTGTTCTTCGGAATCGTCCTGTCCATGCTGTACGTGGCGACCGGACGGATCGGCTGGGTGGCAGTCGGGATGACCTTGTTCAGCATCGGCTGTTTCGTCGCCTACCACCTCTTCTCGCACGTCCGGGTGCGGGTGGCCAACTGGGTCGACCCGTTCGCCGACTACTACGGCAAGGGCTATCAGATGGCGCGGGCCATGTTCGCACTCGCTGCCGGAGGTATCTCCGGAACCGGCCTGGGCGTCGGCCACCCGGACCTGGTGCCGGAGGCGAACACCGACTTCATCACCGTCGCGTTCGGCGAGGAGCTCGGACTGATCGGGCTCAGCGCGCTTCTGCTGACCTACTTGCTGCTGGCGATCCTGGGCATGCGCAGCGCTCTCACGGTGCGGGACGACTTCGGCAAGCTGCTCGCCGGCGGGCTTTCCTTCGCGATCATCCTGCAGGTGTTCGTGGTGGTGGGTGGCGCCATGAAGTTCATTCCGGAGACCGGGATCACCGCGCCGTTCCTGTCCAAAGGCGGGTCGTCGCTGCTGGCCAACTACATGCTGGTGGCTTTGCTGCTGCGCGTTTCCGACGCCGCGCGCCGGCCGTCGGTCGCGCCGCCGGCTCCGCCACCGCGGATTCCCCTCGCGGGCGCGGAAACGGTCATGGTGCGCACGACCTCGTGACCGGCCAAGCGCGACCTTTGCCGTGGATGAAGGGCGCCTTCATCCACCTGAGGTGGATTTAGGATCCCCTAATACACGGCGAACGGGCGGCCGGGCGTGGT
>NZ_JBEXJN010000041.1:0-8720 GCF_040609115.1 Lentzea sp. NPDC004782
GCGGCGGGTTGTTTTTTCTTGCCTTCTTAATCCAATTGTTGGTGGATGAAGGAGCCCTTCATCGACAACGACGAGCGGGTGGAACCTGGGCCGGGGCTCGTGCGTCCTCGGGTTGGGCGGGTGTCCGTTTTGCGCACGGGCATACTGGGATTTCAGCAACAGCTAGCTACGAGGTGCGATTTCACGTGTGCGGAGTGCTCGGACTGATCTGTTCCACCGAAGCCGCCGCGAGTGCCGCGCGCGGGTCTGTGGCCGCTGCACTGCGCTGCCAGCGGCATCGGGGGCCCGACGAGCAGGACACGTGGGCCGATGCCGAGGTGGTCTACGGGTTCAACCGGCTCGGGTTCATCGACCTGGAGCACAGCCACCAGCCGTTGGTGTGGGGGCCGCCGGAGAACCCCACTCGGTACACGCTGAACTTCAACGGCGAGATCTACAACTACAAGGAGCTGCGGGCCGAGCTCGCGATGCACCACGGTGCGCGCTTCAAGACCGAGGGTGACGGCGAGTCGATCGTTGCCGGGTACCACTACTACGGGGCCGACTGGGTCAAGCGGCTGCGGGGCATGTTCGCGTTCATGATCTGGGACGCGGAGGAGCGGGTCGTCTTCGGTGCGCGGGATCCGTTCGGCATCAAGCCTTTGTACTGGGCGGCTGGGCCCGGCGGGGTGGCGTTCTCGTCGGAGAAGAAGAGCCTGCTGCAGTTGACCGGGGTGCTCGGGATCAGCCAGGAGCTCGACCAGACCGCGCTGCAGCACTACCTGGTGTTGCAGTACGTGCCGGAGCCCGAGTCGCTGCACAAGGCGATCCGGCGGGTGGAGTCCGGGACGTCGTTCAAGGTCACGCCTGGTGGGCCGGTGCTGTTCAACCGGTACTTCAAGCCGGTGTTCTCGCCCAGGCCGGTCAACGGCGAGCACGAGGCCGAGGCGCTGCACGAGCGGATCGCCGAGGTGATGCGCGACTCGGTGGCCAAGCACATGATCTCGGACCCGGACGTCACGGTCGGCGCGTTCCTGTCCGGTGGGATCGACTCGACGGCCACGGCGACGCTGGCCAAGTTGCACAACCCCAACCTCATCGCGTTCACCAGCGGGTTCGACCGCGAGGGGTACTCCGAGGTGGACGTGGCCGCGGAGACGGCGGCGGCGATCGGGGTGCGGCACGTCGTGAGGACCGTGTCGCCGGACGAGATGATGGAAGAGCTGCCGCTGATCATCTGGTACCTCGACGACCCGGTGGCGGACCCGGCGTTGGTGCCGTTGTGGTTCATCGCGCGGGAGGCGCGCAAGTACGTCAAGGCCGTGCTGTCCGGTGAGGGCGCGGACGAGCTGTTCGGCGGGTACGTGATCTACCACGAGCCGCTTTCGTTGTCCCCCTTCGAAAAGGTGCCCGGCGGCGTGCGGAAGCTGATGGGCGCGGTGTCGAAGTCCATTCCGGAAGGCGTGCGGGGCAAGGACCTGCTGCGGCGCGGCTCGCTCAGGCTGGAGGAGCGGTACTACGGCAACGCGCGCAACTTCAGCGACGCGCAGGTGCGGGCGGTGTTCCCCGGTTACGTCGAGGGCATCGGGTTCCAGGACGTCACGGCGCCCTGGTACCGCGAGTCGGAGGGCTGGGACCCGGTCGCGCGCATGCAGCACATCGACCTCTTCACGTGGCTGCGCGGCGACATCCTGGTCAAGGCCGACAAGGTGACCATGGCCAACTCGATCGAGCTGCGGGTGCCGTTCCTCGACCCCGAGGTGTTCAAGGTCGCGGCCGAGGTGCCGCTCGACCAGAAGCTCACCGAGGGGACGACGAAGTACGCGCTGCGCAAGGCGTTGGCGAAGATCATTCCGGCGCACGTGCTCAACCGGCCCAAGCTGGGTTTCCCGGTGCCGATCCGGCACTGGCTGCGGGCCGAGATGTACGACTGGACGCGGGGGGTCATCGCCGACTCGCAGACCGGGCACCTGCTCGACAAGAACGCCGTGCTGGAGCTGCTCGCCGAGCACAGGTCCGAGCAGTTCGACCGCAGCCGCCAGCTGTGGTCGGTGCTGTGCTTCATGATCTGGCACGGGATCTTCGTCGAGGGCCGGATCAGCCCGAAGGTGCCGGAACCGGTCTACCCGGTCCGCCTCTGAAGTGGTGTTGGCGACAAAATCACGTAAAGGACTTGTTAGTTGCCATAGGCTAACCATGTGGCCACTGTGGGGAGAAGCGCGCGTTCGACGTTCGTGATCGACACTCGACCGTTGAAGATCCTCCCGTATCGCCGGTTGTGGCTGTCCACGATCGTCACGGCGGTGGGCTCCCAGCTCACCGCCGTTGCCGTCCCCAAGCAGGTCTACGACCTCACCGGCTCCTCCGCGTGGGTCGGCATCGCCGCGGGTGTCGCGCTCGTTCCGCTGCTGGTCTTCGGGCTGTGGGGCGGCGCGATCGCGGACACGGTCGACCGGCGCAAGCTCCTGCTCGTCACCAACACCGGCATCGCCGTCTCGTCGGTGCTGCTGTGGGCTCAGGCGGCGCTGAACGTCGGCTCGGTGTGGCTGGTGATCTCGCTGCTCGGCCTGCAGCAGGTGTTCTTCGCGGCCAACGCGCCGGCGCGCTCGGCGTCGATCGCGCGGCTGGTGCCGGCCTGGCTGCTGCCCGCGGCGGGCGCGCTGGGCTCGACGGTCATGCAGTTCGGTGCGGTGCTCGGACCGTTGCTCGCGGGTGCGCTGATGCCGGTCGTCGGGCTGTCGACGCTGTACCTGGTGGACGCGATCGCGCTCGTCGTCACGCTCTACGCGGTGTGGAAGCTGCCGTCGATGCCTCCGCTGGACGGCGTGGTGCGGCGCGCGGGGCTCAAGGACGTGCTGGACGGGTTCGTCTACCTGTGGGCGCAGAAGGTGCTGCTGGCGAGCATGTTGCTGGACGTCATCGCGATGGTGTTCGGCATGCCGCGGGCGTTGTTCCCGGAGATGGCGCAGCACACGTTCGGCGACCCGCCCGGCGGCGGGTTCGCGCTGGGTGTGCTGTTCGCGGCGATTCCCGTGGGCGCGGTGCTGTGCGGGCTCACGTCCGGCTGGATCTCGAACATCAACCGGCACGGTGTCGCGGTGGCGCTGGCCGTCGTCGGCTGGGGTGTCGCGATCATGGGCTTCGGCCTGGCCGGGTCGCTGTGGGTCGCGGCGGCGTTCCTGGCGCTCGCCGGAGCCGCGGACATGGTGTCGATGGCGTTCCGCGGCGTGATCCTGCAGTCGGCCGCGACGGACGAGATGCGGGGACGCATGCAGGGCGTGTTCATCGTCGTCGTGGCGGGCGGGCCGCGCATCGCAGACCTGTTGCACGGCACCGGTGGCGCGGCGTTCGGCACGGCCGCGGCGGTGACCGCGGGTGGCGTGCTGGTGATCGTCGCGACCGTGACCATGGTCGTGCTGCTGCCCGCGATCTGGCGCTACCGGGTCAGTTCCGCGGGCTGATCTCGTTCGCGGACGGCTCGGTGATCCGCACGTCGGAGCCCCAGTCGGTGAACCGCGCCTCGTCGACGATCAGCGCGTTCTGGAACTGCGTGGAGAACTTGATGCGCGCCGGCAGTCCGCTGCCGTCCAGCTCGATCTCGCCCACCGTGCTCGTGACGCCCTGGTCGAGGGCGAGCTTGACCTCGTTGCGCAGGTTCTCGTCGGTGAGCGCGTCGTAGGCCTTCTTGTAGTCGACGGCGATCGAGTACCGGGTGCGCTCACCGGTCTGCGCGACCAGCTTCACCTCGCCGCCCGCCTGCACCACGGGCAGGTGGTAGGTCGTGAAGACGGCCTGCTGGTAGATCACGTCGTGGTAGCCCAGCAACGTGTTCGTGAGCTCGTCGTCGTCCTTGCGCACCAGCTTGATCCACGACCTGTCCTGCGGCAGCCCGAACACCGGCGGCAGCTTCACGAACGCGCTGTCCCTTGTGGTCGAGACGAACCGCAGCTCCTCGTCCTTGCCGCCGGTCTGGACGGGACGCTTGGTGGTCGCGTCGATGCTCGGCACGTCGCCCAGGCGCACGGAACCGTTGGCGGGGGCCGTGACGCCGCCCGTGGTCGGTGGCGCGATGGTGAAGCGGTAGGTCTTCTTCTCGTTGACCACTTTGGACACCGCGGCCACCAGGCTCTGCACGTCCGAGAACTGCTTCGGCTGAGCCGGCGGCGGTGACGACGTGCAGCCGGTCAGCACGATGGCCGCGACGAGCAGGGGTGCGGTGCGTCTCATAGTTACACCATATGGGTGAGGTGATCGTCCGCTCCCGTGGGGACTTGGGCAAAACGGGCACAATCCCGGGACATGGCTGAAGCGACTTCACAAACGGAACAACCTGAGCTGAAACGGGCGATCGGCCCGAATCTCCTGTTGTTCTTCGTCGTCGGCGACATCCTCGGCACCGGTATCTACGCGCTGGTCGGCAGCGTCGCGAAGAACATCGGCGGCGCGCTCTGGCTGCCTTTCGTGCTCGCGTTCGTGGTGGCCTTCCTGACCGCGTTCAGCTACATCGAGCTCGTGGGCAAGTACCCCAGGGCCGCGGGTGCCGCGCTCTACACGAACAGGGCCTTCAAGCTGCAGTTCCTGACCTTCATGGTCGCCTTCACCGTGATGTGCTCCGGCCTGACGTCCGCCTCGTCCGCCGCGCTCACGTTCGGCAACACCTACCTGCGCCAGCTGCTCGTGGAGTTCTTCGACATCACCGCGTCCAAGGACGCGTTCGTCTGGACCGCGCTGGCGATCGTCTTCGTCGTCGTCCTCGCCCTGGTCAACTTCCGCGGCGTCTCGGAGTCGGTGAAGGCGAACGTCGTGCTGACCTGCATCGAGCTGTCCGGCCTGCTCATCGTGATCGCCATCGGCGCGTACGCCGTCGCGGTCGGCGACGGTGACCCGAGCCGTCTCACCCGGGTCGAGGACCCGAGGGGCACGGGCATCGTGATCGCCATCAGTTCGGCGACCGCGCTGGCGTTCTTCGCGATGGTCGGGTTCGAGGACTCGGTGAACATGGCGGAGGAGTGCCACAACCCGACCAGGATCTTCCCCCGCGCGATCCTCACGGGCATGGGCATCGCCGCGTTGATCTACGTTCTCGTGACGACCACGGCGTCGCTGCTGATCCCGGCGGACGAACTGGCGAAAGCGGAGACCAACGCGCTGCTGAAGGTCGTCTCGGTCGGTGCGCCCGGCTTCCCGCTGTGGGTCTTCGCGCTCATCGGCCTGCTGGCCGTGATCAACTCGGCGCTCATCAACATGCTGATGGCCAGCCGTCTGCTCTACGGCATGGCGAACGAGCAGATCATCCCCAAGTTCTTCAACACCGTGCACCCGTCGCGGCGCACGCCGTGGATCTCCATCGTGTTCACCACGGGCCTCGCGGTGATCCTGGTGTCGACCGGCACCGTGGCGAAGCTGGGCGGCACGACGTCGTTGCTGCTGCTGATCGTCTTCATGATCGTCAACGTCGCGCTGCTGGTGCTGCGCAAGGAGAAGGTGGAGCACCGGCACTTCCGCGCACCGACGTGGGCGCCGGTGCTGGGCGCGCTGTGCTGTGCCTACCTGGTGCTGCCGCGGACGTCCGGCCGGCCGTGGAGCGACTACACCACCGCGGGCTGGCTGCTGCTCGCCGGTCTCGTGCTCTGGGGCATCAACCGCCTGGCGCACGGGAAGGCGGAACCGGGCCGGGGCGGATCCGGCGGGTGAACGTCACGCGAGCCTGGCGAGCTCGACCGGGTCGTGGGCGCAGAAGACCTCGGCCTCACCGCTCGCCTTGAGCTCCCTCAACCGTTCCACATTGGACAGACGCTGCTCGCGGATCGTCTCGGTCTGCTTGGCGGTGACCTTGAGCGCGAAGATGTTGCTCGGCGGCGTCTCGACCTCGCCGCGGTAGAAGTAGGCGTCGCCGGCGTGCAGCAGCCAGCCGTCGTCGCTCTTGACCGCGATGCCGGTGTGACCGCGGGTGTGGCCGATGAGCGGCACCATCAGGATGTCGTCGGGCAGGCCGGGGATGTCCTTCACCGCCTCGAACCCGAACCAGTCCTCGCCCTCGGCCTTGTGCGTCTGGAACGTGACGCCCTCGCGCTGCGCCTTCGGGTACCGCGCCCGCTCCTTGGCGTTGCGCGGGTTGGTCGCGCTCTCCAACTCGGTGTCCAGCACGTGCACGGTGGCGTTCGGGAAGTCCCGCAGCCCGCCCGCGTGGTCCAGGTCGAGGTGGGTGAGCAGGACGTGCCGCACGTCCTCGGCGCCGTAGCCGCGCTTCTCGACCTGGAAGATCGCGGTCTCGTTGATGTCGAGCAACGGCTTGAGCAGCGCGCGGCTGAGGCCGTCGATCGTCCCCTTGGGGTTGGTCACCTCGTGCGTGCCGAACCCGGTGTCGACGAGGACGAGGCCCTGGTCGGTCTCGATCAGCAGGCAGTGCGCCACGATGCCGCCCGCCACCAGCGGAGGGTGCATGGTCGCGCAGTTGAGGTGATGAACCTTCATGGGGAATCCTTCCGTTGGCCCCGTAGGCTGCAACCCTATGTTGGGGATCTCGTACGAGGGTGCCACCGCCGTGATCGCGACTGTAGGCGCGGGCCTTCGGTCTTTCGAGGTGGACGGCGTTCCGTATGTGGAGACGTTCGGCGCGGACGAGAAGCCGCCGATGAGCGCCGGAGCGGTGCTGGTGCCGTGGCCGAACCGCACGGCGGGGGCGTCCTGGGTGCTGGACGGGGTGGTTCAGCACCTGGAGGTGACCGAGCCGGCGCGGGGGAACGCCATTCACGGGCTGGTCCGGCGGCGGCCCTGGTCGGTGCTGGAGCACACCGGGTCGCTGGTGTCGCTGCAGACGACGATCGAACCTCAGCCGGGGTGGCCTGCGGCGTTGTACGTCACCGTGTCGTATGCGCTGGACGACAACGGGCTGACGGTCACGCACGGCGTCAAGAACGTCGGAGACGTCGCCACGCCGTTCGGTGTGGGCACGCACCCGTACCCGCGGGCCGGGAACGCCCCGACCGACTCGTGCACGCTGACGCTCGCGGCGACGACCGTGCTGCCGCTGGACACCGAGCGGATGGTGCCTTCAGGGGCAGCGGCGCCGGTGGAGGGGACCGAGCTCGACTTCCGCGAGGGGCGGTCGCTGGACGGGGTCCAGCTGGACACGCCGTTCGGCGGCTGCGAGCCCGCCGCGGACGGCCTGGTGCACCACCTGCTGGAGTCCGAGAGCGGTGGCGTCGAGGTCTGGGCTGACCCGGCGTTCCGCTGGGTGCAGGTGTACACGCCGGACAACTACCCCGGCCGCGGCCGTGCGGTGGCCATCGAACCGATGACCTGCCCGCCGGACGCGTTGAACTCCGGCATCGACCTGATCTGGGTGGCTCCCGGGGAGTCCTGGGGCGCCCGGTGGGGGATCAAGCCGCTTTCGTAGCGAAACGGCAGCGCAACCGTTAGCGTCGCTAACCATGAACATCGCGATCACCGGTGGCTATGTCGTGCCGGTCGACGGAGAGCCCGTCGAAGGCGGCACTGTCCTGATCCAGGACGGGAAGATCGTCGCGGTCGGCGCCGACGTCGACATCCCGGACGGGATTGAGGTTGTGGACGCGGACGGGGCCTGGGTGCTGCCCGGCTTCGTCGAGGCGCACGGGCACATCGGCGTCCACGAGGAGGCCGAGGGCTGGGCGGGTCAGGACACCAACGAGATGACCGATCCGGTCGGCGCGCGGATGCGGGCGCTGGACGCGATCAACCCCGCCGACCTCGGGTTCGGTGACGCGCTCAGCGGCGGGGTCACCACGGCGGTGATCAAGCCGGGGTCGGGCAACCCGATCGGCGGCCAGACGGTGGCCGTGAAGTGCTGGGGGCGGACCGTCGACGAGATGCTCGTCAAGGAACCGGTCAGCGTGAAGAGCGCGCTGGGGGAGAACCCGAAGCGGGTGTACGGCGAGAAGGGGAAGCTGCCGTCCACGCGGCAAGGGGTCGCGGCCGTCATCCGGGACGAGCTGACCAAGACGCAGGACTACGTGGCGCGCAAGGCCGAGGCGGAAGCCGACGGGAAGGCCTTCGACCGCAACAACACCCAGGAGATCCTGGCGAAGGTGCTCAGCGGTGAGCTGCCGTGGTGCCAGCACGCGCACCGGGCCGACGACATCGCCACGGCGATCAGGTTGTCGGAGGAGTTCGGCTACCGGTTGATCATCAACCACGGCACCGAAGGCCACCTGATCGCGGATCTCATCGCGGAGAAGCGGATTCCGGTCATCATCGGGCCGCTGTTCACCTCGCGGTCCAAAGTGGAGGTTCGCAACCGCGGCCTGCGGAACCCGGGAATCCTGGCGCGGGCCGGGGTCGAGCTGGCGATCACCACGGACCACCCGGTGGTGCCGATCCACTTCCTGGTGCACCAGGCCACGCTGGCGGTGAAGGAAGGCCTCGACCCGGAGGTGGCGATCAGGTCGCTCACGGTCAACCCGGCCAGGATCATGGGCCTGGACGACCGCGTGGGCGCGCTGAAGCCCGGCCTGGACGGTGACGTGGTGATCTGGTCCGGGGACCCGCTGGACGTGATGAGCCGGGCCCTGCACGTGTACGTCGAGGGCCGCGAGGTCTACACGTTCGACGAGCGCAAGGGCGAAGGGGTCGTGGCCGACCCCTTCTACCGCGAAACCCTCTAGGGGTGCGATGAAGGGCGCCTTCATCCACGTCAGGTTGTTTTATGCGCCCATAAAAGACCTGGACGTCAGCCCAGGCAGCGGCCGAAGACCAGGGGC